>LRTP01000594.1 GCA_001550305.1 Streptomyces diastatochromogenes
GCGTGGGCCGCTCGGCGCCGCCGCTACTGGGCCCTCCTGCCCGCGCGGCTGCGCCTCCCGCGCGTGGCCACGGCCTCGCTCGGCGCAACCAGCACCTGGGACCTGGGACGTTTTGTCGTTGCTGTACTCGCCGCGCGTCATCTGCGGGTGCGGGCGAAACCGACCTCTCAGGTCAGGCCAGGGCCGTTACGATCGCGGCACGCAGGTCCTGATGGACGTCTGCCGGCAGGCAGGCCGTGACCATTTCGCGCGCCACGGGGTCCCCTGTTCTTGTAGCTCCCGGGCGGTGACGTCGTCGAATGTCACCAACTTCACGGGCCAACCTCCTTCCTCGTCGGATGACATGAGGCGCACCGCGCGGAGCGCGGCCTGCGGCTCGTGCGGTCACGCCGTCTTCGGCTGCGGACGCCAGGTGCCGTCGAGCGGGACGCCGACGGCCGCGGCGACCCGGTCGCGCGACTCCAACAGGCCGGTCCCGAGCGCCCGCACGGGCAGCAGTGCGCGAGCGGAGCCGAGGGTGCCCCGCCGCGCCGGGTCGCTACAGCAGGCCGTCGGCGATGGTGCCGAGGGACAGCGCCGGAAGGAAGTTGAGCAGTGCCAGGACGACGGCCGCGGCGGTGGCCAGGACGACGAAGTTGACGCCCTGGGCGCGCAGCGTGCCGACCGTGACGACGCCGGGCTGCTGCTTGGCGAGGCGACCGGCCAGGGCCAGGACGCAGACGATCGGGAGATACCGCCCTGCCAGCATCGCGAACACCATCAGCAGGTTGTGGAAGTCGGTGGCGCCGTTGAAGCCGGCCATCGCGCTGCCGTTGCTGTTGGTATTGCTGGTGTACGCGTAGATGAGTTCGGTCAGGCCGTGTGCCCCAGGGTTCCCCATGGAGGTCTGGCCGTCGTCGAAGGCGAGCGCGACACCCGTGCACGCGAGGATCACGGTCGGCGGGATCAGCGCGTACACGACCACCCACCGCATCTCCCCGTACCCGATCCGCTTGCGCAGGTACTCGGGCGTGCGGCCGACCATCAGACCGCCGATGAAGACGGCCACCAGGACCACCATGATCAGGCCGTAGAGCCCGCTGCCGGTGCCGCCGGGGGCGATCTCGCCGAGCATCATCGCGGACAGCAGCACACCGCCGCCGAGGCTGGAGAAGCTGTCGTACGAGGAGTTGGCCGCGCCGTCCGCGGAACCCGTGGCCCCCACGCCGAAGAGTGTCGAGCCCGGGATGCCGAAGCGGGTCTCGGTGCCCTCGTACGGTCCGCCGACCGCCTGGGTGACCGTGCCGGTGTGGGCGCTCTGCGCGAGTGTGCCCGCGGCGAGGAGCAGGCCGAAGAGGATGCCGACGACCGTGAGCAGGGTCCAGCTCTGCTTCAGGCTGCCGATCATCCGGCCGAACATACGGACGCAGGCCGTCGGGATGAGCAGCATCAGCACGATCTCGAAGGCGTTGGTCCAGGCGCTCGGGTTCTCGAAGGGGTGGGCGCTGTTGGCGTTGAAGACGCCACCGCCGTCACCGGTGAACAGCTTGATCGGCTCCCAGGAGCCCACCGGCCCGTCGAGAATCGTCTGCTTGCCGCCCGCGACCGTGGTGAAGGTGTGTCCGCCGCCGAGGTTCTGGATGACACCGCCCGCCATCAGGATCAGGCCGCCGAGGACCGCCATCGGGACCAGGATCCGGAAGATCGTACGCAGCAGGTCGACCCAGAAGTTGCCGAGGTCGTCGGTGGACCGCCGGACCAGGCCCCGGACCAGCGCGAGAGCCACGCAGATACCGACCGCCGCCGACGCGAACGCCTGGACGCCCAGGCCCGCCAACACGGCGAGATGTCCGGTGGTGGACTCACCGGCGTAGTTCTGCCAGCTGGTGTTGGTCGTGAAGGAGACGGCGGTGTGCAGCGCGAGCCGCCACGGCATGCCCTCGTGCCCGGTCGACCAGGGCAGCTTGCCCTGCAGGGTGAACAGGGCGAAGAGCGCCGCGATGCTCATGACGGAGAAGGCGAGCAGCGCGGTGAGGTAGTGCCGCCAGGTCTGCTCCTTGTCCGGGTCGATGCCGCAGACGCGATAGAGGGTCTTCTCTCCCCACCAGTGCTTTCTCCCGTCGAGCGCGCGGGCCATGTAGTCGCCGAGCGGGACGTGCAGTCCCACGACCACGGCGAGAATGATCGATGCCTGGATCCAGGCCGCCATGATCAGGCTCCCTGCTTCGGAGACGACGCGGATGTCGCGGTCGTCGGGTACTTACGGTCGAGCGCGATGTTCAGCTCGACGACATTGACGCCCGGCTCACCGAGCACACCGAGCGCACGCCCGGTGGTGTACTTCGCGATCAGCCCCCGTACGTCGGCCACGCTCGCGCCCCGCTCATGCGCGACGCGCGGCGCCTGGAGCTTCGCGTACGCCGGGCTGATGTGCGGGTCGAGACCGCTGCCGCTCGCGGTGACCGCGTCGGCGGGGACGACCGGGTTCGCCGGGGCGTCACCACGCACGGGGACGGTCACGGCGTGGCTGTAGTCCGCGCCGGGCTTCGCGCACGAGACACGAACTCCCTTGTACGTGGCGACGAACGGCCGCGCGGGGCAGGCCTGGTCGAGGCTGACCACCTTGGTGATACGGCCGCTCGTGCCACCCTCGTGGAAGACGCCGAGGACCGCGCCGACGCCGTCGTCCGTGCAGTACGGACGCGAACCGTCGACGCCTTCGAGGTCGCCGACCGCCTTGCTGCGCCCGCACACCAGGGTGAGCAGGCTCGGCTTGTCCGTGGTGTCGACGACGGACTCGGAGCCCTGGTTGCCGGCCCCCGACGCCGTGGCGTCGTATCCCGTACCGGCGTTGGAGGGCCGGGACTGGAAGTACTTCTTGACCGGGCTGCCCTTGGCGTCGGTGAAGGACTGGCCGATGAGCGAGGACCCGGCCGGTCTGCCGTCGGCGCCGGTGATCTCCGACCTGCCGTCGAGTCCGGGGACTTGGGCCGCCGCCACCATGGCCAGCGGATAGGCCAGGCCGGTCAGGAGCGTCAGGACGAGGACCACCCGGAGCGCTGCGATGTGCTGGGCGAGCCAGTGCGGGATGCGTGTCATGGTCAGATTCCCGGGATGAACTGGACGAGGGCGAAGTCGATGAACTTGATGGCCAGGAACGGGGCGACCACGCCGCCGAGTCCGTAGATCCACAGGTTGCGGGTGAGCAGGGCAGAGGCTGAGGAAGGCCGGTAGCGGACACCGCGCAGGGCGAGCGGGATCAGCGCCACGATGACCACCGCGTTGAAGACGACCGCGGAGAGGATCGCGGACAGCGGCGAGTGCAGGGCCATGATGTTGAGCCGGTCGAGCCCCGGGTACACCGCGGCGAACATCGCGGGCAGGATCGCGAAGTACTTGGCGATGTCGTTGGCGATCGAGAAGGTCGTGAGCGCGCCCCGGGTGATGAGGAGCTGCTTGCCGATCTCGACGATCTCGATGATCTTCGTGGGGTCCGAGTCGAGGTCGACCATGTTGCCGGCCTCCTTGGCGGCCGACGTACCCGTGTTCATCGCCACGCCCACGTCCGCCTGCGCGAGCGCCGGTGCGTCGTTCGTGCCGTCGCCCGTCATCGCGATGAGGTGACCGCCGGCCTGCTCCCGCTTGATCAGCTCCAGCTTGTCCTCGGGCGTGGCCTCGGCCAGGAAGTCGTCGACGCCCGCCTCCTCGGCGATCGCCTTGGCGGTCACCGGGTTGTCGCCGGTGATCATCACCGTACGGATGCCCATCCGGCGCAGCTCGTCGAAGCGTTCGCGCAGACCCGGCTTGACGACGTCCTTGAGGTGGACGACACCGAGTACTTCGGCGCGGCCGTCGCTCGTGGACTGCGCCACGGCCAGGGGCGTGCCGCCCGACGCGGAGACCTGCTGGACGGTCGCCTCCAGCGCGAGCGGAACCTCGCCGCCCTGCTCGCGCACCCACGCCGCGACCGATGCCGCCGCGCCCTTGCGCAGCCGCTGACCGCTGGGAAGGTCGACTCCCGACATACGGGTGGCGGCGGTGAACGGCACCCACTCGGCGCCGTTCGCGACCCGCTCGGTCAACTCGTGCTTCTCGTAGGCGAACTCGACGATGGAACGGCCCTCGGGCGTCTCGTCGGCCAAGCTGGAAAGGAGCGCGGCCTGCGCCAGCCGCTCCATGGGGACCGCCCCGACCGGGAGGAACGCGCTCGCCCGCCGGTTGCCGAAGGTGATCGTGCCGGTCTTGTCGAGCAGCAGGGTGTTGACGTCACCGGCCGCCTCGACCGCCCTGCCGGACATGGCAAGGACGTTGCGCTGCACCAGCCGGTCCATGCCCGCGATGCCGATCGCCGAGAGCAGCGCGCCGATCGTGGTCGGGATCAGACAGACGAGCAGCGAGACCAGCACGATGGCGGTGACACCGTTCGAGGTCAGCGCCGCGGTGTCGTGCGCGGCGGCCATCGCGTCCTTGGAGAAGATCGCCATCGGCTGCAGGGTCACGACCGCGACCAGGAAGACGAAGGTCAGCATGACCAGCAGCAGGTTCAGCGCCAGCTCGTTGGGGGTCTTCCGCCGGTTGGCGCCCTCGACCAGGGCGATCATCCGGTCCAGGAAGCTCTCCCCGGGCTCCTGGGTGATCCGGACGACGAGGTGGTCGGAGAGCACCCGAGTGCCGCCGGTGACCGCGCTGCGGTCGCCGCCCGACTCGCGGATGACCGGCGCGGACTCACCGGTGATCGCCGACTCGTCGACGCTCGCCGCGCCCTGGATGACGTCGCCGTCGCCGGGGATCAGCTCCCCGGCCGGTACGGACACGATGTCGCCGCGCCTCAACTCAAACGCGGCGACGGCCTCTTCGACGTAGGCGTCCTGAGTCGCCCCGGGCTCCCAGCCCGCGAGCCGCCAGGCGGTGGTCTGCTGCCGGGTCCTGCGCAGCGAGTCGGCCTGTGCCTTGCCGCGGCTCTCGGCCACGGCCTCGGCGAGGTTGGCGAAGACCACCGTCAGCCACAGCCAGCCGGTGATCAGCCACCCGAAGAGGCTGGGGTGGACCACCGCGATGCCCGTGGTCAGCGCGGCACCGACCTCGGTCACGAACATGACCGGATTACGGAACAGGGTGACCGGATTCAGCTTGCGCAGCGCCTGGGGAAGCGCGCGCCACAGCTGCGTCGGATCGAGCATTCCGGCGCCGATCCGGCGCGGCTGCCCCGGGCCGGGCGGAGGGAAGTCCGGCACGGGCGCGGGCCGGGTCGCGACGGGAGCGGACATCAGAACTTCTCCGGCTTGATCAGGGCGACGATCAGGTAGGCGAGCAGGGAGACGGCCACGATCAGGCCGACGGTGTTTTCGACGGTCATCGAGACCTCGTCCTCACACAGAGAGGGATGCGGATAGGGGGTGTTCAGTGATCTTTCGGACTGCCCGTGGTGCACAGTGGGCAGCCCTCCGCCGAGGGGGAGTTCGGCGGAGGTCCAGGGAAGGGACGCGGCGCTACAGTCCGATGTCCCGGCGGTTCATGTCGTCCTGTGATTCACGGCGTACGAGCACACGCGCGATGCCGTTGGAGACCGCGACCACCGGCGGGCGGCCCACGAGGTTGTAACCGGACGCCATGGACAGGTGGTACGCGCCGGCCGCCGGGACGGCGAGGAGGTCGCCGGGGTGGATGTCGCCGGGCAGCGCCACCTCGTCCGCGAGGACGTCGCCGGCCTCGCAGTGCCGGCCCACGACCGTGACGAGGCGGGGCGGCGTG
>LRTP01000595.1 GCA_001550305.1 Streptomyces diastatochromogenes
CCACACGTGTTCCAACTCCGGTGATGCACAGGGCAGTTGCCTTTCAACCGTTCGAAATGTCGTCACACGTTCGGAACGTAGGCGTGACCCTAGGAGGACGGGCGCGGAGTGTCAACGGGGGAGGACCGGTAAGGATTACGGAAAGTGTTGTAGCTTCGCTCCCTGAAAGCTCGGGCCTGGCCTCCCCCACAGGACTGCGTCACTGGTGAGGCAGGCGAGGCCGCCCCTGACACCGGGTGGCCCGTTCCCCTCCGGAGGCCGCACTAGGCGTCGGCATTCCCACTGGTCAGGAAGCTGGCCGGATGGGCATCCCTCTCCGGAAAAGCCTCAAGGGACGAGGGTGTTACGCCCCTCTTCGCCCCCTTTGTTGGCCACCCTCGGCGCAAGGTGACGGGGCGCGAGATGCGCTACGTGATCGGGTAGCGTGACAGCAACGCCCCAGCACCAAAGGGCCACTTGGCGGTCGCCCCCGCGCTGACCAGCAAGAACGTCAGCGCCTAGTGACACGCCTTTTCTTCCCGTGACTTACCGCATCATCCCTGGTCAGGCCCCATCTTGTGACTCTAGGCGACGAGAGTTCTGCGGAACTCAGGTCGCTGAAGGTCAGCAGGAATCCACCTGGCACTTCGTCGGCGGACAGATCGCTGAGTACGGCGTGCAGCGCGGTGGGGAACAACGCCGGCCAACGCAGGAGTGAGATCGGAGCCGTTGCGGTCCAACGATTGACGGACCTAGTAATATTCGGCCACATGAGCATCCCAAGCCCTCGCGGGGAACGAGAGAAGCTAATTACAGCTCTCACCCCCAAGTTGCGCAGACACCTCAAGATCCGTGCATTCGAGCACGGCATGGACATCCAGGACGCCGCCGAGCACGCCATCAAGGCCTGGTACACCGCGACCGAGGTGCCGGAGGTCTCCACCGACGGCGCGAAGACCTGGGGCACGTTCCTGCCTGAGGGCGAGCCGGACGCTTTCAAGGCCGCCTGCACGGATCGCGGTGTCACCTACGTGAAGGGTCTCGCGCAGGCGCTGACCCTGTGGCTGGACAACCACCCCTCCCCCACTACGCCGTTGACGGCTCAGCCCGTCGTGCGGGTCATAGTGGCGAACCAGAAGGGCGGGGTCGGCAAGACGTTCATCAGCTCCGGGGTCGCACAGGCTCTGGCCGAGGCCGGCCACAAGGTCCTGATCGTCGACTACGACCCGCAGGGGCACCTCACGTCCGAGCTCGGCTTCGAGGACCTCATGTACGAGGACGACGTCGAGACGCTCCTCATGCACATGGACGGCACCGCCAAGGGCGACATCCACGACCTGCTGGTCGCCCTGGACCACGAGCGCTTCGGTGAGCGCCTTCACCTGCTGCCGGCGTCCGATGACGCCTTCATGCGCGATGTGGCCTTGAGCAAGGTCAGCTTTAGCGAGGCCGCGTTGGAGCGGTCACTGGAGCCACTGGAAGACGAGTACGACGTCATCATCATCGATGGCCCGCCCAGCCTCGGACTGAACATGGACACGGCCCTGTACTACGTGCGGCGGCGCGAGGGAGAGCTCGCCGACCGCTCCGGTGTCATCACGCCGGTGTGGGCCAACAAGGCCTCACACCGCGCCTTCCGGCTCCTGAAGTCGCAGATGGAAGACCTCTGCGCGAAGGGCCGTATCCAGGTCGACTACCTGGGTCTGGTGGTCAACGCCTTCGACAGCCGCCGCGGCAAGCTCGTCAAGGAGAACAAGGATGAGTGGGAGAAGAGCAGTTCCCCGCCCGTCCTGGCGGTGATCGGCGACCTCAAGGAAGGCCGCGAGGCCGCAGACGGTGAAATCCCGCTGCTTGAGTACGCACCGGACAGCGAGCATGCGCAGGCGATGCGCGACCTGGCGAAGGAACTGGCGGTATGAGGAACACCAGCAACAGGGACGGCCAGCAGCGGGTCACGCGCGGCTTCAACATTGAGGAAGCCTCCGAGGACGGCGGGCAGGAACCTCCCCGCCGGATCCGGACTCGCGCGCAGATCATGAACGGTGAGGGCAGGCGGCCGCCGGCCAAGGTGGAGCTCGCGCTGCTGGCCCACAACCCGTTCAACCCGCGCGAAGAACTCACCAACCTCGAAGAGACCGCGGATTCCTTGCGGGCCAAGGGGCAGATCCAGCCGGTCACCGTGGCGCGGCGAGCGGCGTTCCTCGCGGCGCACCCCGGGCAGGACGACGCGCTCGGGGAAGCCGAGTACGTCGTCATCGACGGCAACCGGCGTCTGGCTGCCGCTCATCTGGCTGGCCTCGAAGAGCTGCGTATCGACGTCAACGACGACCTCGCGGCGAGTGCGGCGGACGTCCTGGAGTCCGCACTGATCGCCAACATCCACCGCGAGGATGTGGCTCCCCTGGACCAGGCGAAGGCGGTCCAGGAGCTCGTGAAGGTCCACAGTTCCCAGGGGCAGGTCGCCAAGCGGCTGGGGAAGACACCGGCGTGGGTTTCTCAGCGTCTGGCGTTGCTGGAGCTCACTCCGGACCTTCAGAAGAAGGTGGAGAGGGGCGAGTTGAAGGTGGAGCCGGCCCGTCGTATCGGCCGACTCCCCAAGGGACAGCAGGCGGCAGAGGCGCAGAAGACTATTAACGCCGTTAAGCCCCCGCGCCAGCGTCGGGGCAAGCCCGCGGAGACGGGAAGCAACACCCCCACCGTTAACGCCGTTAATACCCTCGAGGACTCAGCCGCGGCGGGCTCGGACACTCCGGCAACCGTTAACGCCGTTAATACCCCTGTCGGAAGCCCGTCTCCGACAGCCGTCGCCGACGCCGAAGCGGACAGGTCGGAGCAGGGTGAGGGGGGCCAGCCGAAGCGGCTGCCGTACGACGATGCCACCTTCTGCGTCCAACACCTGCACCTCAAGATGACCTCCGCCGACTTCGTCCTGGGCGCACGCGTGTGGATGGCGGTCCTGCGCAACCAGCATCCTGAGGAGTACCGCGAACTGCTGCTCGAGCTGAGCCAGCAGGAACAACAGCCGGCGTGACAGCGGGCGAAAACACAAAAGGCCCGTGCTCCCTGCTGCGTTCGCAGGGAGCACGGGCCTTTTTGGGCAGGTAGTTGTTCGTCGGGTCAGGGCGCCCAAGTCGCAGGCACGGCCCCGTGGTCTGGGGTGGGGATGGCTGCGGACGACGGGGCCGCCGGGTGGCGCATGAGGGTGACCGGGATGGCGCCGGGTTCGGCGGGCGCACTGGTGGACTGTCGGTATTCGAGGGTTGCGGTATTCGAGGGTTGCGGTATTCGCCGTAGAGCGAGCAGTTCCGTACCCGGCTCGGTCACGTCAGCGGTGACAAGGTGTAAAGCTCTCGCCGCAACAGGTGCTGTCTGCGCGAAGACGCCGGATCAAGAAGATGACCGGCCTCTTGCGGTGAACCCGCGCCAGCCGCCCGCGCTCCGGTGCGGGCCTTCGCCTTCTGCCACCGCGCCATACGGCGGCAGAAGGCTCACCCGGCGCTACGAGGTTCACGGCGCCGGTACGGCACCGATCTGCTGCATCACCCCGAGGAGATCGGGCTGGCCCCGTTCGCCGACGATCCGGCCGTCGGCCAGGTAGTAGAAGTTCATGGCCTGCACGGAGATCTTGTTGCTGCTCGCCGGGATCCCGAAGAATTCACCGTCGTGGGTTCCCTGCATGGTGAACCGCGCGGCCACAGTGTCGCCTTCGGTGACTGTCTCCTCCAGCGTCCACTGGACGTCGGGGAAGGCGCTGCGCATCATCCCGATGACTTCCATGTACCCATCGGGCCCCCGCAGTGGTTCCGGGTGGCTTGGCGCGTGGAACACCGCGTCCGGAGAAATGACCTCGCGGGCGAGATCCTCGTTGCCTGTGTTGATGAACTCGACGAAACGGTTCATCACTGACTCGGTGGACTGCGGTGGCATCTTGCTGTGCCTCTCCAGAGACGTTTGGGCGGATACCTAGCGTAACATCGAATCGATGTTCACATCGGTTCGATGTTTGCGTGCGAAGATGGACTCATGCTGGAACTCGCGATACTCGGCTTCCTCGCCGAGGGACCCCTGCCTGGACACGAGCTGCGCCGCCGCGTCTCACAGCTGACCGGCTATACGCGGCCGGTCAGTGACGGCAGCCTGTATCCGGCGATCAATCGTCTGACCAGGGCGGGCTTGATCGAACGGCGCGCCGACCCGGCCGCGGGTGCGGCCCGGTACGTGCTCAGCCTGACCGCGGCCGGACGGGCCGAAATGCTTCAGCGCCTGCGCAAGCCCGCCGACCACGAGATCACCGACTTCACCCGGTTCTACATCGTCCTGGCATTCCTCTCCCACCTGCCCGACGCGGCCGAACAGCACACGGTGCTGCGCAGACGGCTGGAGTTCCTGGAAGAACCGGCGAGCTTCTTCTACGACAACGAGCGGCCCCTGCGTGCCGAGGAGGTCGCCGACCCCTACCGGCGGGGCATGCTGCTCACCGCCCGCGCCACCAGCCGCGCCGAACGGACCTGGCTGCGCGAGACCCTCGGCGAGGAACCGCCCGCATTCGACACCGCATGCACCAACAGCGATCCACATGCGCCCGCCGCTCCCGCGAGCTGACTGCCCACGGAGGTACCCCCATGCTTGCTTCCTGGTACGACGCCCAGGGCCCCGCCGCCGATTTCCTGCACGTCGGCGAACTACCTGATCCCGTCCCCGGCCCCGGCGAGGTCCGCGTCCGCGTCACCGTCTCGGGCGTCAACCCCGGCGACACCAAGAAACGGCGCGGCTGGCTCGGCTCGTCCATGCCCTATGCACGGGTGATCCCGCACAGCGACGCCGCCGGAGTCATCGACGCCGTGGGCGCCCAAGTCGACGCCCGCCGCGTCGGACAACGGGTCTGGGTATACGGCGCCCAGTCCTACCGCCCCTTCGGCACGGCCGCCCAGTACACCGTCGTCCCGACCACCAAGCCGTACCTCTGCCAGATCATCTGAGTGACGAGCTGGGGGCGAGCCTCGGCATCCCCGGCATCACCGCCCACCGCACCGTCTTCGCCGACGGCCCGGTCGACGGCCAACTGGTCCTGGTCCACGGAGTCCTTGGCGGCGTCGGCTCCCTGGCCGCCCAGCTCGCCCACTGGGCTGGCGCGACTGTGATCGCGACCGTCCGCCGCACCGCGGACCTCGACCGCGTCGACCCGGCCGTCGTCTCCCACGCCGTCGCCCTGGATACCGGCGACCCCGCCGCGGCCATCCGCTCGTACGCGCCGCGGGGCGTCGACCGGATCATCGAGGTCGCGCTGTCCGACAACGCCGATCTCGACAACGCCGTCGCCGCCAACAACGCCGTCATCGCCGCCTACGCCATCCGCGCGGACCGCACTGAGATCCCCTTCTGGCCGCTGCTGTTCAATAACGTCACCCTGCGGCTGCTCGGCAGCGGCGACTTCCCCGGCGAGGCCAAGCGCCAGGCTGCCCGCGACCTCACCTCCTCCGCCGCCGTCGGCGCCCTTACTGTCGCCGTCGGCGACTGTTACCCGCTGGACGACATCGCCAAGGCCCACGACCACGTCGACGCCGGCGGTGGTCACGGCCGCATCCTGGTCACCATCCCCCAATAGCGCGGACTCGGAACAAGGGACTGTCCTGAAGTTGGTTCTTACAAGATAGGTCTATCATGATTTAGGTGTTTTTCGTCCGGTTGGCGTAGTGAGTGGGTAGGGGGCTGTTCGGCCTGCACCCGTCCGGCGGTGAGGCGGCCGT
>LRTP01000596.1 GCA_001550305.1 Streptomyces diastatochromogenes
CCGAGGGCGTGGCGGGCGCCACGCGTGCGCCGAGGCCCGCCCCTGCCGTGCTGCCCACCCTTGAGGAACTGCCCGAGAGCAGTGCCGCCACCCGGCTGCCTGCGGTGCTTCCCGCGATCGACGAGGCGGCGGAGGAGTCCGAGGAAGGCGTGGAGAACGCCCTGCCCCGCGCCGCCACCACGACACGCCCCCGGCGGGCGGGCACACGTCGGCCGGTCCCCCGTCCGACCGGCAGCGGGCCCGGCTCCTCCCATCCGCCGCTCGGACTGCCGCCGTACCTGCGGGAGTTACGGGCGGCGGGGCTCTCCACGGCGTACGGGCTCACCGGGCACGAGTTCGTGTCCACCGCCCTGGGGACGGTCGTCGGACGGTCCGACGGGACGGTGGCCGAGATACGCGAGGAGCTGGCCGGGCGGCCGGAGACGTTCTACGGCCAGGGCCGCTCCTTCGCCGTCGAGGGCCCGGAGGGCAAGGGCTGGTACGACGTCACCGTCACCATCTCCCGGGACGGCACCGACCTGCCCGAGACCTTCGTCTCCCCGGAGGCCGTGAAGGCTCAGGCCGCGGCCGTGGAACGGGCCAAGGCCATGGCCGCGTTGCTGGCCGAGTCGGAGGCCGCCATGGGCAAGGGGAAGGGGAAGGCGCGAGCCGACGATCACGACGGCGGCACCGGCACCGGCACCGGCACCGGCACCGAGGTCGTCCCACGGCAGGCCGCCCAGGACGCGCGGATGGCCGAGGGCGCCACCGTCAAAGTGGACACCCAGCACAACACCTCGGGCGTGGTGAGCCACTCCTCGGGCGGTTCGTCCAGCAAGGGTGTCAACTTCATGGCCTTCGGGCTGGCGCCGGTCGTCCCGGGCGTCTGGCTCGGCGGGGCGGTCATGGCCAACGCACAGCCGTTCCAGTCCTCCACCGACTCCCGTGTGCAGAAGGCCATGTCCGAACCGCGGGTGCTGCGCAGCGACAAGGGGTCCGTCGAGATGCGGCGCCGGGTGCGCTACGGCGTACGGGTCCAGCCCCAGGACGAGGGGCGGGGCGGCCGGGCGCAGACGTTCAGCGGCTCCGGGTCCCTCATGATGCGGGTACCCACCGAACACCTGGTGCCGGTCACCGCCGAGGCACCCGCGCGACCGCGCCCCCTCAGCACGGGGACCGCCCGGAGCGTGCGGCTCGCGGACTCGCTGGCCCCGGTAGCGCTGGACGACGCCGCGGCCCCCCATCCGGGCGGCGGCGGCCTGTTCGACACGGTCCGCTCGGTGCTGCACCCCTCCCTGACCTCCCGCGGTGCGCCCGGGCGGGCCCGGCTCCACGACGCCACCTCCGCCACGACCGTCCTGGAGGACCTGCCCCGGCTGCTGAGCGGCTGGGTGATCGGGGAGGATCTCGTCTCCAAGGACGGCAGTGCCACGGGCACCTACCGGATGCGCGCCGACCTCACCGCCCTGTCGCCCACCTGGACGACCGGCAAGACCCAACTGCGTACGCACCAGCAGGCACAGCACTCGGTGTCCCACACGGCGGCCAAGGGCCGAGGAGGGACCTTCGGCGCGGGCCCGGCGGCGGGGTTCGGCGTGCTGGGCAACGCCGCCGCGGTGCGCGCGACGGTCATGCCCACGGCCGGCGCGCGCAAAGCGCGGTTCACGGTGGCCGAGCAGACGGTGTCGAGCCGTCAGGGCGCCGAGGTCAGGGGCGACAAGGTGCTCTACCTCGGCAAGGTGCGGTTCAGCGTCGAGGGCACCGGACCGCTCTCGCCCGCCATGAAGGTGCGCTCCGGGGCCCGCACGGCCCAGCACTCGATGGATGTGTGGGTCAGTCTGCGCGCCGACGAGGCCCGGTCGCTGGGCCTCGAACTGCCCGAAGGCGTCACGGCGGGCTCCATGATCAGGGAGTCGGGAACGGACGCGGACGGGAAGCAGCTCGACCGGCGGCAAGGTGAAGAGGCACGGGACGGGGCCGGGTCGTCGGCCGGTCAGGACACCGAGCGCCATCTGCCGTTCGGAGCCATGGGGTCGAGCGTGGCGATCAGCCAGCTGGACACCGCTCCCCTGCTCTCCGGCATCGAGCGGCTCTTCGCCACCGATCCGCGACTCGCGGGCTATCTGCCCGCGTTCGGCGCGGGGGCGGGGACCGAGGTGAGCCGCGAGGAGGGCGAGGTGCAGCGGCGCAACTACCGCGAGCTGATCACCGTACTCTCGGAGACCAACCTGCGGGTCAACAAGGACCAGTTGCTCTCCTCCGGGATCCGGGTCCGGATGCGGCGCAAGAGCCGATGGCACGCGCACGACGTGCAGATCAAGGTCGTCGGCGCCCTGCGCGAGACGGGCCACCAGGGGGAGACGAAGGACTGGCTGGTACGCAGCCACAGCGGCGTCACCAGCAACTCGCAGAGCGGGCGGTCCAGTTCACGGTCGATCGGCGGCCTGGCGCTCGGCCAGTTCCGGCTGATCCCCGGTGCCCTGTCCGCCACGGTGCGCGGCGAGCGGACCCGGCAGAGCACCCGGCGCAACCAGGCGGGTCCGGCGACACGCTCCGACGTGCTCACCAACGGCGGTGAGAACACCAGCGCGTTCGGCGGCGCCCTGCGCCTGGACGTGGACGTCACCATGACGACGCGGGAGCGGACCGCCAAACGTGCCCTCACTCCGGGCATGCCGGGGCGGGACACACCCGACGCCGTGCACATCGCCTCGACCGCTGACACCGAGGCTCTCGATCTGGCCGAGCAGGACGTACGGCTGCTCACCCCGACCGCGTTCACCCTGGACACGGCCGGGAAGGACCGGCTGACGGCCAGGACCCGCAGGCGCACCGCCGGACTGGCGCCGCCGCAGCGGCAGTTCAACGCGTCGGGCATCGGCGATCTGTCGACCATGGCGCCGCGCTCGATCGCGGGCCGGGCGGTCCGGGACTGGACGCTGGTGGAGACCGTCGGAGGAGGCGGACCCATCCGGGACCTCGCCTTCGAGCTCCTGTCGCGGGCCGCGAGCCGCAACCGGGAACTGCGGGAGGACCACGCGCTGCGGACGGAGGGCCTCGCGCCACGACTGGCGATCGAGGAACGCTTCAGTCCGCAGGCCATCACCTCGGCGCTGCGCCAGGCGGTGTCCTCCGGGTGGGTGGTGAAGAACCTGCGGTACCCCCGCAGGCTCCACGCGCTCAACGGCGCGATCGGTACCCGGTTCGCCCTCACCAACCCGGAGGTGGTGGCGGAGGGCACCGGGGCGGGTACCGAGACGTTCCTGCTCGGCGGCCACCAGATGACCGGGCAGGAGGGCAGCGGTACCTCCACGACCGTGCAGGGCGGCGCCCTCGGATCGGAGAACGGCCCCGGCTGGCGGCTGGGCGAGGGCGTGTCGGCCGGGCGGAGCCTGGGCCGGAGCGCGGCGACGGCGACGACGCTGAGCGGCACCGTCGAACGCAACGCCCACACCCCGCGCACCCGGCCCCTCTACCTGGTCCACTGCGACCTGGTGGTCCGGATGGTCAGCGAGGTCAAGGTCACGGGAGGCGGCCCGTACGTCGCGAAGGGCGAGCGGACGCTGCCCGCCGCGGCCGCCGTCTGGCTCACCCAGGAACAGTTGGCGGCGGCCGGCCTGCGCGTTCCCGGGGCCGCCGGGCAGACGTCCTCGCAGGGGGAGTCCGCACGCCTGGGCACGGAGTCCAAGGGCCCGGAATCCAAGGGCGAAGAGTCCAAGGGCAAGGGGAAGGCCACCCAGGAGCAGACCGAGGCGTCCCGCAGCGGGGAGTCGTCGAGCACGACCGCCCCGGCGGCGCCCGCCCTCGCCCAGGAGCTGCCGCTCGGCTTCGGCATGATCGAGGAACTGCCCGACTTCGTTCCCCTGCTCGAGCGGCTGCGCGCCGACGTCGGGCGGCGTGACCGGTCTCTCGCCGACGAACTCCTGCCGAAGCGGCAACTGGCCGATCCGCACGACAACATGCAGCGGCTGCTGCGCGTCCTGGACCGGGACGGGTCGGCCGGACTGCTCTCCGGGGCCATGGACGGCGGGGTGCCCGTCGAACTCTTCCGCGGGCGCAACACACCGTACTGGGCCGTGTTCCGCGTACGCCGCACCCGGCAGGGCACGTCCGAGGGCGAGGCGAAGGACGGCCGCGACATGGAGTACATCACCTCGGCCGCCACGCAGCGGGCGGACACCCGCGAGACGAGCGACACGCGGACCGTCGAGGGGGTCGTGGCCGGTGCGGGCAAGCCCGAGGGCGGCGGCGGTCCGCTCAAGAGCGTCGGCGGCTCCGGCGGGCTCGGCGTCGGCGTCAGCGATGTCACGAAGTCGGCCACCGTGGGGCGCGGTCAGCTCGGCATGAAGACCGTCGCCGAGGCCTCCGCCCGTTCCGTCAGAATGCGGGTGCCGATCGAGGCGACCCTCGAACTGCACTCGTCCCGTGGGCGGGTGGGCCTCGCCACCCTCGGCGGCCAGTCCCTGGTCCACCGCATTCTGGTCAAGGACCTCGAGGCACTGTCCCGGCTGCGGCCGGTGCCGCGCGCGGAGGCGGGACAGGCGTTCCTGCGACAGGACGACGCCGAAGCGAGCCGGCTTGGCCCCTGGCACGGCCGTGGGGTGAGCCTGCCGATGGAGGCGCAGGTCAACGGGTTCCGCGGCGCTCCCGAGATCCGCCGGGTGATCGACGACGCGGTGCGGGCGGCGCACGGCGGGGAGCGCTACCGCAAGACGGGCGACGCGGCGGCGTACGCGCAGCGCGAGGCGGTGTCCACCGAGTGGCTGATCTCCGCCCTGCCCCTGCTCACCGCGGCGGGGGTCGACCTTCCCGTCGTGCACGCCTCCGGCGCGCAGGGGCAGGATCTGCGGACCTCACTGCACGCCCGGCTGCGCGCCGGACGTGTGCTGGGCGTCGGCGACAAGATGACCTTCGAGACGGTGGCGCAGAGCGCCCTGGACGCGCCCCGGCCCACGGGGACGGACCACCAGCAGGCGGTGGAGCACAACAAGTCGGTGCGGGGACTGGGCGGCGCCGGTGTGCTCAACGCGGACGAGTTCCGGATGAACCAGCTCCTCGGCAACGTCGACCAAGTCGGCGGCGCCACCGACAGCTCGGCCCACGGGTCCGGCTCGATGCCTCTGCACAAGCCCAAGTTCGAGGCGACGCTGGTGCAGTTCACCCTGGACGTGCGGGTGGTGGCCCGGGTGAGCGACCGGGGCCGCCCCGGCGCCCCCTCCGTCGCCGTGCGGGACTTCACCGTCCCCACTCCGGTCGTCGTGCGGATCCCGGCGCCCGTGGCCCGCCGTATGCTCCAGGATCCTTCCAACCACACCAAACTCCACGACCCGGACGGCCGCCTCATGTCCTGATGCGGGGGCGTGTCAGCCGCCCGGCTCCTCCACCGGCTCCGCCGGATCCGCCGGCCGCTCGCCGATGACCGCGGTGAGCTCCGTCCTGCGGCGGATGCCCAGCTTGCGGTAGGCGCTGGTCAGATGGGTCTCCACGGTGCGCCGGGCCAGGTGCAGGAGTTCGGCTATCTCGGCGTTCGTCCGCCCGTCGGCCGCGAGGGCGGCGATCCGGCGTTCACTGCCGGTCAGCGCCTCCCATCCGGTGAGCGCGGTCGCCGAGCCGCGGGAGCGGCCTTCGGGGAGAACCTCCTCGGCCAGCGCCCGCATCCTCACCGCGCCCAGCCGTTCGGCGTGCTCGGCGGCCTCGAGCAGCGCCTCGCG
>LRTP01000597.1 GCA_001550305.1 Streptomyces diastatochromogenes
GGCGAATCGGCTTTCCCTGCCCTGCTCCGCAGGAGTCCGATTCCTCCCCCGCCTGAAGGCGGGGGTATCCACGGAGGAATCCCGATGAACAACAGCGGCACCCCGGCTTCCGGCGCGATCAGGACGACGTCGGCGCGGGCACTGCCGATCGCGGGGTTCTTCCAGGTCGCCCTTCACCGGGAGCGCGACCTCGGTGGCGTAGGAGGTGAGGGTGCCGATCCCGTCGGGTGCGTCGACAGCGGCCCGCGCGGCTGCCTGCGCTTCGGTCGGCTGCTCGGTGAGCCGGCCGAGGTCGGGCTTCGGGCGGATCAGCGCGATGACCGTCTCGTTCACCGTCATCGGGTGCGAGGCGCCGGAGCGGCCCGCGCTCTTGGGCATGCCGCCCATTTCCTCCGGCTCACGGTCCAGGTCGATCGCGGCGGCGGCCAGCCCGGCCGCGGTGAGCAGCCGGACCTCTTCACCGCCCCGGGTGCGGCCGCCGTCGACGACCAGGCCATGACGCTCAGGTCGTTCGCCGCGAGACGGTGGGAGGCGGTGCGCGCTTCCTTCCGCGCGGCCGGCGTCTTCTTCTCTGTGTGCCGGTAGGTCAGGTGCGGTGCGGCCAGCCGCTGGATCTGATCGGCGGTCGCGACCTTGAGCACCCCGAGCACGCACAGCACATCGCCGCGCAGCCCGTTCGACGATCCCCCCTCGTTCGCCTTGCGCTTGCCCGCCATCAGGCCCGCCCTCCCGTCGTCCGCGTCCGGCCACCGGCCGGGCGCCGGCCCCCGGCCGCAGAGGGCACCGGCCCCCCGGACCCGATGATCTCCTCCCCCACCGACATCCAACTCAGGTAATAGGGGAGAGAAGAGGGTTGTGACGATCCGGAGCCGTCCCGAAAATCCCTGGTGAGCTGGGGAAATGTGGGGCGGGTGGGTGCCGGGCACGGAAGTGGCATCGGCAGTGGGACCACAAGTGCCGACGGCAGGAGCTCACCGGGGCCTGCCCAGCGCCCGGGCCAGTGCGCGCAACCGGGCCGGACGGCGAGGTCCGGGCGGCGGGCGAGGCTCCCCGATCCCGGACGGGCGCGGCGGTGGGAACGGGTGGCGGGGCCGGGCACGGGCGGCGTGGGCACGCTGTCCTCGCGTTTCTCCGGCACCAGGGCCGGGGCGGACGGTGTTGGTCCGTCCCGCGCGCATCCGGCGCGTGCGGGATGGGTGCCACACTGCGGGATCACCCCTTGTCCGCGACCTGGTCACCCCGGCCCACGGTGTCCGTTTTACCCCTTGCCCACCCCTTGACCGGACGGTTCGTCCGCGGCCGATGCCACACCGCCCGGCGGGAGTTCAGCGGCCCGACTGGGAAGCGCCCTTCACCAGCTGAACGACGACATCCAGGATCCCCTGGCCGAACGCCGTGGGGGCGATCAGCACGCCGAAGACCAGAACGATGACGACGGTCAGCTTCTCGTCGAACCGGCTCCGGGCCTGCGTACGCCGACGCAGCCGCACGACGATGATGACCGCCAGCAGAACCGCCACGTTGATCGTCAGTAGCACCCGGCCAGCCCTCCCCCATCAGACACAACCGTCCGCCGACCTGTGTAGCCAGACCCACTCCACGTGGTGGCCCGATCACTGATCGTTGGCGGCAAAACGCTTCTGCCCGGCGGGGCCCCGAGCATCATCTTCGGGACCCCGAGTACGGTGAGTGCGACTGATCGTGCCGAACGAGTAGAGGCATCCGTCGGCCGTTCGGCCCTGACAGCCGGTATGCGGATGGGCCCGGGGCCGACAGGCCGGGCCCATTCTGTGCTGCAGGGGGGCATAGACGGCCGCGAGGGTGTCACGCTCTGCCGCGGCAGGGCGATCGGCGCTCCCCGCCTGTTGCCGGTGCGCACGGCGTCCTCCAGGCCCCCGGCGGGGAAGGGCACCTTTGGGCCGGTGTACACCTTCCGCTTGGGATAGCCGGCGCCGTTGAAGTGCCGGATCGGAGACCCGGGAAAGCCTTCGGTCATTCGAGAACGGCTTCGAGAACTGTGCGGCAATCACGACCTTGTGAAGGAAGTATTGCCTGTGTAGATTCTATCGCGTGCCGGACGGCCCCTCCTAGCCCAGGATTTCGATGCGCACGATATTAGCTGTCTCACCTCATCTCGATGACGCCGTACTTTCCTATGGAGGGCGCTTGGCAGAATTTGCCCGAAGCGGCCACCCGGTGATTGTTTACACCGTTTTCGCCGGTGTGCCGCAGCCGCCCTATTCGGATGTGGCAGATCACTATCACAGGCTGTGGGGAGTGTCGGGAAGCCCGGTCCCGGCAAGGATCCTGGAGAACGAAGAGGCCATAGCCAGAGTCGGCGCGGTCCCCATTGACGGACGACATCTCGATGCGATCTACCGTAAGGACGACCTGGGTCGCTGGTTGATCGCGGACAGCTCCGCTCCCGCGAATGAGCAACCGGAGACGGCTGACGAACCCGAACTGCTTGACCACATTTCTCAGGATGTCGTACAGCTCATATCCGATCACGATCCGAGTCTCGTGTTCACCTGTGTGGCCATCGGTGATCACGTGGACCACCGGCGGGCAAGGGACGCGACCGCGCGGGCCACGCGCGTGACCGGATCGCGACTGCGACTGTGGGAAGACCTTCCCTACGGGGTCCTGGGAAGGGAGATTCCCCACCTTCCCGATGGCGTGCGGATCGGCTCGCCCATCGTCGAGGACGTCTCCTCCGGGGACTGGCGGCTGAAGCGCGAAGCCATGGAGTGCTACACATCGCAGCTGCCCCTGCTCGCATCCATGCTCAAGAGCGAAGGGACGGAAGTCGCCGAACAGTTGGCGGACCACGCCCGGACCGACCGCGCGCAGGTCTACTCGGAGCGGGTGTGGGAAGTGGAGTTCGCCTCTTCCGCCTCCTGAGAACGGTGCAGCGTCGCAATGACGTGCGGGGTTCCGAACTCCGGGTGCCGCGCGATGTCCGTCTCCCGCATACCGAGCCGGGCGCATATCCGGCGGCTCGCGTCGTTTCCGACCTCCACGACGGCGACCAGGAGGTCCGTGCCACGGCTGAAGGCTTCGTCGGCGGTGGCGGCGGCAGCCTCGTGGCCGAGCCCCCGCCCCCACGCGGAGGAGGCCAGCCGCCATCCGATGTCCCAGCCGCCGTCCGCCGGGGGCCACGACAACTCGCTGACGCCCGCGTAGCCGAGCAGCCGGCCCGTGGTCCGCTCGCACACCGCCCATCTGCCGAAACCGTGCCGGTCCCAGTGGGAGAGCGCACGGTCGAGGAACGCCCGGGCCTCCTCCGGAGTGCGGGCCCGCCGGAACGGGTGCCAGGAGAAACCCGGATCGGCGAAAATCCCGGTCACCTCCCGCAGGTCGCCTGAATGCCACCGGCGCAGCAACAGCCGTGATGTGTGCAGTTCGGCCATGGATAACCACCCTTCTCCGTCCGGATGACCCGGCCAGGCACCGTTCAAACCGGAAAAAAAATATCCGGAAAAAAATCGTCCCGGAAAAATCCGCCGGATCCGTCACGAGCCGCGCCCGGCCGATTTGCGGGTCTTGTGTCCCGGCCGCCGTTCCGATTACTTTCGGGGCGGCGCCAGTTTCGTGTTCCCGATTTTCACGAACAGGAAGAAGATGGCTGTGCCCGAAAGCCCATCGGTCCCGAGCCCCACCACTGTTCCTTTCCGGGACCTGCACCGGCTCCACCGCATTCACGGTGACGCCTCGCGGGCCGCTCTGCTCGCCGCGGTGGAGTCCCGCGAGTACACCCGTCCGAACCCGATCATCGAGGAGTTCGAGCGGCGCTGGGCCGCGTACTGCGGTGTGCGCCACGCCATCGCGACCACCAGCGGCTCCGCCGCGCTGCTGATGGTGTACATGACCCTGGGCATCGGCCCCGGGGACGAGATCATCACGGTGCCGAACACCTTCGTCGCCACCGCCGAGGCGGCGTTGCTGCTGGGGGCCACGGTGCGGCTCGCCGACATCGATCCGCTGACCCACACTGTCGACCAGGACAGCGCCCGCAAGCTGTTCGGCCCGCGTACCAAGGCGGTGGTGCCGTTCCACGCCTACGGCCGGCTGGCCGAGATCGACGCCTTGACGGCCGAGGCGCGTGCCGCCGGTATCCCGGTGGTGGAGGAGGCGTGCCAGGCACACGGTGCGGCCCGGGACGGACGGAAGGCCGGGGCGTGGGGCGACTGCGCCGTCTTCAGCTTCGGCCCCACCAAGGTCTTCGCCGGAATGGGCGAGGGCGGCGCGGTGGTGACCGACGACGACGAGCTCGCGGACAAGCTGCGCCTTCTGAACACCCACGGCCTGGAGGACAGGCTGCATACGGCGCTCGGATTCAGCTTCCGGATCCACCCGATGGAGGCCGCCTACCTCACCGCGCGCCTGGAGGTGCTGCCCGCTCTGCTGACCGAACGGCGCGCCCTCGCCGCGCGCTACACCGAGGCGTTCGCTCCCTTCGGCGTCGTCCACAATCCCCGGGTGGCCGATTCGGAGGAGCACGGGCTGTACGTCTATGTCATCGACGTGCCCGACCGGGACGCCTTCTGCGCCCGGCTCACCGACGCCGGGGTGGGCTGGGACATCCACTACCGTGCCGCACTGCATCAGCAACCGGCCCATCAGGAGCGGTTCCGTGACGCGGAGGTGCCGGCCTGTGACGAGCGGCAGGGGCAGATCGTCTCCCTTCCGATGATCAACGGGCTGGAGGAGGCCGAGGTCGCCCATGTCGTCGACCGGGTGACCGATGCCCTGGACGCGGTCACGCGATCCGCCCGGTAGTCCGGCCGGCCGCGGGAGCGACGGCCCCGACGCGGGCAGGGGGTGCGAAAGCCGTCGCTCCCGCGTAGCGCGCGGAGGTGCCCAGCTCCTCCTCGATCCGCAGCAACTCGTTGTACTTGGCGACGCGTTCGCCGCGTACCGGGGCCCCGCCCTTGAACTGACCGCAGTCCGTGGCGACGGCGAGTTCGGCGATCAGCGGGTCCTCGGTCTCCCCGGTGCGGTGGCTCATCGTGCGGCGGTAACCGCCGGAGCGCGCGAGGACCAGCGCGTCCAACGTCTCGGTGAGGGTGCCGGCCTGACCGGGCTTGATGAGGAACGCGTTGCCCGCCCCGGTCTCGATGCCGCGGCGCAGCCGCTCGGCACCGGAGGCGAAGAGGGCGTCGCCGAGGAGCTGCACCCGGTCGCCGAGTTCCGCGGTGAGGTTCGTCCAGCCCGCCCAGTCCTCGCCGTCCAGGGGGTCCTCGACGGACACCAGGGGGTACCGGTCCAGCCAGTCGGCGTACACCTCGACGACTCCCGCCAGGTCCCGGCGGGCGCCGTCGAAGTCGTAGGTGCCGTCCGGCCGGCGGACCGGGCCGACGTCAAGGGCCACCGCGATGTCCCGCCCCGGCTCGTACCCGGCCGCCGAAACGGCCGCCATGAGCAGGTCGAACGCGGCACCGTTGCCGTCCACGGGCGGCAGGAAACTTCCCTCGCCGCCGACGGCGTCGGACCAGCCCCGGGACCGCAGGACGGCCGCCAGCGCGTGGTAGCTCTCCGCGCACCAGCACAATGCCTCGGCGAAGGACGAGGCGCCGACCGGGACCAGCATGAACTCCCGTACGTCCGCCCCGCACCCCGGCCGGGGCCCACCGGTCAGGACGTTCATCATCGGCACGGGCAGCACCTGCCCGCCGCCCCCGCCGG
>LRTP01000598.1 GCA_001550305.1 Streptomyces diastatochromogenes
CGGCGACGCGGCTGTGGAGCGGGGCAGCGCGTCGGCGACCGCGTCGAGGAAGGCTCGCAGCAACCGCTCGGGGTCGGGCAGCCGCACCGGCTCACGGCCGTCCACCGGTACGGCGTGCGCGTCGGGCGGCATCGCCGCGGCGAGTTCGCGTACGCGCTCCAGGTCGTCGGCCCGCAGTGGACCGGCACGCCACGCGTCGTGGTCGCTCGCCGTCAGCCCCGGCAGCAGCAGTCCTCGTGCGGCGAGTTGGAGGGCGAGCACGGCGCCCGCGCCCCAGAACTTGGTTGTTCGATGTGCGTGCGCGGCGGCACGCGCGCGCGTGAGGACCGGCAGCGCGGCGCGCACCGGGAGCAGGACGGCGGGCACGGTCACGAGCTCGACACCGTCGTCTCCGGGCAGCGCGACGGTCAGGTCGTCGAAGGCGCCGGACGCCACCGCGGGTGGGACGTCGCCGTCGGGCCGCCAGAACGCGACGCTTCCGGTACGGGACGGATCGGCGGGCATGAACACGGCACAGCATGGGGCCAGTTCGGAGATCTCGGCGGGCGTCGCCGCAGGAATTCTCTGCACAGCGATGGCGCATTCCTCAAATTTGACTACTGGGTCGGAGTCGCCGAGGGTACAGCACCGCGTACACCGGGCGGGGACGCCCGGACCGTGAGGTGGCTCTCCCCGGGCCGGGGGTGTACGTAACCCCCCTCGACGGACGGGGAAGGCCTCAGTACGGACGCGGGTGGTGGCGTCATGGTCGCCGAGGGTCACTGGTTCGTACGTTTCATCAGGTCAGCCCCTTGCCTGAGAAACCGGAGACCCGCCATGTCCCAGACCGCCACAGCCGTCGTGGAAGACCTTCCAGGGGCGGGTGTCGGGCAGAACCCCGGAAGCGACTTCGCGCCCCTCCTGCGCACCGTCAGGGCCCGGGGTCTCCTGGACCGGCGCCACGGCTGGTACGCACGCGCGATCACCGTGAACGCGCTGGCCCTGGCCGCGGTCGTGACGGGTGTCGCCCTGATCGGCACCTCCTGGTGGGCGCTTGCCCTCGCCCCACTGCTCGCCGTGTTCTCGGCCCGCACGGCCTTCATAGGCCACGACGCGGGCCATGCGCAGATCACCGGCAACAAGTGGGTCGGCCGTGCGATCGGCCTGGTCCACGGCAACCTGCTCCTCGGACTGAGCTATTCCTGGTGGAACCACAAGCACAACCGCCACCACGCCAACCCGAACCACATCGACAAGGATCCCGACGTCGTCGCCGACGTCCTGGTCTTCACCGGCGAGCAGGCCGAGGTCCGGGTGGGCTTCCGGCGCTGGCTCACCCGCAACCAGGCCTGGCTCTTCTTCCCGCTCACCCTCCTGGAAGGCGTCGCCCTGAAGGTCCACGGCTTCCAGGACCTGCGCCGGCAGCCCCCGCGTGAGCGGGTGGTGGAGGCACTGCTGCTGGTGACCCACGTCGTGGCATACGCGACCTTGCTGCTCACCTCCATGTCCCTCGGCAAGGCCCTGGCCTTCGCCGCGCTGCACCAGGCACTGTTCGGCCTGCACCTGGGCATGGCCTTCGCGCCCAACCACAAGGGCATGGAAATGCCCGACCCGGACGGCGAGCGCTGGGGCCACCTGCGCCGCCAGGTGCTCACCTCCCGCAATGTCCGCGGTGCAGCCCTGACCGACTGGTTCCTCGGTGGCCTCAACTACCAGATCGAGCACCACTTGTTCCCCAGCATGCCCCGCCCCCATCTGAGGCTCGCCCAGCCGCTGGTGCGCGCACACTGTCGGGAATTGGGTATCCCCTACGCGGAAACCGGGCTCGTCGACTCCTACCGGCAGGCCCTGCGTCACATGCACGAGGTCGGCGAACCCCTCAGGACCGAGGAGCCGCGGAAGGTCTCAGGGGGTGAGTGAGCGCGGAGGGTCTCAGGGGTGAGTCAGGGGAGCGCCTCAGGGATGTCTCAGGGTCACGCACTGGAACCGTGAGAGGCGTGGACCCGTTCTCAGGACAGAGAGCGGCAGCAGCCGCGAAGGAGGCGACACATGTCGAAGAACGCGAAGATCGCCGCAGGTGGTGTGGCGGTAGGCCTCATCCTGCTGATCTGGTTGCCCTGGTGGGTCTCCTTCCTGATCGTGGTGGGAGTTCCGGCGGCCGCGTACCTGACGCTGGACCCCTCGCAGCGGCGCAGGCTGCGCCGCGTCACCCGCAAGGAACTCGGCCGCTGAGGCGCCGCCGATCGGGTGCGTCTCCCGGCATGCGGGAGGCGGCTCGGTCGTCGCTCGCGGACCGTGCCGCCGGCAGGGTCCGCGAGCGTGCGGGTGCCCCGCTTCGTCCGGGGCGAGGAGCGACCCACTGAGGGACCGCTCAACTGGGGCGTACGGCCATCTTGTCGAGGGCATCCAGGAGACCGGGCAGTTCCGGGCCCCGGCCGACGGGCAGGACCTCTCCGGGCTCCTCGTCGAGGAGGACGAAGGCGATGTCGTCGGTCCGGGCGACCATGGACCAGCCAGGGCCGTCCGCACGCAGGGTCCGGGCGTCGCCGGTGGCGAAGGACGAGCGGACGCGGCCCAGGGGCGGCGGGGTGTCCACGTAGGAACGCGCCTCCGCGAGCACCCGGCGGATACCGCTGCGGCGTTCGCCGCTGCCGCTGCCGCTGCCGCTGTCGCCGTCGGTGCCGCTGTCGCCGTCGGTGCTCTCGGTCTCGTCCTGGTGGGCGTCCTCGGGCTGGGCGGCGTCCTTCGGCGTGACGAAGTCGCCGTCGTCGATCTGTTCCCGCCAGATCGCCCACTGGAGGGCGATCTCGTCGGCTCCGAGGCGTCGTTGGGCCGGTCCCCAGATTGCGGTGTTCGGTGGGGTGAGCGCCGGCCGATCCGTGAGCTCGGGCGCGGGATCGTGCGGGGCCGGCACCCCGGGAGCCGCGACGGCGACGTCCAGGGGCCAGCCGGGCAGTGCGGAGACGACCGTGCGCTCGTCGGGCGACAGCTCGTGCTCCATCCCGCAGTCCCAGGACGCGATGGCGACGGCGACCAGCGAGACGTCGTCGATGACGACCGTCCACCGTGCACCCTCGCCGTCCTGGCCGAGCACGAGACCGTACCCGTCGGCCAGGGGTGCCAGGTCGAGCGCCGCGCAGGCCTCCGGGTAGTCGTCCCCCAGCACGCTGGGGAACTTCGCGGGCGTCAACAGCACCGCTGTCAGCACATACAGCGCGTCGTCGTCCCCGGTGGCGACGGCGCCATCGTCCGTCCCGGCCATCCCAGCCTCCCGATCGCTACGTTCGTCGGCGCACCATAAT
Organism: Streptomyces diastatochromogenes; assembly: GCA_001550305.1. Classification (GTDB taxonomy): domain Bacteria; phylum Actinomycetota; class Actinomycetes; order Streptomycetales; family Streptomycetaceae; genus Streptomyces; species Streptomyces mirabilis_D. The sequence goes on from LRTP01000598.1 coordinate 3,282, forward strand.
GCGAGCCGAAGGCGCTTGTCACGAGCCCGAAACAGACGCGGAGCTGCAGTTATCCGGCTGGACGGGGGCGAAACGCCCGGCCCGCGCCCACCGCGATCAGGCGGCGGGCAGGCCGAGCAGCGTCCGCGCCACCGTCCGAGGCGACTCGTCGCGCTCCCGTGCCAGAGCGATGACGGCACGGCAGGCCAGCTCGTTCACCCCGAACGACAGCGCCTCGGGCGACACCCAGGCCGCGGCTTCGTCGATCTGTTCCTGGTCGTCCTCCGCGCAGGCCGACACATAGGCCGCGGCCGCCTCGAAAAGATTGTGTGTACGTTTCTCCGGTCGCCGCTTGGCGGGCCGCTGCGCCTCGGCCCCGTCGGCCGCCTTCCGGTGCCATATCTCGCGGAGTCTGCCGAACATTCCGGTCATCGGGCCACCTTCCCCCTGCGCGGTTGCCATCGCTGATCGTTCACCTGTTGCTACTCAACGTAGAGTTGAAGGCCCGGCGGCAGAAGAGGGACGGTCCGGTGAAGCGTCGCGAACGTTCCCTTCGAGCGAGTCGATCGTGGCCCGCAGCCAGGTGAGTTCGGCCCGGCTCGTGGCCCGGGCGATGGTGAGAATGCCCTGCCGGAAGGGATCGTCGAGCTCCTCGGCGCGCAACGGCCGGTCGCCTTCGTAGAAGAAGCTCGCGGGCTCCTCCAGGAAGGCGAGTCTGCGGCGCAGTACCGCGGCCTGCGCCCCGGGGTCGGCCAGGTGCCTGAGGAAGGCGAGCACCGTGAACCAGCGGTTCTCGTCGGTGATGTCGCGCTGTACGGGGTCCGCGAGTCGGCGGCGCAACTCGCTTCTCCCCTCCTCGGTGAGTGTCAGGACATGGCGAGGGGCAGCCACGGAGCCGGGCTGCGTCGCCCGCGCCAGCAACCCCGCCTTCTCCAGCCGCTTGATCGCGGGATACAGCGTGCTCTCCGCGACGGGCTTCACATGGCCGGTCAGCGCGGTGATGCGCTTGCGCAGCTCGTAGCCGTGCAGCGGGGCGTCGTACAGAAAACCGAGGATGGCCAGCTCAAGCATGCTCGCATTCTGCCGCACCAGCGGTGTACATCATCTACTTGGTACATCGCTTCCTCTATACATCGAAGCCGATGTATTCTCTTGGAGCGCGAGAAAGAAACGGGCAGACCTGAGGGGGAGCGATGAGGCAGGCCGAGTTCGACGGCAAGGGAAGCTGCATCCGCTGGACGGAGGCGACGGGCGCTGAACCGGCCCGGGTGTACGTACACGGACTGGGGTCGGCCTCGACGGTCTACAACGCCCACATCGCGGCCCGGTCCGAACTGGCGGGGCGCCGGACCCTGTTCGTCGATCTGCCCGGTCACGGCATCAGTGATCGGCCCGCGGACTTCGGCTACACCCTGGAGGACCACGCGGACGCGCTGGCGGCCGCCCTGGACGAGGCCGGTGTCACGGCGGCGGAGCTGGTCGCGCACAGCATGGGCGGCGCGGTGGCGATCGTGCTCGCCCATCGGCGTCCCGAGCTCGTGTCCAGGCTGGTCCTCGTGGAGGCGAACCTCGACCCGTATTCACCGGTCAAGGCGGGCAGCAGCGGCATCGCCTCGTACACGGAGGAGGAGTACGTCGAAAACGGTGGCCACGCGCGCGTGCTCGACAAAGTCGGCCCCTCCTGGGCGGCAACCATGCGGCTCGCCGACCCGCGCGCGCTGCACCGCACCGCGATCGGCCTTGCCCGCGGCACGGTGCCCACGATGCGCCACCTCCTCGAAGAGCTGACGGCGGACCGTGTCTACCTTCAGGGGGCGCTGAGCGGTGAACTGGTGAACAGGGAGGAGCTGGAGGCCGCCGGAGTCCGGGTGGTGACCGTTCCCGGTGCGGGGCACAACGTCATGTTCGACAACCCCGACGTCTTCGTGGCCGAGGTCGCCGGACGGGTCTGAGGCCTCAGCCCCGCCGCGTGGCCAGCGCCAGGAAGCGGGCGTCCTCGTCGACGTACGAGGTCATGTCCCAGCCGGAAGCGGCCAGCAGAGGGCGGAGATTGGCCTCCGCCCTGAGGTCGTCCGGTGTGATCCGGCGTCCCTGGCGCGCGGCGAGCGCGGCCCGGCCGATCGGATGGAACAGCGCCAGCGTTCCGCCGGGCCGTACCACCCGCGCCAACTCCCTCAGATTCTCGGCGGGGTTGGGCAGATGCGCGATCAGCCCCGCCCCCAGGACGGCGTCCAGCGACTCCGTGCGCAGCGGCAGCGCAGTGACGTCGGCGAGCAGCAACTGCCCGTCGCGGTGCCGTCCGGCCCGTACCGCGGCCGCCAGCATGGCCGGGGTCAGATCGGCTGCGACGACCACTCCGGAGGGCCCCACGGCCGCGCGCAGCGGCGGCAGCGCCCGTCCC
>LRTP01000599.1 GCA_001550305.1 Streptomyces diastatochromogenes
GCCGGCCGGCTCGTGGCGCGCGGCGCCCGGACGTGCGTCACCGTGCACAGTCACGACGAGGTACGGCTGTGCTCGCGCCCGGTGCCCGGTGGCAAGGGCGCCGCCGCCGTCGTCACCGCACTGGATCTCTCCCCGTACCGCGGCTCGGCCGACACCATGCTCTTCGCGTCCCTCGCCCTCGACGCCGCGATGCTCGCCTGCACCTACGCGCTGACGCGGCTGGCGGTGGGCCGCGCCCTGCGTCCCGTGCGTTCGATGACCGAACACGCCACCCAGTGGAGCGCCGTAGCCTCCCAGGAGCGCTTCGGCGCCGTGACCCGTCCCACCGAACTCGCCCAGCTGGGCGGTTCGCTGGACGCCCTCCTCGACCGGATCCGCGCGCTGCTGCGGCACGAGCAGCAGCTCACCCAGGAGCTGTCGCACGAGCTGCGCAACCCGCTCGCCCGGATCATCGCCGAGCTCGACTGGTGGGGAGCCCGCCCCCGCTCCGACGCGGACACCAAGGCCACCCACGCGGCGATCGCCGACGCGGCCCAGTCCATGCGCACGATCTGCGACACCCTGCTCGACGAGGCCCGCGACAGCGCCGCCACCGCGCCCGGTACGGCCGACGTGCTGCCGGTGCTGCACCGCCTGGTGGACCGCCTCGGCCCCACGAAGGTGGGCGTGGAGGTCGTCGTCACCGCCTGCGACGCGCGGTTGTCGGCCGGGGTGCCGGACGCCCTTCTGGAGCGCATCGTCAGCCCGCTGCTCGACAACGCCCTGCGGCACGCACGCACCCGGGTCGAGATCCTGGCCCGCGCCCGGCCCGGCAGCGTACGTGTCGAAGTCGGGGACGACGGTCCCGGCGTACCGGCGTCGTTCGCGGCGCAGCTCTTCCAGCCCGGCCGGCGCGCCGACCCCGAGGACGGACACGGCGGAGCGGGCCTCGGGCTGCCGCTGGCGCGGCGCCTGGCCCGCTCCGCCGGCGGGGAGGTGGACCATGACGGGCGGCACACCTCCGGCGCGACGTTCGTGGTCACGCTTCCCACAGGTTGAGCACGTCAAGTCACAGTCATGAGGCCCGGCCGTGCCGGCGGGGCCCTGAACACGTCCTGACTACCGGGTGGCGGGGGCGGCAGGGGCGACGGGGACCAGCAGCGTGAACGTCGTGGGGTCGCCGCCCGCCAGGAAGAGTCTGCCGCCGAGCGACACGGCCAGGTCGCGGGCGAGGGCGAGACCGATGCCCGTACCGCCGTTGCGCCCGCTGGTCCGTCCGCGCGCGAACAGTCCTTCCGGATCGACGGTGACCGTTCCCTCGTCGGCGACGTCGAAGGCGAGGGCGTCGTCGAGGTCGCGGACCGTGACGCGGACGCTGCCCCGGCCGTGCGTACGGGCGTTGTCCAGGAGGACGCCGAGGATCTCGGCGACGGGCCCGCCGGGCACCAGGACGTCGGCCGGGATGTCCTGGACGCCGCAGTCCAGGCGCCTGCCGTCCTGGGCGAAGAGACCGTGCCACCGGGCGTCGGTCTCCGCCAGGAGGTGGACCACCGACCGGTCGGGCACGACGGCGCCCGGTGGGCCGGGCGAGCCCGCGAGCCGCAGCACCTCCTCCACCGTGTCGTGCAGCCGCCGGGTGGCGTCCAGCGCCTCCTCCAGTGCGGGGCGCAGCCGGGCGTCGTCCTGCGCGAGCCCCGCCTCCAGGGTGAGCTGCAGCCCGGTCAGCGGGGTGCGCAGCTGGTGGGAGGCGTTGGCGGTGAAGTCCTTCTCGTGGCGCAGGAGTTCGGAGAGGCTGTGCAGCATGTCGTTGTGCGTGCGGGCGACCTGGTCGATCTCGGCGATGGTGCTGGGCGCGGCCCGTGCGGTCAGGTCGCCCTCGGTGACGGCGCGGCAGTGCCGGGAGAGGTCCTCCAGCGGTGCGGCGAGCGCCCGTGCCTGACGCCGGGCGACGAGGACGGCGACGGCGAGCGCGAACACGGCCGCGCCGAGCAGGACCGCCCAGTCCACCAGGACACGGTTCCTGACGGCCGACACGGCGGAGGAGGCCCGTACGACACCGATGACCTGCTCGGCGTGCGAGACGGGCACGGCGACCACGAGCTCACCCCCGCTCCGGGTCCGCGCGATGACCCCACGGAACGCACGGCGGACCGCCGCGTCCCCGCTGCGGGGCCCGGTGCCCGTGTGCAGCCGGAGTTTCGGGTCGTACAGGCCGAGGCGTTCACCCGGTCCCGGCGGCGGCAGTTCGGCGGGGTCGCCGGTCGCGTAGTCGGTGTTCACGCGTACGGCGGCGGCCAGGGCGGCCCGTTCGAGGGAGTCCCGCTGGTCGGCGTAGAGGGTGGCCCGGACGGCGAGGGCGAGCGGGATCGCGAGGAGGACGAGCGCGACCAGCACCGCGGTGACGGCCACCCGCACGACACGCTGTCTCATGCCCCCCATGATGCGGGGCGGCCTCCGGATCAGGCGGGGCGGCCACGCGCTTTTGCCGTCGTCTAACCCTCGCCGTGCGGGGCGTTAACCGGGCGGCTCCTAGCGTCGGTGCCATGACCGTCCGGTCGGATCCGCACCGGTGCGGCAGGGGTTTCCAGGAGGGCAGTGGCCATGGCACGCGTACGTATCGTCCGTAGTCTCGGGGTCGTGGGGCTCGTACTCGCCGCGGCGGTGACCGCCGGGTGCTCCGGTTCGAGTTCCGGGCCTCCCGCCGCCTCGCACGCCTCCTCCGGATCGGGCTCCACCTCCACCTCCACCACCACGGCCGGTGCGAGTGCCGCCCCGGCGCCCACCGAGTCCAATCCGCCCGGTGACATCCCCGACAACCAGGCGTACGTCGCCTTCCGGCCGACGGGCGGCGGGTTCACGGTGAAGGTGCCCGAGGGCTGGGCCCGTACCGGCCAGGGCGGTACGACCGTCTTCACGGACAAGCTGAACCGCGTCGAGATCGCCACCGCGTCGGCCTCCTCGGCGCCCACGGTCGCCTCGGTCGGCTCCGAGGTCGTGTCCCGGCTGCGCGGCCAGGTACCGAAGTTCGACGGACCCAAGGTGTCGCAGGTGAACCGGCACGCCGGAAGCGCGGTGCTGCTGAAGTACCAGGGCGACTCCGCGGCGGACCCGGTCACCGGCAAGGTCGTGCGCGACGCCTTCGAGCGGTACGCGTTCTACCGGCAGGGCCACGAGGTGGACCTCACCCTGTCCGGGCCCGTGAACGCCGACAACGTGGACCCGTGGCGCATCGTCACCGACTCCTTCTCGTGGAAGTGACCGTGAACGCCATACCGACCCGGCCGGGCACCGCACCCGTCCGCACCCACGAGGCATCCCACGACGACGCCCTGACCGCCCGGGAGCTGTACCGCTTCTTCCGGGCCGGCGAGGAGGAGACGCTCGCGCTGCGCGGGGTGTCCCTGCGGGTGCGGCGCGGCGAGACGGTCGCCGTCGTCGGGCCTTCCGGCGCGGGCAAGTCCACGCTGCTGTCCTGCCTGGCCGGTCTGGACGAGCCCTCCGGCGGCGAGGTGCGGGTGGACGGCGTCCGCATCAGCCACCGGCCGGAGACCGAGCGCGCCCGGCTGCGGGCCCAGCACATCGGCGTACTCCTGCAGACCCGCAACCTCGTCGCCCACCTGAGCGTGCGCGACAACGTCCGGCTGGCACACAGCGCCGTAGGCGGTCGTCCCGCCGTGTCCGCACGGGAGTTGCTGGACGAGGTGGGGCTCGCGGGGCGGGCGCACGCGCTGCCCCGTCAGCTGTCCGGCGGTGAGCTGGCCCGGGCCGGGCTCGCCGTCGCCCTCGCCAACTCCCCCGCCGTCCTGCTGGCGGACGAACCGACCGGCGAGCTCGACGGGGGCACGGAGCGACTGATCCTCCAGATGCTGCGCGACCGCGCCGCGCTGGGCTGCGCGGTGCTGATCGTCACGCACAGCGCAGAGGCCGTACGCGTCGCCGACCGGGTGATCGCATTGGACGACGGGAGGGCCCACGATGTCTCCGGATGAGCCGGAAACCGCCCCGGACGACGCGCTCGTCGTCTGCAGGGACGCCGCTCTCACCTTCGGGCGGGGCGCGAACGCGGTCGTGGCGGTGCACGGCGCGCACCTGCGGGTGCGGGCCGGGGACCGGCTCGCGATCGTCGGCCCCTCCGGGTCGGGCAAGTCCTCGCTGCTGCATCTGCTGGCCGGACTCGAACAGCCCACCAGCGGCACCGTCACGCGGCCCGCCCTGACCGGTTCCCAGGACATCGGCACCGGCACGAAGCCCGACGATCGTCAGTCGGCTCCCGAGTCCGACATCAGGCGTGACATCGGACTGGTCTTCCAAGGGGACAGCCTGATCCCCGCCCTCGACGTCGTCGAGAACACCGCGCTGCCGCTGGTGCTGGCCGGGGTGCCGGACGCCGACGCACGGCGAACGGCCCTCGCGGCCCTTGCCCAGGTCGGCGCCGAAGACCTGGCCGAGCGGCTGCCGGAGGAGATCTCCGGCGGCCAGGCCCAGCGCGTCGCCGCCGCCCGCGTCCTGGCCCAGGCCCCACGGCTGATCCTCGCCGACGAACCGACCGGACGGCTCGACCACACCACCGGCGGCCACGTCCTGGACGCCCTGCTCAGGGCGGCCGACCACACGGGCGCCGCCCTCGTCGTCACCACGCACGACCCGGCGGTCGCCGCACGGCTCAGCACCCGGCTGGCCATGCGCGACGGCCGCTTGCTCACGGCGGAGACCACCGGGGACCCGCAGGACACCACGGAGGAAGCGTCATGATCACCGCCTGGGCGGGCGGTCTCGCCCGTCACCGCACCGGCAGGCTGCTGGCCGCCCTGGCCGGCATCGCCCTGGCCGTGGCCCTGATCGCCTCGCTCGGTTCCTTCCTCACCGCGTCGAAGGCGACGATGACGCAGCGCGCCGTGCGCTCGGTCGCCGTGGACTGGCAGGTCGAGGTCCAGCCGGGCGCCGACCCGGCCGCGGCCCTGTCGCTGGTGCGGAAGACGCCCGGCATCAAGACGGCTCTGCCGGTCGGCTTCGCGCACAGCGGCGCGTTCGTGGCCACCGTGCGGGGCAGCACGCAGACGACCGGCCCCGGCATGGTCCTCGGCCTCCCCGACGGCTACCAGCAGGCCTTCCCCGGTGAGATCCGCCCGCTGACCGGCCGCACCACCGGCGTCCTGCTGGCCCAGCAGACCGCCTCCAACCTGCACGTCGCCCCCGGCGACACCGTCGGCATCCGCCTCCCCGGCACCGCGGTGCGCCAGGTCCGGGTGGACGGCGTGGTCGACCTCCCGCAGGCCGACTCCCTCTTCCAGCGGGTCGGCGCCCCCAGCCAGACCCAGCCCACCGCGCCCCCGGACAACGTCGTCCTGCTCCCCTCCGCCGTCTTCGCCTCCCTCACCGCGCCCGCCCCCGCCACCACCCAGATCCACGCGGCCCGTGACGCGAAGCTTCCCTCCGATCCCGCCGCCGCCTTCACCTCCGTGACCCGCGCCGCCCACAACCTGGAGGCCCGCGCCTCGGGCGGTGTGATCGTCGGCGACAACCTCGGTGCCGCCCTCGACTCCGCCCGCCAGGACGCGCTGTACGCGCAGATCCTCTTCCTCTTCCTCGGCGTGCCGGGCGCGATCCTCGCCGCCGCGCTGACCGCCGCGGTCACCGCGGCCGGGGGC
>LRTP01000006.1 GCA_001550305.1 Streptomyces diastatochromogenes
TCGGGCCGCGCACGTCGCCGCGAGCGACCCGGCCGCCCGGCGCCGCGACTGACCGAGGTCACGTCCGGGCCTCCCCGGCCGCCCCCACGAGGGAGGACCCCGGCCCGGACCTCGTGCACCTTCCGTCTGTTCTTCGCCGATGCCACCACCGGGCGGGAAACGTCCTGTACCACCGCTACGACGGCCATTACGGCCTGATCTCCCCCGTCGATTAGCGGCCGTCAGCTGGGATACCAAGCCCGTGCGGCACTCCGCATCTCCATTTGTTCACCTAGGTGACGCCAGAAATATGCCCGACGGTCGCCCATGACGGGGGGAAGAACTGCATTGTCTGGTTTTGAACACCCGTACCTGTACAGAAAGCCAGTCAATATGGGCGAGATCCTGATAGCCGTGGCAACGAAGGCGGCCATTGCGCTCGCCGAGGCGATCCTCCTGCGCCTCGTGTGGCAGCTCTACGCCGCTTTCTCCCGCTCTCTGCGCACGGTCTCCGTACCGGCCGTGGCATAGTCGGCCTGGCGCCCGGCGGTACTCACGCCACCGTGCGCCGCTCTCTTTCCCTGCGTCCGGACGCCTACGTCCGGACGCCTTCCTCGTGCTTCTCCGTCCGTCCGCTGCGGACCAGCCAGGTGGCTCCGCCCACGGCCAGGGCGACCGGCCATTCCAGTACCCCCGTCACGGCCAGTGCTCCGAGACCTCCGTAGAACGCGAGATCTTTGGCGGGCGGCCTGCCGGGCAGGAGCGCCGTGGCCGCTCAAGCCGTGCCCGTCATCTCTTCCTTGGTCAGGTACGGAACCGGTACCGAAGGATGCAGCGTGCGCATGTGCAGGTGCAGACCCGCGCCGTCGCCCGCATGAGTTTCCTGCCGCTGAGTCCCCTGCCGCTTCTCCGCTGTCTTGGCCATCCCCTTGCTCCCTTCATAGGAGTCGGTGTGGTGTGCCTCTTCCATTCTCGCGCGCGTCCGGTGGCGTGTGCGCGCTCAAAGCGTTGCGATGGAACTGGAAGTTGCGAGGGGGACGCCGATCCACCCGTGCACATGGGAGGGAGTGTCGGGCCGCGAGAAGCTGGTGATGCGCCGTGGCACTGCCGGGAGGAGGACTGCTGCGGGCTGTGGTGTCGTCCGCGGCCGGTGGGTTGCTGAATGAGAAGGCCTGTACACGCGTACGGATTTTCGGGCGGCGCGTGCACGTCGCTGTGCGGGGTCTGCGCAACGGTGACCTGCCGGAGTCCGCGGCCGCGAAGCTGGCCGAGGACGTCGAGCGCGTCCTCGCCGCCCTGCCCGGGGTGGAGTGGGCCGTGGCGAACACCGTGCTCGGTCATGCCGTCGTCGGCACCGGGGGCTCCTTCGAGACCGAAACGATCGCGGACGCCGTGATCGAGGTGGTCGAGGTGGTGGAGGAAGCCCATGGCGTCACGCACCCGCTGCCCGAGCATCCCGTGTCCGGCGGGACGGCCCACCGGGCCGCCTCGGCCATGGCCCTGCACATGGCGGCCGCCCCCATGGCGGCGTTGGCCGGGCTGATGGGCCGCACCCCCGTCCCCGCGGGCCTCGCGGCGCTCGCCCCGCTCGTCGACACCCACCCCCGGCTCCGCCGCCTCGTGGAACAGGCCGTCGGCACCGAGAACGCCGGAGTGATCCTTGCCCTGTTCACCGCGGTGGGCCAGGCGGGCTCCGGTGGTCTGGTCGGGGTCGGTGTGGACGCCCTCCGGCACGCTCTGCGCGCCATGGAGGCCGGCGCGGAGGCCGCCGCGCTCGCGGGCGAGGATCGTCAGGGCCGCTGCCATGCCGCCTCCGGCGC
>LRTP01000060.1 GCA_001550305.1 Streptomyces diastatochromogenes
CCCCCCCGCCCCAACCCGCCCACCGCCCCCGCCGAGCCCCCCGCTCCCTCCCCGGCACGGCACTGAACAGCACCTTTCCCCCGATGCGCCGCGACCGCCCCGGCCCGCCGCCGTTCGGCTGTCAGGGGAGTCGACGGGGGCGAGGCCGGTAGGTGAAGGTGTCGAGGGGCCAGTCGGCGGTCAGCCAGGCCGTGACCGCCTCGTGCAGGGGCGCGTCCAGGTGGGCCCTGTCCGCTCGGACCCAGGAATTCACGTCGGTGTCGTGGGCGTGGTCGCGGGAGGGATAGATGTAGACGCAGCCGATCACCTCGCCACTCACGGTGTCGAGGACGGTGTACGTGAATCCGCGTCTGCGAGCGAAGTCGTCCGCGTGGCGTCGCAGATCGGCGAGGTTCGCCTCCAGGGGCATTCCGTCCGTGGGGGGCCATGCCCCGTCCTCGAAGCCCGGGGTCGCACGGATGTGTTCGACGCTGCTGGACCAGGCGGTGTGGTCGGAGGCGTTGTGCTGAGGCCCCAGGGGTTCCAGACGGAAGTGCGGGGTGATCAGCTCGGTGGGGACGGCGAAGTCGTCGGGGACGAGGGGGTGGTCGGTCATGCGGGGGAGGCTATGACGCCCGGTCCGTGGGTCGCAGCTGAATTGGTCAGGGCCTTGACGCCCCCGCTCCCGGCCGGTCACCAGCCGGTCAGCAGCAGGTGGTTGAGGAGCAGGGCCAGGGTGGCCTGGGCGGTGAGCCAGGCGCGGGGGCGGGGCAGGAAGGCGCAGGTCGGCAGGAGCCACATCGCGAACGGCAGCCAGATCCGTTCCGTCTCCGCCTTGCTCATGCCGGAGAGGTCGGCGGCCAGGAGGGCGAGCAGGGCGGCGAGCGCGAGGAGAGCGAGGCGGGGCTCGGGGGAGAGGGCGTGCGGGCGGCGGAGGGCGCGGGGGCCTTCGCGTACGGCCGTCGCGACCGTTCGGCGCAGGCCCGCCACCGTCGCCGGGCCCACGATCAGTGCCGTACAGGCGAGGTTCGCCCAGACCCAGTAGCCGTACGGCCGTACGCCGCCGACCCCTTCGTAGTAGCGGGTGACCAACAGGCGGTACGCCTCCCACCAGTTGAAGCCGAGCAGCGTGAACAGGAGGGGGACGACGGCCAGTCCGGCGAGGACGTAGGGGAAGGGGCGGAGTCGGCGGGAGCCGAGCAGCAGGACGGCGGCGGCGATCACGGCGAACAGCGTCAGGCCGTACGAGAGGTACGCGGTGAGGCCGAGGAGGAGCCCGGCGGCCAGGCCCGTCGTCCGGGGCCGGGGGCCGGTGACCGCGAGGGCGAGGAGGGCGACGGCCCAGGCGGCGACCGCGGCGAAGTAGCCGTCCGCGGAGGCGCCCCCCCACACGG
>LRTP01000600.1 GCA_001550305.1 Streptomyces diastatochromogenes
TTCCCCGGCCTGCGCGGCGGTGTCCCGTTCGGGCAGCACCTCGCCGAGCGCCCGGGCCAGGCCGCGGATGTCGGAGGCGGAGAACACGGTGGCGGCCGGGAGTTCGGCGCCCAGCTCGCGGGCGAAGGCGTTGCGCAGCCGGACGAGCATGAGGGAGTCCAGGCCGAGTTCCTTCAGGGCCGTGGTCGCGGAGGCGTCCACCGTGCCTTCGGAGACCTGGCCGACCCGGGCCCGTACATACGCTTCGAGGCGGTCCGCGCGGTCCCGTTCCGTCGTCGCCGCGAACACGCTGGCGACGAGGTCGTCCGCGCCGTCACCGCCGGTCGGTACGGTGATCAGGTCGCCGAGGATCGGACGGGTGCGGGCCGCGTCCGGGTCGTGCGCGAGGGTCTCCCAGTCCAGGGCGAGGGGGGCGAGTTGGCGACGGGAGGTGGCCAGCACCCGTTCGAAGAGTTCGCCCCCGTCCTGCGGGGAGAGCGCGAGCAGCCCGGACCGGCCGGTCTCGGCGGCCCGGATGCCGGACTCGGCGACCATGCCCACGCCCGCCCAGGCGCCCCAGTCCAGGCTCAGCGCCCGGCGGTCGGCACGGGAGAGGTGGTGCGCCCAGGCGTCGAGGAAGGCGTTCGCCGCCGCGTACGGGCTCTGTCCCGCGGAGCCGAGGAGACCGGCCGCCGAGGCGAACAGGACGAGGCTCTCGGCCTCCGGGATCAGTTCGGTGAGCAGCGTGGTGCCGAGGACCTTGGGGGCGAGCACACGCAGGACGCGCTCGTCGGTCAGGTTCGCCACCGTCGCGTCGTCGAGGACACCGGCCGCGTGGACGACTCCGGCGATCGGCCCCGCTTCCCGTCGTACGGCGTCCAGGGCTGCCGTCAGTTCCGCGCGGTCGGCCACGTCGGCGCGGGCGAGGTGCACGGTGGTCCCGTGTTCTTCGAGGCCCCTGATCCAGCTCGCGGTGTGCGCGTCGGGCCCGCCGCGGCTCATCAGGGCCAGTCGGCGGGCGCCGCGGCGGACCAGTCGTTCGGCGACGACCCGGCCGAGGCCGCCCAGACCGCCGGTGATCAGGTACACCCCGTCGGAGGTGACCTCGCCGTTGCCGCCGTCGTCGGGGCGGGTGCGGGCCAGGCGCGGGACCAGTCGGCCCGACTCCCGCAGAGCGACGAGCCGTTCGTCGTCCGCGTGACGCAGCTGTGTCCACAGGGCGTCGACACCGTCGGTGGGCGGCAGGTCGATCAGGGTGGCCGACAGCTCCGGGTACTCCTGCGCCACCGCGAGGCCGAAGCCCCAGGCGAGGGCCTGCTGAGGGTGCGTCACCCGCGTGCTGTCACCGGCGGCCTGGCTGCCCCGCGCGACGACGAACAGACGGGGGGCCCGACCCACCGGCCGGTCCGCCAGCGCCCGTACCAGGTGCAGCGTGCTCAGGCAGCACAGCCGCGCCGCCTCCTCGGCCGTACCGGCATCCGTGATCGCCGGGGCGTCGAGCGCGGACAGCTGGACCACCCGCTCGGGCGGCCCGTCGGGGAAGGCCTCGTCCAGGAGGCGGGCCAGGTGCCGCGGATCGGCGGGGTCGAGCACGTAACGACCGGGTCCCTCGACGCCGAACGACTCACCCCTGCGGGCGATCACCCGCGGCACGGTCGAGCCGAGCCGCTCCGCCAGTTCGGCCGCGACCCCCGTGTCGTCCGCCAGGATCAGCCAACTGCCCTCGGCGGGCGGCTGTTGTGCGGCCGGACGCGGCTGCCAGTGCGTCTCGAAGAGCGCGCCGTCCAGCGGAGACAGTGCGGACAGTTCGAACTCCCGTGCCTCAAGGACGAGTTGCTCGTCCTCGTCCCACAGCCGCAGGTCCACGGTCGCCGTGTCGCCGTCCACGGAACGCAGTCGGCAGGTCGCCCACACGGGGGCCGTGCGCAGTCCGGTGAACGTCAGTCGCCCGACGGCCGCGGGCACGAACGCCCGGTCCTCGGGCGCGCCGCCCGGCAGGGCGGCCGTGTGGAAGGCCGCGTCGAGGACGGCGGGATGCAGCAGATGTCCGGCGGCGGGCGTGCGGGCCAGGCGGCCGAGGGCGGCCACGTTCGTACGGCGACCCTCCTCCAGCCCCCGGAAGGCGGGGCCGTAGTCGATGCCCAGGGCCGCGAGCCCGGCGTAGACCGCCGCCGGATCGACCTGCTCGTCGCACCGTTCGCGCACGGCGTCGAGCCGCTCTTCGTCGTCGGTGGCGGTTTGCGCGGTGATCGCGATGCGTCCGCTGACGTGCCGCTGCCACGGCGCGCCGTGCCCACCGGAGGGGGTCGAGGCGATGGTGAAGTCCCGGAAGCCGTCCTCGGCCGGGCTCAGGACCAGTTGCAGCCGTACGGGCCGGTCCACCTCCAGCGGCAGCGGCTGTACGAACCTGACGTCGGCCAGCTGTACTTCGCCGCCGCCCCGCAGCGTGGACGCGGCCTCCAGGGCCATGTCGAGGAAGGCGGCGCCGGGCAGCCAGACCTCACCGGTGACCCGATGGTCGGTGAGATAGGCGAAGCGGCTGTCGTCGAGGTCGATGTCCGCCTGGAAGAGGTGCCGGTCGGGTACGTCGCTGGCCTCCAGGTGCGTGCCCAGGAGCGGTGATCCGCCGGCCGAGGCGGTGGCCGGGGCGGGCGCGAGCCAGTGGCGTTCGCGGGCGAAGGCGTAGGTCGGCAGGTCGACCCGGCGGCCCTGCGGGAACAGCAGCGGCCAGTCGGGCGTGTGCCCGGCCGTGTACAACTCCCCCAGCCCGCGCAGCAGTACGTCGTGTCCGTCGTTCTGGCGGCGCAGCGAGCCGATGCCGACCGCGTCGATCCCGGCCTCCGCCGCCACCGCCTCGATCGACGAGGTGAGCGAGGGGTGCGGGCTCAGTTCGACGAAGTAGCGGTAGCCGTCGTCCAGCATCCGTCGGATCGTGTCCGCGAACCGGACCGGCTCCCTGAGGTTGGCGTACCAGTGGTCGGCGTCCAGCCGGTCGCCGGGGACGGGTTCGGCCAGCACCGCCGAGTACAGCGGGGTCGGTGTCCGCACGCCCCTGACGCCGGAGAAGCGGTCGAGCAGCTCCGCGCGGAGCGGGTCCATCAGGGGGGTGTGCGAGGCGAACGGTGTCGTCAGCGGGCGTGCGGCGATGCCCCGCTCGTCGAGGCGGTCGCGCAGCTCGGCCAGTGCGTCGGCCTCGCCGGAGACGGCCGTGGACCGGGCGCTGTTGACCGCCGCGACGAACAGGCGGCCCGTGAACGGCGCGAGCAGCTCCTCGACCCGCGCGGGCGGCAGCTCCAGGGACAGCATGCCGCCCTTGCCGACCAGCGGTACGACCGCCTGCCCGCGTCCGGTCACCACGGTCACGGCCTCGTCCAGGGCGAGGGCGCCCACGCTGTACGCGGCGGCTATCTCGCCCAGGCTGTGTCCGACGACGGCGTCCGGGCGGACGCCGAGCGCGCGCCAGGCGGCGGCCAGTGAGGCGTTGACCGCGAACAGCACCGGTTGCAGGAACTCGGTGCGGCCGAGCGGGGCGAACTCCTCCGGCGCCCGCAGGGCGTTGAGCACCGACCAGCCGACCCGTCGGCTAACGGCCTCGTCGATGCGGACCAGCTCCTCGCGGAACGCCTCCGACCCGGCCATCAACTCGACGCCCATGCCGGGCCATTGACCGCCGTGCCCGGCGAAGACGAAGGCCACCTTGCCCGTCCCGTCGCCGCGGGGCGCGGCGAGGGGCGCCCGCCCGCTCGCCAACGCGTCCAGTCGTAGCAGCAGTTCGTCCCGGTCGCCCGCGACGAGGGCCGCGCGCCGTTCGAAGTGGCTGCGGTGCCGGGCCAGGGTGTGGGCGACGTCGAGGAGGGCAATGTCCTCGCCGGCCTCCTCGGTCAGGTGGTCGGCCAGTCGCGCGGCCTGCCCCCGCAGGGCGGCCCCACTGCGTCCCGACAGCACGAACAGCCGCTTCCCCGATGGGACTTCGTCCTTCCCGTCGGCCCTCTCGACCGGCGGGGCCTCCTCCACGATCACATGCGCGTTGGTCCCGCTGATCCCGAAGGCACTCACTCCGGCCCGTCGTGTCCGCCCCGGCGACGACGGCCAGGGCGCCGTGTCCCGCACCAGCCGCAGGCCGCTGTTCTCCCAGTCGACGTGCCTGCTGGGTGTGTCCGCGTGCAGGGTGCGCGGCAGGGTCCGGTGGCGCAGCGACTGCACCACCTTGACGAGTCCGATCACACCCGAAGCAGCCTGCGCGTGTCCGATGTTGGACTTGAGCGAGCCCAGGTACAGGGGGTGGTCCTGCGGGCGTGAGTCGCCGAAGACCTCCGCCAGGGCGTTCGCCTCGATCGGGTCGCCCAGCGTGGTGCCCGTGCCGTGCGCCTCCACGTAGTCGATGTCGGCGGGCCGCAGCCCGGACAGCTCCAGGGCCCGCCGGATCACCTGTTCCTGCGCCGGGCCGTTCGGCGCGGACAGCCCCTGGCTGCGGCCGTCCTGGTTGACGGCCGTGCCGCGCAGTACGGCCAGCACCTCGTCACCGTCGCGCCGGGCGTCGCTCAGTCGCTTCAGTACGACCATGCCGGCGCCCTCGGCCCAGATGGCGCCGTCGGCGTCGTCGGAGAAGGAGCGGCAGCGGCCGGTCGGGGACAGGCCCCGCAGTCGGCTGAACTCCACGAAGGTTCCCGGGGTCACCATCACCGTCACGCCACCGGCGAGCGCGAGGTCGCACTCTCCGGCCCGCAGCGCCTGCGCCGCGAGGTGCAGTGCCACCAGCGACGAGGAGCACGCCGTGTCCACCGTCAGCGCGGGGCCGCCGAGCCCCAGCGCGTAGGCGAGCCGCCCCGAGGCCACGCTCAGCGCCGAGCCCGTACCGACGTACCCGTCCAGCTGGTCGAGGCGGGACCCCGCCAGATAGTCGCTGCCGAACATGCCGACGTACACACCGGTGGTGCTGCCCGCGAGTTCGGCGGGCACGATCCCGGCGCGCTCCAGCGCCTCCCAGGCCGTCTCCATCAGCAGCCGTTGCTGCGGGTCCATCGCGGCCGCTTCCTTCGGGGTGATCCCGAAGAAACCCGCGTCGAAGGACGTCAGGTCGTCGTCGTTCAGGAAGCCGCCCTCATGGGCGTACGACTTGCCGACGGCGTCCGGGTCCGGGTCGTACAGCGCCGCCACGTCCCAGCGTTCGGCCGGGAAGGGGCCGACCGCGTCGCGCCCCTCCGCGACCAGGTTCCACAGGCCTTCCGGATCGCTCACTCCGCCCGGCAGCCGGCAGGCCATGGCGACCAGGGCCACCGGTTCGTCGGAGGCCGGCGTCGTGGCGCGTGTGGGCCGTGTGGCGGGAGTGGTGCGGTCGCCCGCCGCGAGGGCGGTGGACAGCAGGTGCGCGGCGAGCCGGGCCGCGGTGGGGTGGTCGAACAGCAGGGTGGCCGGGAGCTTGGCGCCGATCCGGGCGCCGATGCGGTTGCGGAGTTCGACCGCCGTCACCGAGTCCATGCCGAGTTCGCGCAGCGGCTGGTCGGGGCGGACGGACTCCGTCGAGCGCAGGCCGAGGGCGCGGGAGATCTCCTCGCGGACCAGGGCCAGGACGCGTTCGGCGCGTTCGGCCTCGGGCAGCCGGGCCAGGCGGTCGGCCAGACCGTCGCCGCCGCC
>LRTP01000601.1 GCA_001550305.1 Streptomyces diastatochromogenes
CGGCCGACCCCGTGCGCCTGCGGGCGGCACACCTCCTGGCGGTGCTCGGCCGGCAGTCGGCCCGGTACGCCGACCGGCTCGCCACGCTGCTCGACGACCCGGGCAAGGACCCCTGCCTGGAGGGGACCGTCGGTGACTACGCGCGCTGGGCGCTCACCCGGATCGGCGACCCGCGCGCGCTGCCGGGGCTCGTCGAGCGGCTCTACGAGCCCTATCGGGAGCACTACGGACGTGGCTACTGCGTCAGCGACCCACGACTTCCGGACGTCGACGCCGTGCTGGCCCCGCTACGGGCGCATGCCGACATCCTGCTGCCCGACCTGCGGGAGGTGATGCGGCACCACGCGACGCACAACGGTGGCCACGGCCCGCTGACCGGCGCCTTCCTGAAGGTCCTCAAGGCGTGGGGGCCGGACGCACTGCCCGCGCTGCCGGAGGTCGTGGCGCTGCTGGACGACGCCACGGGCTCGCTCTCGATCGTCGAGGTGCTGGCGGCGATGGGGCCGGGCGCCGCGTCCGCAGAGCCCGCCCTGCGCGCCTGTAAGCCGCTCAACTGGCCGGGGTACCAATGGAACGCGGCGTGGGCCGTCTCACAGATGGGCGGAGACCGTACTGCGGCGCTGCGCCTCATCGGCGACGCGGTGCTGACCGAGGAGGGTCCCTACTACGGGCCCGTCCATCTGCTGACCGAGTTCGGTCCCGCGGCCGCGCCGTACGCCGACCGGGTGCGGCACATCATGGAGAACACCGGCGGCTTTCGCCGGATCGAGGCCGCGCTCGCCCTCTGGTCGGGCACGGGCGAGCCCGAACCGAGCATCTCCGTCCTGGCGGGGTTCGTCCTGCCGATCGCCGACGGCGGCGAAGAGTATGGGCTCTTCGGAGAGGCGCTGCGAGCCCTGGCCCGGATCGGCACCCTCACCCCCGCGACGCGCGCCGCACTGCGGACGGTACGGGGCTTCGACGGCCGCCTGGCACAGGAACGGAACTACGAGGCCTTCCTCCAGGACGAGGAGCTGCGCGCCGCGATCGACTACCTGCTCGCCCTTCCCTGAGCCCAAGGCGCCGACCGGCGCCGGTGTTTGCCTCGCACAGGCCGGGGCAGGCGGAATTCAAGTGCTTCGGACAGGAGGCACGTCCGTGGGAGCGGGGAAATCCTCGCCACGGGTGTGCCGTTCGACGCACCCCTGCGCTCCCACGGTGACCGTCCACCCAAGGCACCTGCAAGGGAGTTGCGACGCACCATGCGAAACCAAGTGAGCGCGAAACGCCATCCGCACGACGACGCCCCCGACACCCTGGAGGCATTCCGCAGGCTCGCCTCGCTCCCTCCGGGCCGGCAGCACGACACGCTCCGCGAGCAGATCGTCGAGGCCTGGCTGCCGATGGCCAACCGGCTCGCGGGCCGGTTCCGCAACCGCGGTGAGAGCCTGGAGGACCTGCGCCAGGTCGCGGCGCTCGGCCTGGTCAAGGCCGTCGACCGGTACGACCCCGAGCTCGGCAACGCCTTCGAGAGCTACGCCGTGCCGACCGTCACCGGCGAGATCAAACGGCACTTCCGCGACCACATGTGGACCCTGCACGTGCCGCGCCGCGTCCAGGACCTGCGCAACCGTGTGCGGTTCGCCGTCCAGGAACTGTCGGGGACGATCTCGGGCCGCAGGCCCACCGTCGCCGAGATCGCCGAGCACGCCGGGATGAGCGAGGAGGACGTCCGGGCCGGCCTGGAGGCACTGGAGAGCTTCACCGCGCTCTCCCTGGACGCCCAGGTCTCCGGCAGCGACGACGGCTACTCGCTCAGCGACGCCCTCGGCTCGGCCGACCCCGCGCTCGACATCGTCATCGACCGCGAGGCGGTCAAGCCCCGGTTGCAGGCCCTGCCCGAGCGTGAACGCACCATCCTCTACATGCGGTTCTTCGGCGACATGACGCAGAGCCGGATCGCCGACGAACTCGGGATCTCGCAGATGCACGTGTCGCGGCTGATCAGCCGGTGCTGCCATCGGCTGCGCGACCAGGTGATGCGCGACGCGGCGTAGCCCTACCGGGGCGCGCCCATCGCCAGGGCCAGGTGGCGGGACATCATGTCCATCGCCTGGGCCTCCGCCATCGAGAACGCCCGGCGGGCGCCGCTGCGGAACAGGGTCAGCACGCCTTCTACGGGGCCGGGCGCGGTGGTCAGGGGCACGCACAGCAGCGACGTCACGTTCGCGCGTACGAGGATCGGGGCGCCCGAGGTGTCACGGCCGAAGGCGTCCGGATCCTCGGGGCGCACCGGCAGCGCCGTGGATCCGCCACGGGCCGCCTCGACGACGAGCGGACACGCGACGGGATCCTGTGCGGCCACGTCCCGGGCCCCCGCCACGCTGTCGGAGGGGGCCAGCACCGTCGTACGGGACAGCCGCGCCGCTCCCGCCACGTCGGCCACCACCCAGTCGGCGAACCGCCCGTGCAGCACCCCGGCCGCCCGCTCCAGTACCCCGGCCGGATCGCCGACCGGACCGCTGAGCAGCGCCGTGGTCACGGCGTCCACCAGGTCCATCAGCGCCGCGTGCCGGGTCGTCTCGGTCAGGGTCGGTACCGGGCCCGGCACGCGTTCGGGGGACGGCACCCGGCTGTCCGCGGGCTGCAGGACGACGAGGACGGCGGTGCGGGGTTCGCCGCTGGGCCGCAGCGCGGTGAGCGTCGCCCGTACCGGCACCGCGGGCTGCTGCTGGAGGTGCACGGTGAGACTGCGGTCGCCCTCGCCGCGTGCCACCGCCGCCGCCTGCGAGCGGAACGCGGCACGGTCGGCGTGCGCGAGGAAACCGGTGAGCGGCCGGCCCGTGGCGTAGCCGGCCCGTACGCCGGTGAACGAGGACGCCGCGAAGTTCAGCCTGCGCACCACCGTCTCGCGGTCCACCAGCGCGACGGGCACCGGCACCCGCTGGAAGAGCGCCTTGAGGAGCTGTTGCTCCTGGCGGTCGACCGAGGCGACGCCGGACGGGCCCGTCGAGGACAGACTCTCGTACCGGGGCCACAACTGGTCCGCCACGTGGTCGAGTTCGAAGATCGCCGCGTCGAGCACCGTCGGCAGGTCGTCGGCCGGTACCGATCGAGCCGCCTTGAGCTCCGCCACGCGGCGCACGAAATCCGCGAGTTCTTCACCGAATTCGTCCGTCTGCGCCATCCGACGAACGTAACCCGAAGGATTGGTTCCGGGTGTGGCGGGGGTGTAAACCGCCCGGCCTGTTTTCCGCGCAGGTGAGCGGGAAGGCGCGGAGGGAGGAGGGGGTGAACCATGCTGGATGCGGGGCGACTTGAGCAATACCGTCAAAGCGATCGGCGCGGTCGAAGCGGTGAAGGCGGTCAAGACGGTCGAGGTGGCCGAGGCAGTCGAGGTGGCCGAGGCGGTCAACTCGGCGACTTGGGAACGCGCTCGCCGGAATCCACGCTTCCAGGGAGGCGGCTGTCGGAGCTCGTCGAGCAGGCCGCCCGCTGCACCACCGACTGCTGTGGCGCCAGCTGCATGGTCTCCGAGGGCGGCCCGGAACGCCCCGCCGCGGTCACCCACCCCGACCTCGCCGCACTCGTCTCGGTCCAACTCCGCTCCGGAGACGGTCCGATCCCCGCCGCGCTGGAACGCGGTGAGCCCGTCGACTCGGCGGATCTGCTGCGTGAGGAGCGCTGGCCGGCGTACCGCGCGATGGCCCTCGACTCGGGTGTCCGCTCCAGCGTCACGATTCCCTTCCGGCGTTCCGGGCTGACCGTGACCCTCAGCCTCTACAGTTTCCGGCCCGGCGCCCTGGAGGACGCCCCGCACGGACCCGCCCGCGCGCTCGGCGACCTCGCCGTCACCTGCCTGGTCCGTGACCGCTCCTACCGGGCCGCGCTCACCGAGCTCGACCAGCTCGGCGCCGCGCTGCGCACCCGGCCCGTCGTCGACCAGGCGTGCGGGATCGTCATGCACGTACTGGGCTGCGACGCGGACGCGGCCTTCGGCGTACTGCGCCGCGTCTCGCAGGCGACCCAGCGCAAACTGTCCGACGTGGCCTCGGCCGTCGTGGACACACGTGGACGCGGCCTGGAACGGGAGCTCGTCTCCCTGTCGGACTGACCCGCTCGGCCGAGCCGCCGCTGTCACCCGCGTCACCCGCTCGGCCGTCCGTGTCGCGCGAATGGTGTCCGGCCGCGCGCGCCCCGCGCCCGGGCGGGCTGTGATGGGGTGGGGGGCGCGACGGCCGTGCCCCCTTCAGACAGTGTCTGTCCGAAGGAGCCCGTCCCATGTGCCGTACCGTCCGTGTCCTGTCCGCCACCGCCCTGGCCTGTGCCGCCCTGGGGGCGGCCGCCACGGCCGCGTCCGCGGATCCGGGCGCGGAGGTCGATCCCCGTTCCGTGGGCCCCGGTGGTCTCCTCTCCATCTCCGTCACCTGCGACGCGATCGGCGGCACCGCGCCCGAGTCCATCGACGCGCACTCCCAGGGCTTCGAGGGAGGCAAGGCCCAACTGCACCGGGTCACCGGCGGCGACGAGAAGACGGGCGGCGCCACGTCGTACCACGGGACGGCCCGTATCCCGGCGGGTGGGACTTCCGACGCTGGATCCGGTGGATCCGGACTGGTTGGTGGTTCCGGAGCGGTCGGTGGGTTCGGAGTGGCATCCGGGGCCGGCGAGCAGTTCGACAGCGATTCCGTCGCCGGGGACCGTGACGCCCAATGGGGCGTCAACGGCGTGTGTCCCGTCGCGCCGGGTGGCCAGGAGCGGCCGTGGAACGCCTCGTACACCGTGTCCCGCGGCGCCGGCACCGGCACGGGCGTCAGCACTGGTACGGGCATCGGCACCGGTACGGGTACGGGCACGGGCACAAGTGCCGGGCGTGACACGGCTACGGGACGCGAGACCGGTGCGCCTCGTGACACGGGTGCGCCTCATGACACCGGTGCGACGCACGACACCGGTACGGGGCGTGACACGGGCGCGGGTCATGACACCGGTGCGACGCACGACACGGGTGCGACGCACGACACCGGTACGGGCCGTGACACCGGTACGGGTCGCGACACGAGTACGGGCCGCGACACGGGTACGGGCCGCGACACGGGTACGGGTCGTGACACCGGTGCGACGCACGACACCGGCGCGGCTCATGACACGGGCGCCGGGCGCGAGACCGGTGCGGCTCACGACACCGGCACCGGGCGTGACACCGGCACGGGGCACGACACCGAGGAGCGCCCCGCCGGTGCCCAGTACGGAGTGCAGGGCGGCGAGGGCGGCACCTTCACCGATTCCGTCCCGGCCCTGATCACCGGCGGCGTCCTGATCGTGGGCGCGCTGGGCGCGGCCGTCCACCGGCTGCGCCAGAAGGGCTCCTCCCACCGCTGACGCTGTGACGGGCACAACCCGGCCGGGCGCCCATGGCGGGGCGGGAGCCTGGGTAACGACAGGGCACGGCACCACGGACTGCACGGAGGCACGTATGCGGCGGACGGTTCCGGAAGGACACGGTCCCCTCCGCTACGGGCCGCCCCTTCCCGATCAGGGCCTGCCGGTACTGGCCGAGCTGCGCGCCGTGCTCGCCGACGCGGCGGGCCACGCCCACGCCGAGCCCTCCG
>LRTP01000602.1 GCA_001550305.1 Streptomyces diastatochromogenes
AGGGCGCCGTGACGCCGGCGGCCGGCGCCGGGGGACCGGTCGGGCTCGCGGTCGACAGGGCCGCCGTGTCGTTGGCGATGGCGTCGAAGTCGACGCTCCCGGTCTTCTCCAGGATGGTGATGTGGTCGAGCACCGTCTGGTTGGCGTCCGAGGCCAGCTGCCGGACCAGCGTGTTGCGGGTGGAGTTACGGACCGCGCCGATCGCCGGGAAGATCTTGCCGTGCGCGGCCCGCAGCAGGTTCACGAACTTCCGTTCGTACTCCGTGCCCGTCGCCGCGGTCATCTCCTGCAGCCAGCCCTGCTGCTGCGCGTTCGGCTGGTTCGGCAGCTCGACATTGAGCTGGGCCGCGATGACCCGCACCCGCTTGTCGAGGTCGGTGTGGCCGACGATCAGGTGGTCGCCCACCTCCTTGATCGCCTTGTTGGGGGCCCGCTCGAGCGCCTGCTGTCCCGCCGGCAGTTCCCAGAGTCCGGCCAGTCGCACGCGCACGATCAGATCGCGGTCGGCGGCGGACAGGGGTCCCCACTGTGTGTTCACCGTCCCCGCCGCCAGATTCGCCTGCCCCGTGCCGGCGCGGTCCGCGTACGACCACACAGGGAACGCGAGCGCGCCGACCGTGGCGGCGAGGGTCGCGATGACGAAGGCGGAACCATTGATACGCCGCAAGATGAGCCTCCCGGGGGAAACCAACTGGTCGTTGGAAACCTGTACTTGGCCAGCGACGTGAAATACGTGCGGGGCGCCGGGAATGTTCAAGCGCGGCTAAAGCGAACCCTCGGTTCAGGTCAAATCGGCTGTGGATCCGCGCCGTCGGTCGACAACGGCCACTGCTCCGGTGTGCGTCCGAGCAGCCGCAGCGCCTCGTCCAGCGGATCCGCGCCCATGGGCACGTCGACCGGCGGCGCGAACGCGAACCCCGGCCCGCGACCGGCCGGATCCGTCGGTACGAGGCGGGTCACGGCCAGGGCGGCCCCCAGGACGTGGTCCGGCAGTTCGAGTCCGACGCCGAGCGTGGCGGCGACGTCCCATGCGTGCACCACGTAGTCGACGAAGTGGAAGCCCAGGGCCATCCCGCCGGGGAAGGCGCCCCCGTCCCTGATCTCCGGCAGCACGAACTCCCCCTCCGTCACGCCCGGTTCGGCGAAAGCGGCCAGCACCGCCGTCGCCGCTCCCCGGTAGGTCCGCTCCGGGTCGCTCATGTCCTGTGGCTCCCGCCAGTACGCCGTCTCGTGCCCCGCTCCCCGGGCGGCGGCCGCGAACCCGTGGTGCTGCGCGGCCATGTGCGCCACCAGTCGCCGCAGCGTCCACCCCGCGCACGGTGTGTCCCGCTCCCAGTCCGTGCCCCGCGCCAGCCCGACGAGCCGCAGCGACTCGTACACGGCGATCCGGTCGAGTTCGACGATGTCCACTCCGGTCGATGTCATACGGTCGAGCATAAAACTGAGCGAACGATCGTGCTACTTGTTTTCCGTCTGACGGTTCCCGCGTCAAAGGCTCGGCAGGTCAGGAGGGCTCGGCGGGTCGGGAGGGCTCGACAGGTCGGGAGGGCTCGGGCACGAGGGACGGGTCGGTCGCCGCCGCGCGCAGCCGGGAAAGGATGGCGACGCGGGCCCTGCGATAGACGTCCGTCTCGTCGCGCAGCACCGACACCGCGTTCGCCGTCTCCATCAACGCGATGAGCTCGAAGGCGAGTTGCGCGGCATCCGTGTCGGAGCGCAGCTCACCCAGGTCCCGGGCCTCGGTGATGGTGTGCTCCACATGGGCCGTCCAGTCCCGCTGGGCCTCCGCGACGGCGTCGTGCACGGGCCCCGACCGGGCGTCGAACTCGGCGATGACCTCGTAGAAGAAACAGCCGCCGGGGAAGACCCGGCCCTGGGAGTAGTCCAGCCAGAGTTCGCACAGCCGCCAGACCCGGGCGACACCGGCGGGGGTCCCGGACGCGGGCCGGATCACCTGCTCGACGTAGATGCGCGCCGCTTCCCGCACGGTGGCCAGCTGCAGTTCCTGCTTGGAGCCGAAGAGCGCGAAGACCCCGCTCTTGCTGAGCTGGAGTTCGGTGGCGAGACGGCCCACGGACAGTGCTTCCAGTCCCTCGACCGAGGCGATGTCGACTGTGCGGCGGAGCACCAACTGCCGGGTGCGGTTGCCGCGTTCGACCCTGCCGTCCAGCCGGGTCCCGGCCATCGCGCCTCCTCGGGTCCGTAGGTCACTCGGGGTCGGTCGGGATCGGTCAGGAGCGCAGCGCCGGATGGTCGGCCACCACCGTGCACGACCCCGGCGCGATCTCCGTGAACCCGGCGTCGCGCACCAACGGCAGCCCGGAGGTGGTGAGTCCACTCCAGCGGGCCGGGTCTGCGGTGCGGACGGAGAGGGGGAAACCGGCGTCGCGCCAGGCCGTCCGCTGCTCGTCCGACAGTGCCCACCAGGCCAGCTGCGCGGCGTGCCCGGCCTGCGCCATCGTCTTGCCGGCCGACATGTCGAGATCGGGGTTGAGCCACAGCACGGGCGCCGTCAGGTCCGCGTCCACCGGCGGCTCCGGGTCGTCGAGATCGGTGCCGGAGACCTGGAGCTTGACCAGGTCCTTCGGCCAGCCGTCCAGGGGGACCGGCGGGAAGACGCGCACCTCGGCGGACTTCCCGGTCACCGTGATGCCGGGCAGAGCCTCGGCCCGCCGCCACTCGGCGCCACGCGCCCGTCGCACGACCTTGCGGATCCGGGCGTCCTGCCAGTCCCGCACCGCCTGCGCCCACGCGCCGTCCCCGAGGGCCCGCTCATCGCTGAGGATCGTCAGCACGGCGCGGGCCGCGGTCTCCAGCGCGTCCGTGCGTGCCGGGGGAGCGGCCTTCTCGATGCGCACGACCAGCGGCAGCACGAACTGCGGGGCCTCGTCGCGCGCGGTGCGCTCGGATCGGAAGGGGCTGTCCTCGGCCGAGCCGGGTACGTCGGGTCGGCCGGGTGCGTCGGCTACGGTCGGGTCGCTGCTCACGCCCTCCAGTGTGCCAGGCGGAAGATCGGTTCTTCGGCGAGCGGTCATGCCACCGTCAGCGTCAGCGTCAGCGTCAGCGTCACCCGGAACAGGCGGTCCGCTGTGCCTCCTGCCACTCGCAGACGGGGCACAGCGTGATCCCCTTGTACGACTCCGGGTACTCGGTCGGCTTCCGGCACAGCACGCACTCGGCGAACGGCGGCCCGGCGTCGGTCGGGTCCGGTGCCGGGGTGGGGGCCGCCGGGGCGGCGCAGTAGTCGTCGCTCATGGTCCCAGCGTAGGCCGGGACCGGAGCGCGCCTACGTGGTGCCGTGCCGCTCGCCCTGCGTCGCCGAGCCGATCATCTCGGAGACCTTCACGAAGCGGAAACCCTTCTTCCGCAGTTCGGGGACGATCGTCCGCAGGGCCTGTTCGGTCACCGGAGCCGCGCTGCGCGTGCAGTGCATGACGACGACGGATCCGGGCTTCACACCCTCCAGCACCTGCCGGGCCACGGCGTCGGCGTCGGTCGCGAAGGCGTCCCCGCTGACGACGTCCCACTGCACGGCGGTCACGCCCAGGGCGCTCAGCGTGCGCAGGGCCTGCTGGTCGTAGCACCCGCCGGGGAACCGGAAGTAGGGCATCGCGTGGGGCACGCCCGCCTTCTTGAAGGCGGCGTAGGCCTCCTCCACCTCGGCCCGCATCCGCTCCTGGGGCACGGTGGGCAGGCCGTAGCAGTTGTCGGTGAAGGCGTAATGGCTGTACGAGTGGTTGGCGACCTCGAACAGGGGGTCCTGCCCGATGTTCCTGGCCTCCTTCGGGTACTCGTCGGCCCAGCGTCCGGTCATGAACAGGGTCGCCGGCACCTTGAACGCGCGCAGTGTGGCGATCAGTTGGGGGTTGTCGAAGTGTTCCCCGGCCGCGGCGCGTGGACCCTCGTCGGCGGTCATGTCCGCGTCGAAGGTCAGCGCGACGGTCTTGTCCTGCGTGCGCGGACCGTTGGTGAAGACGGGGGTGATACCGCTGGAGCCGTGGGCGAGTGTGGGGGGTTGCGAGGGCTGGGCGTCCGTGCTGCCCGAGGCCGACGCGGGGTGCCCTGGGCGGGCGGCGTGCGGGGTTCCTGGGGTCCCGCAGGCGGCGAGCGCGACCCCGAGTGCGCCGAGGGCGCAGGTCGCGAAGAATCGTCGTACTGGAATGATCACCCGATGAAGATATGTGGGCAATACTCACTATTCGTCCATTGTTCGCACGTGCCCGGCGGTGGGGGCACGGAAGTCACCCGGCTGGACCCGGCGAGACGCACGCCGTCTCGTGAGTCGGTCTCATGCGCCGGTCTCCTACGCCGGTTCCCTTTTCCCAAGCCTTGCGCAGGTCAGCTTTCCGTCAGCAGGCGCTGTCTGGCCTCCGCCACGTCGAAGTCGGCCTTCGGGTACTGCGGGGCCAGTGTCTCGAGGTGTTCCAGGAGCAGGGTGCTGATCGCCCAGTTCCGGTACCACTTGCGGTCGGCGGGGACGAGGAACCAGGGGGCCTCCGGTGTGGAGCAGCGCTCCAGCGCGATCTCGTACGCCTTCTGGTACGCGGGCCACAGCTGACGGTCGTCGATGTCGTCGGGGCTGAACTTCCAGTGCTTGTCGGGGTTGTCGAGCCGTTGGAGGAGCCGACGGCGCTGCTGGTCGTAGGAGATGTGCAGGAAGCACTTCACCACGGTGACGCCGTCGTCGGCGAGGGACTTCTCGAAGCGGTTGATCTTGCCGTAGCGGTGGGCGATCTCCTTGTGGGGAGCCAGTTCGCGGACGCGGGCGATCAGGACGTCCTCGTAGTGCGAGCGGTCGAAGATGCCGATCTCGCCGGGTTCGGGCAGGGCCCGTCTGATCCGCCAGAGGAAGGAGTGCGCGCGCTCCTCGGCGGTCGGCGCCTTGAAGCCCCGGATGCGGCAGCCCGCGGGGTTGAAATGCCCGATGACGTGCTTGACGGTGCCGCCCTTGCCGCTGGTGTCCATGCCCTGGAGGATCAGCAGGACCCGGCGGCGGTCACCCGCCGTGCTCGCGGCCCACAGGCGTTCTTGCAGGTCGGCGAGGCGTTCGACCATCTGGGCGAGGGCGGCAAGCCCGGCGGCCTTGTCGCGCGGACCGGCGGGCGTGGCCCTGGCGTCGTACGAGGAGAGGTCGACGCCCTGGCCCCCGGGAACGCGCAGCAGGCGGCGCAGCGGGGACGGGGCCCCGACCTTGCCCTGTTCGCCGTCCTTCGGGCCCGCGCCCTCGTTCGGGCCCTCGCCGTCCTTCTTGGCCACCGCGTACCCCTTCCGGCCGTGTCCCTCGATGGTGCGACGGGAGCCGGGTACCCGCGAGTCGTGCTCAGGCCTCTTCGAGGGCGACCAGGACAGCCGGACGGCGCGGACATCTAGCCGGTCAGCTCGGTGCTGTGGGCGCGGACGAGACGGGTGATGCGGTCCAGCGCCTCGGCGGCGGGCTGCGGGTCGAGGCGGCGGCCGTCGCGCAGGCGCAGGGCGATCTCGTCGGCCGCGGTCTCCCGGGGGCCGATCACCGCCTGGTACGGGACCAGGCGGG
>LRTP01000603.1 GCA_001550305.1 Streptomyces diastatochromogenes
ACCGGCCGGGGTTCAGCAGCCCCGACGGCGGACCCGCGGCCGGCCCGCGCCCGAGCTTCACCAGCCCGGACTTCACCAGCCCGGACTTCGGGGGGCCGGCCAAAAGCACCCCGTCCACGGGGCCCGAACAATCCGACTGACCAACGCCCGACTCGGACGGCCTGCCTGGGACTCTGCGTGCCTACTGGGGTGAATTCCACTCTCCTCGAGTCAGCGCCGCGTCCCACAAGTGGACGGTGGGCTACGAGCAGTCCAACCGTCTCGTCTGCGGCGGCCTGGAGCGCGACGGCCGCACCATCGAGGACAACATCTGCGTCACCATCTAAGAGACCGCGCGGATGGGCTCCCCGTGGGGGCCCATGCCCGCCTCCACTCGCGTCCAGGAATAGCCGTGAGCACGCCCCGCGTTGCCGCAAGCATGACGACGAATGCGCCGCGACCCGAGGTACTGCGATACACCGCCTTCTCCAGTGCCCCTGACGGTGGAAACCCCGCCGGTGTCGTTCTGGATGCCACCGCCCTGGACGACAATGACATGCTGGCCATCGCCGCCGACCTCGGATACTCGGAGTCCGCGTTCCTGACCGCGCCCCCGGAGGGCCTCGGCGGCCAGGAGGGACGGGCGTACAGCATCCGTTACTTCAGCCCCAAGGCCGAGGTGCCGTTCTGCGGGCACGCCACCGTCGCGACCGCCGTCGCGCTCGCCGAGCGGATAGGCCCCGGGGAGCTGGTATTCGCGACGCGCGTCGGCGCCGTGCCGGTGGAGGTGGCCGAGGAGGGCGGGACCGTCAGGGCCACTCTCACCAGTGTCGAGCCGCACATCGAGGAGATCGCCGACGCCGACCTCACGGAGGCGCTCGCCGCGCTCGGCTGGCCGGCCGCCGATCTCGACCCCGCCTTCCCGCCCCGTATCGCGTTCGCCGGTGCCCGCCATCTCGTTCTCGCGGCGGCGACACGCGCGCGCCTCGCAGATCTGGCGTACGACTTCGCGCGCCTCGAAGCCCTGATGCACCGCTTGGACCTGACCACGGTCCAGTTGGTGTGGCGGGAGTCGGCCACCGTCTTCCATGTCCGTGACCCGTTCCCCGTCGGCGGCGTCGTCGAGGACCCGGCAACCGGCGCCGCGGCCGCCGCGTTCGGGGCGTACGCCCGTGAACTCGGCCTGGTCCCCGAGGACGCCGTCCTCACCCTGCATCAGGGCGAGGACCTGGGCCGCCCCGGCGAACTCACGGTGCTGCTGCGCGCGGGTGACCCGCGCGTCCGTGTCAGCGGCACGGGAGCTCGCATCAGCTGAAGCGCCAGCCCGCCGTTCTATCCCTGCTGCTCTCCCTGCCCCTGCTCCCGCTGCTGATCCGGAGTACGCCGGTCTCGCAGCCAGTCGTCGATGACCGCAAAGTCCGTATCGATCAGGCCGATCGTGGAATCGACACGATGGAGAAGCGCGTGCCCGCGATGGTGTGTTGACACCCATGCCTGATCGAGCTCGGTGATCGAGTCGTCGACCCAGATGAACGAGCGCCCCGCCGCGGCTTGGACGAGGGCTTGGGTCTTCCAGTTCAGCACGCCGACCTCGTACTCCTCCGGCGCTTCTGGCAAGTCGGCCACCGGAAGCTCAGGCAGACCGAGCAGCGGAGCTATCACCTCGTTGGCACTTTCCATCCAGGCGGTGGCCCACATCAGAACGCAGGGCAGCGCCAGCGGACGCGGACCGTGTCCGACGTCGATCTTCGCCAGCTGAGGATTCGACACGTCCTGCCACTCCTCCCATCCTTGAGGGGTCGAGGGGAGCCGCGCTCCGCGACAGGGCAGGAGCGTTCCATCGACGTCCAGGAAGAGGAGCGGGCGCTCTGCGTGGTCGGGCATGGCCGCACGGTATCGGCTCTGTGCCAGGGCGAGCGGCTGTTGAACAGGCCCTAGACGGTGCTGCTGGTGCGCAGGACTGTGGCGCGGAACGACGTCACCAGGGGCCGCAGGTCGACACGGTGCCATGCGGCCCACAGCTGGATGCATGTGTCGTGCCAGGGAAGCTCGCGCACCGCGACATCCTCAGTGGTGGCGCGCACCATGCTCTTCTGCACGAGTGCGAGTCCGAGCCCGGAAGCGACCAACCCGAGCGCGGTCAGTGGCTCGGCGGCTTCGAGGCGGATGTCGGGGGTGAAGCCGGCTGCCGTACAGGTGGCGACGAACGTGTCCCGCCAGGCGGGGTCCTGGGCATTCTCGACTGCGATCCACGGCTGACCATCGAGGTCCCCGGGAGTCACCTTTTCCTGGTCGGCGAGTGGATGCCCCGCGGGCAGGACCAGGAGCAGCGGGTCCTCGAGCAGGGGTGCGGCCAGGAGGTCAGGGTCATCCGCGGTCGGAGGCTCATGGACGAGCGCGATGTCGAGGCTGCGCTGCCGCAGGCCTTCAAACTGCTCGATGGGCGGAAGGTTGTACAGAGCGATGTGGACGCCGGGGCGTTCGTCGTGCAGAGCGCGCAGTGCGCCGGGCAGGATGCCGGTGTGCATGGCGTCGGCGACGTAGCCGATGCACAGGCCGCCCTCTTCTCCCCGACCGAGCCGTCGGCCCAGGTTCTCCAGACGATCAGCATGCCGCAGTAGCGCACGGGCTTCGGCCAGGAAGACCTGGCCGTCCCGGGTGAGCCGGATTCTCTGCTGGCCCCGTTCGAACAGGGTGAGGCCCAGGTTCTGCTCGAGTTGCGCGATCTGCCGGCTGAGTGGTGACTGGGACATGTGCAGCCGCTCGGCGGCCTGGCCCACGTGTTCGGTCTCGGCGACGGCGACGAAGTAGCGGAGTTGCCGCAGGTCAAGCATGTCAGACCTCTAGGGACTCAAGTGTGTCCAAGTAAGTCTTGGACAGTCTCAAGTCTAGATCCTAGCCTCGAACGTGTCAGACCGACGGACCGCGCGAACGGCGCATAAAGCACATCCGTCGCAACTCGTACAGCAAGGATCCGCACCATGGCCATCAAGTCCTTCCTGCCCGGCCGCCTGGGCTTCGGCACCGCACCGCTGGGCAACATGTTCCGGGCCATACCCGACGAGGAGGCCGCGGCCACCGTGGACGCCGCCTGGGACAACGGCATCCGCTACTTCGACACTGCGCCCTTCTACGGCGCGGGCCTGTCCGAGATCCGGCTCGGTGAAGCCCTGGCCGGCCGCCCCCGCGACGAGTTCGTCCTGAGCACGAAGGTCGGCCGCGTCATCCTCGACGAGATCGAGGACCCCGCTGCCCGCGACCTGGGCGAGAAGGGCGGACTGTTCGAACACGGACGCCCCAACAAGATCGTCAACGACTACTCGGCCGACGCCACGCTGCGCTCCATCGAGGACAGCCTCAAGCGACTGAACACAGACCGCCTCGACATCGTGTGGGTGCACGACGTCGCGCAGGACTTCTACGGCGACGAGTGGCTCGCCGCGTACGAGACCGCCCGTACCGGCGCATTCAGGGTCCTGCAGAAGCTCCGTGACGAGGGTGTCATCAAGGCCTGGGGCCTTGGGGTCAACCGGGTCGAGCCCCTGGAGCTGACGCTGGACCTCGACGAGCCGAAGCCGGACGCGTTCCTGCTCGCCGGCCGCTACACGCTGCTCGACCACGAGCGCGCCCTGCAGCGGCTGCTTCCGGCCGCGGAGGCCCAGGACGTGGACATCGTCGTCGGCGGACCGTACAGCTCCGGCGTCCTGGCCGGCGGGCAGCACTTCGAGTACCAGAAGGCCCCCGCCCCGGTCATCACGAAGGTGGAGCACATCAAGGCACTCGCAGGGCAGTACGGCGTCGGCATCAAGGCGGCCGCGCTACAGTTCTCCCTTGCTCACCCCGCGGTCGCCGCGGCCGTCCCCGGTGCCTCCCGGCCGAGCCGCATCGTAGAGGACGTCGCCGCACGCGGCGAGAAGGTCCCGGCTGCCTTCTGGACGGCTCTGCGCACGGAGGGGCTGATCGCTCAGGACGCCCCCGTACCCAGCGCCTGACCTCTACCTCACCCGTTCAGGAGACGACCATGGCGACTACGACCGCAACCATCGACATCCCCGCGCCCGCCGCGCGCGTCTGGCAGCTCATCGGCGGCTTCGACTCCCTGCCCGACTGGCTGCCCTACATTCCCACGAGCACGCTCAGTGAGGGTGGGCGCGTCCGCAGCCTCGCGAACGAGGAGGGCGGCGTCATCGTCGAACGCCTCGAAGCGTTCGACAACCAGGCGCGCACGTACAGCTATTCCATTGTCCAGGCCCCGTTCCCCATCACCGGCTACCGCTCCACCCTCACCGTGCACGAAGTGTCCGGCGGGCAGAGCCGTGTGGAGTGGTCCGGCACCTTCACACCGGCAGGGGCGAGCGAAGAAGAAGTGATCGCCCTGTTCCACGGCATCTACGCCGAGGGTCTGGCCGCGCTGAAGAAGACACTCGACGCGTGAGCACGGACACGGGATGCTCGGTAGCGCCGACTGGCGTCGCACAGTGAGCGGACCTGCCAAGGTCTACCTGCTGTGGCACGTACACCACCAGGCCGAAGAAGACGGAGCGATTCGGCACTTCGCAAACCCCGATGACTTCTGGTCCGACGAAGAAGCCGGCGACGACGTCAAACACCTCGGCGCCTATTCGAGCCGCGAGGCCGCGCAGAAACGCATCGAACGGGCCCGGAGTCTCCCCGGTTTTACGGACGAGCCCAACTGCTTCTACATCGAAGAGGCAGTGATCGACGAGGACCAATGGATAGAAGGGTACGTAACGGAACCCTGACAGTTGTCGTGGGTGGTGAGGCGGCAGGCCCGTTCGAGGAGCGTTTCTTGGATGTCCAGCCCGGTGTCGTGGCGCGTGCCGCGACGGGCGATGGCCGGCACGAGGTCATGGGCGCGGACCCGGACGCGGTGGGCGTCGTGGTCGTAGCCGCGGTCGGCGAAGAGTTGGTCGCGGAGTAGAGCTCGCGTGTCAGGCGGTGAAGCCGCCGTCGACGTGGATCGACGCTCCGGTGATGTACGCGCCTTCCGCGCTTGCCAGGTGGGCGACGGTGGCCGCGATCTCGGCCGCTTCCGCATAGCGGCCGACAGCGGTGAAGCCGGCGATCATCTCGGCGTTCGGCCCGTCGGCGGG
Organism: Streptomyces diastatochromogenes; assembly: GCA_001550305.1. Taxonomy (GTDB): domain Bacteria; phylum Actinomycetota; class Actinomycetes; order Streptomycetales; family Streptomycetaceae; genus Streptomyces; species Streptomyces mirabilis_D. The sequence goes on from LRTP01000603.1 coordinate 5,094, forward strand.
GTTGGCGTCCGTGTCGGTGGGCCCGGGGTGCACCAGATTGACGGTGACTCCACGCGGGCCGAGTTCCCGGGCCAGGCCCTTCGTCATCCCGACCAGAGCCGTCTTGCTCATCGCGTACAGCGCCAGTCCGGGGAAGACCGCACGCTCGGCGACATTGCTGCCGATGCTGATGATCCGGCCGCCCTGGTCCATATGACGCACTGCGGCCTGGGACGCTGCGAACGGCGCCCGGACGTTCACCGCCAGAGTGCGGTCGATCTCTGCCGACCCCAGGTCTTCAAGTGGGCCGACGAGGAAGACCCCGGCGTTATTGACCAGGATGTCGAGTCTGCCGAACGTCGCGGCGGCCTCGTCGACTGCGGCGGTGAGTGCTTCAGGTACCGCGCTGTCGGCTTGGACGGCAAGGGCTCGGCGCCCTCTGGCCTTGATCTGCTCCACGACCTCGCCGGCGCGTTCCGCGTTGTTCTCATAGGTCAGGACGAGGTCGGCGCCTTCTTCGGCCAGGCGTAGTGCCACAGCGGCACCGATACCCCGGCTGCCGCCCGTGATCAAGGCCACGTTTCCTTCAAGTCGATTCATAGGGTTGAGCATTGCTGGCACCCGTGTCGGAAGCTGGCGGGAATCCGACCTGGCGTTCAACCGCCCGGATCGCACCCTCTGGCGGGCGGAGCTGTCGAGTGTCGCCGGGCATGTCGAATACTCCGGATCCCGATCGACGTGAGAGTAAAGGCAGCACATCCCAGGACTTCAGGAGCAACCCATCGTGACCGTAACCGCGGACATGGCCATCTCCCTCGACGGGTGCATCGCCGGCACCGACGTCGCCATCGACAACCCGGGAGGCGACGGGGCCGAGCCGCTCTTCGAGTGGATCCACAACCTGGCGAGCTGGCGGCAGCGTCAGGGCATGACCGGCGGGGAGGAGAACCGCGACTCCGCGCTGATGCGCGAGTGGTTCGATGCCACCGGAGCGGTGGTCATGGGGCGGATGATGTACGACACGGGCGAGGAGTTCTGGGGTGACAACCCGCCGTTCAGGACCCCGGTCTTCGTGCTCACCCACCGTCCCCGGCCGGCCCTGGTCAAGGAGGGCGGCACCACCTTCACCTTCGTCACCGACGGCATCCACAGCGCCCTGGACCAGGCGAGGGCTGCCGCCGGGGACAGGAACGTCGACATCGCGGGCGGGGCGAGCACGGTGCAGCAGTACCTCAGGGAGGGGCTCATCGACGAGCTGCAGCTGCACGTGGTGCCCGTGCTCCTCGGAGAGGGACTGCGCCTCTTCGAGGGACTGGGCGCCGGGCGGCGGAACCTTGAACCGGTCAGGGTGGTCGACACACCCCTCGCCACCCACGTGAAGTACCGCTTCGTGAAGTGACCCGGTACGGACAACGCTCGGTCGCGAGCCGGGTGGCGCCGATGTCGGTGTACATGGTGGTCTCGTCGTCGAACCAGCACACCATCAGGTCGGACTGTTTGGATCCGGTGAAGTCGCCGGCCGTGACGGTTCGCGCGTGTGTCCAGGTGCTGTTGGAGGCCACAGGTGCCGATCGGGGTCGAATCCGCCCTGTCCGTTGCCGGAGTGGAGCGTGACCTCGCCGTCGGTCCACACCACGATCATGTCGCTGTGCCCGGCGTGGCGGAAGTCGCCGGAGGCCAGGAGCCCGGTGTGCTGCCAGGCGCCCGCCGAGCCGGGCAGGAGCGGTCTGTCCGTCGACGGTTGGTAGGGCGGTCTCGCGGCCACCGTGCGATGGGCGGCGGCTTCGTTGAACAGGGCCTTGGCGTCCTTGCCGTAGATGGGCGCGTACGTCACCCAGTCGTCGTTGGCGTCGTTGCCACCTCCGTTGTACCCGCCGGTGTTGCCGACGACCTTGCCGGTGCCGGTGGTGCGGTCGTAGTCCTCGATCCACGGGCCGCCGGAGACCCCTCCGTAGAAGCCGGTGCAGGCCATGCGCACCTGCCGGTAGCCGGGCAGGCGCGAGGTGGTGACGGGGCAGCGGATCGCCTGATGCTTCGCATTGACGCCTTCGGAGCTGGGATACCCGAGGACCGTGACCTTGTGGGTGTATTTGGTGGTGGGGGTGAACGTCAGAGCGCCCGTCACGTCCTCCACTTTGCCCCGGCTGTTGGGACCGACCTGCGCGAAGGCCAGGTCCAGGTCGGAGGTGGGCTTCTTGGTGTTGGCCGCGTAGCGCGGATCGATGTACATCTGCGAGACCGGGAAGACGCCGCGCGGCTGGTTCGCGGCGGACCGACCGTCGCGGTACTGCGGCACGAAGATGCGGTGGGTGGCCCTCTGCAGACCGCGGCCGCAGTGCCCGGCGGTCAGGACGATGTCATGGGCGGCCGTGTGCACCACGCTGCCCGTGCAGTACGTGCTCTTGCCGCCCAAGGGCCTGCCGTCGTAGAAGAACGTGCCCACCATCGGGTGGCCGCCGAAGTGCTCGGGACGGGGCGTGCCGGCCGGCGGCGTGCTGCGCGTGCCGATGAGGGGCGCCGAGGCCGCGGGGGTCCGGCCGGGCGGGCTGTCGATCGGGACCGCGTTGTCCATGCGGGTGGCTGTCCAGTACTTCTCCTCCTCGTTCAGGCTTGGTCCGCCGGAGGAGGTCGCGGATACAGGCGGGTGGCTGGGCTGCGCGGGTGTCGGCGCCGCCGAGTGGGCAGGCGACACTGGCACCGCCCCGGGCCCTGTCGGACGGGCCGTCGATGCAGCGGGGACCGACGGCACCGGAGTGCCGGACTGCATCGGAGTGCCGAACGGCACCGGAGTACGGGACGGCACCGGAGTACCGGTGGCGGCAAGCGCCTGGCCCGTGCCGAGTATGCCCGCGCACAGACCGAGCGCCAGGGCCGGAATCCATCTGGAACTGGAACGCAACGAGGTGTCTTTCCGTCTTGGAGGAAGCCGAACGGCGGGCGATATCGATCTCACATAATCGCACATATGTTCGTTGTAGGGATTGGTAGCGTAGCGTCACATGCGGCTTGACGTGGCGTCATAAGGCAGACAGGCGAGGCGATGGACCGATTCCGCACCGCGGCAGTGGTGGCACTGCCGCTCCTGCTGCCCCTCCTGGCCGCCGGGCCCGCCTCCGCCGCCGAACCGGCACCGCTGCCGCTCGGCAGCGTCCGGTCCGTGCATCCCGGCGACACGCTGGCCGTCACCGCAGCGAGCGGACAGGCCATGAACGGCGAGACCATTACCTCCCCGGTCTTGCTGAAGGCCGGGCGGATGCGGATGACGACACCCCGGCTGACGGCCGCCGTCACCATCGCCTGCGACGCCCGGCCCGGCACCTACCCCGTCACGCTGGCCAGTGCCGGAGACACACGCCCGGCCGAGCACGGGGCCCCGTGGGCACAGGTACGCGTTGAACCGGCCGACGAGGCCGCGCGTCGCGCCTGCCGGGACAAGGTCAAGAAGATGCCCCCGCCCGACCGGGAGGAACACTGGGCGGCGAACACCACGTGGCCCCAGTCGGAATGGGATGTCAGGTCCTTCCGCGCCGGCAGCCGCATCACGATCACCGACAACTACGACGAGGGAATGGACGGGGACATCGCCCTCTCGTCCCCGGCCTTCGCCGACCGGCCCGTCCTGCGCGGCGCACGAGCGGTCCTGACCGCCACCGCCACCCTCAGATGCGACGCTGTGCCCGGCCTCTACCCCGTCTACCAGCACACTCCCTACCAGGGCGAGAACCACCCGAACCAGCCCTGGGCCCGGCTGCGCATCGCCCCTGCCTCCAGAACAACCACCTGCTCCACGCAGCAGGCGGCGCATCCCTCCGGGACATCCCGCACCGAGGTGGTGGCCTGGGCCGCGGGTGGCGTACTCCTCGCTGCCGCCGGCACGATCCTCCTCCTCAAGCGCTCCCGGTCCCGCCGTCCGAACACCCCCGGGACGCCGCCAGGTTCAAGCGGCTGACGCCACATCAAGTGTCGGCCCAGGAAGCGGGTTCGTTTCCGAGGGGCGATGGCCTGACATCGGGCGGCCCGAGGTGGCTGAACTGGGCGTAGTGGGTCCGCCGGTTTGCGGCGTCGGCGTGGACCTGTTCGTACTCGACACTGGCCCCGGCGAACTGCGCGGCCCCCGATCGACGCAGCCCGGAAACCCGGCGGGAGGTCAGGAACTCGCGGATCTCGCTGCCGTGGTCCATGCCTTTCCAGCCAGTGACGGCGATGTCGTACATGAGACATCCATGGTCCACGAGTGCGGCACATACAGCCCCGGTCGATCGCCGCGTGGCCGCCCGAGGTGGAACCGGCGAGGTGGACGGCGACCTGACTGATCATGAGCAGCGGTGACGTTCAGTAGTTGATGACTGGCAGCCGCTTACGATCTTCCGTTCGGGATTCTGTGCCGTACCACTGTCACTCCCGCAGGTTCAGCTGCCAGGAGACGCCGAAGCGGTCGTTCACCCAGCCGAACTTGGCGCTGAAACCGTACGAGCCCACCGGCATCAGCTCCGTGCCCTGTGCGGCGAGGGCGCCGTAGAGGCGGTCGAGCTCGGCCTCGGTGTCGCACTCGACGAACAGCGACACCGCCGGGGTGAACCCGAAGGCGTGCTTGACGTGGCTGTCGATGCACATGAACCGCTGTCCGGCGAGCGAGAACGTGGCGCGCTGGACCGTGCCCGCCTCGCCGGGGCCGTCGGCGCCGTAGCGGGAGATGTCGATGACCTCGGCGTCGTCGAACAACGACGTATAGAAGGTCAGCGCCTCCTCCGCCCTGCCCTCGAACATGAGGAAAGTGGTGATCTTCTGTGGCATCGAGGCCATGGTGCTGCCCTCCGGTTACAGGCGTCAGTCCTTCAAGGCCAAGGCTAGGACCTGCCTCTGACACCGGCCTCACGGACACCGCCGGCCACCATCGTTTCGATGAGCGACACTTGCGCGCATGGCTGAGCCGGAGACACGCAGCCCATGTCACTCGGAATGCCCAGCTATCAGCGCACAGAGCAACGGAACCTACAGTGAGCCTCCGCCATCTTGAAGTCTCAGGTCAAAGTGCTGGTGTGACCGGTGCTCAGGGTGCTCACGCTGGTCGTGGGCGGGAGTCTCTGGAGTAGATCGTCTGTCAGCGGCTGACTTCGAGGTCCGCCGTTCTCCGCCAGAGGCGCGCCACCGGCGCGCGCCGAGCATGTATCGTCGGGCGGCGACTGGGCCCCGGCTGCTTTCCTCAGACGCTGTTGCCAATTCGGGGTCTGCTTCGCCCCGCTGATCATTGGTCGAGTGGGGGCGCAGGGCAGTGCCCGGTACTGAACCGTCCGGACGCCGTGGAGCGGACGGTCGAGGCGTTCACCAACGGCCCGAATAAGTCGACGCCCGAGCAGGCGTAGGAGCTGAACGAGGTGATCCGCACGTGCATCTGTGATCACGAAACCGCACAGGCGGCCCCTGTCAGCTTCTCGGCCGGCGGGGCTTCGTCGTTTTTTACCGGCCCGCTGCCAGTGGACGGGAGGGAACGGCCAATTCCACGACTGAGAACCGGACGAACAACGGAAAGTTCGCGCCACGGATCTTGTGTGGCGCCTGTGAACCCATGAGGGTGGTCGGTGGCGCAACACGCGTTCGATCTTTCTTAGGGGGAAAAGTGAAAGCGCGTTTTGTCGTCCGGCTTCTCGCGGCGGGGGCCCTGCTGGTGCCGGCTGCCACGGCGTCGGCTGCGGCAGCTCCGAGCGGCAGCACGGGAAGGGCCGTCGCGAAGAGCCCTACCGAAGCCGTGTGGTGCACGTTCCAGGGTGAGAAACCGTTCCAGGTCACCCATAACGACCCGCTGTACGCCCAGGGCCATTACACGGGTTGCTCAACTCCGGCACCCGACACATGCCGGGCCCAGGTCGATCTTCGGCAACCCTTCAGGTCGAGTACCACGGACGCTTCAGCGAACCCGGAATCTCAGGACACGCACAACACCGTGATCGACTGCTGAAGTCCGTTCACCCGTGACGGCCTGCCGGATTGATTCGGTAGGCCGTTTTCGGCTTCGGTCGCACAGATGAAAGTGAGACAGCAGCATGCACGTTCATTTTGAAGCAGTAGCCCCAGAGAAAATGATCAGGTTCTGGGGCGGCATCCCGGGTTGGGGTGGGTTCAGCGTCGGCGAAGCGGAATCTCCGGCTGTGCTACCGGTCGTCACCGTCCTTGTCGGAACGATCGCCGAACAGGTCCAGACGCTGATCGCCAAGGGCGCCTCTCTGGTGGAACCTCACGATTGTCTGCACGCCCTGATGACGGATCCGGAAGGCAACAGGTTCATGGTGGTGCTCGACCCCGATCACGAAGCATGACGTTGTCCAGCGTGGATGCGGCCCGGCGTACGGCACTCGCCCTTCAAGGGCGCCGGGTGGACGATCCGGTGTGGGGCGCCTTCACCGTCGCTCCGACGTCGAGGCCGACGGAACCTGCTGGCCAATCCAGGTCGCTTTCTCAGCGGCCGGATGGCGCTGGGAGACGGCCTGCACCGCCACGTGAATGAACGACGAAGCGAGGGCGCGGACAGCCAGCGCGGGTGGAAGACGTGCGGGAGGCCGCCGAGTAGGAGCGGGCAGCTCTGCGGTTCCTGCTCGCTGAGGCCGGGTGGTCTTCTACGATCCAGTGCATGGATCGCGTGTCGCAGTACGACTTGACCAGCCGTCCGGAACGGGGCGTCAGTCGCCCCCGCTCTTCCCTCAGAGGTGCCTGTCCGGCGCGCGTGCTGTCACCGCGCGCCGCGGGGCTGGACATGCCTGAGGGGCCGGCACATGGCGTCGGCCCCTCAAGTTTCAGTAGCGGGGACAGGATTTGAACCTGCGACCTCTGGGTTATGAGCCCAGCGAGCTACCGAGCTGCTCCACCCCGCGTCGGATTCCTCAACCCTACGCCAATTATCTCGGCCCCGAGACCATGATCGCCATGGACCCGTCGGCTTACCGAAAACGCACTGAGCGCCGGTCGGACTCTCCGATGGGCAGGCCTTCTCCGCCTTGGCGCTGCCTGCACCGGCATCGACGTCTACGGTCGGTGAACGCTACGGGCGCGGTGCACACCGTGGGGGAGTGGGGAGAGGGTGCTGTCAGTACTGGAGGCGCTGCGTGGGCGCGGGCAGGAGCGGCCGGGCACGGCTGGACGCTGGACAGCGAGCTCCCCCACTCGGGAGTGAGAGTCGCGTTCGGCGAGTTCGTGATGAGCCGGAACGGGCGGATCGCGTGGCAGCGGGGGGTTGGCCGGTGTCAGTCGCCTCGAGTGATGAAGTCGGCCAAGGCGGCAGCGACGGCGTCGGGTTGTTCGTCCGGGATGAAGTGTCCTGCGTCCGGCACGACGACCCCGGTCGCGTTGTCGGCCCACGGCCTGATGGAAGCTGCCATGTCGGGGATGGAGCCGTGGCTGCTGGAAATCCCGAGAACCGGCACTGCCAGGTGCTGTTGTTCAAGGGCCTCGTGGTTCTTTCGCGCCGAATCAGCGGCGTCTCGGTAGTAGGCCAGGGAAGCGCGGAGTCCGCCGTCAGCGGCGATGGCCGCGGCGTACTGCTCGATCTCGGCGCCGTCGAAGGTGTCGGGGGAGAGGGTTTTGGCCTTCAGGAACCAGCCGACGTACTCGCGTTCGCGGCCTGTGAGCAGTGTCTCGGGCAGTTCGGGCACGAGATGGAATGCGAAGTGCCAAGTTTTCCATGCCACCTCGGGGTCGGTCGGGATGGTGTCGGGGAGTGTGATGCCGGGGATTCCGGCGTCGAGGAGTGCGACGCCATGCAGCCGGCTCTGGTACTTCAGCGCGAGGGAGAAGGCGACCCACGCGCCGATGTCGTGGGCGACCAGCCAGTATGTCGAGACTCCGAGCGCTTTCACCGCGGCGTGGACGTACGCGGCGATGGTGTGCGTGTCGTAGCTGCCGTGCGGGCGTTCGGAGTGGCCCTGGCCTGGCAGGTCGATCGCGATGACGTGGAATCGGTCGGCCAGGTCGGGCATCACCTTTCGCCATGCCCACCACGTCTGCGGGAATCCAGCGAGCAGCACGACGGCTGGGCCGTTCGGCTGACCGCCCTCGACCGCATGAAGTCGGACGCCGCCCGCGTCGACCCAGCAGTGGGTGAAGCCGGCCAGGTCGTGCAGTGGCAGGTCGCGGACGGGGTTGTCGCAGACGTGGGCGGTGATTGCAGCAGGGTCGGTCATGCTTTTCCTCCATCGGTGTTGGGTGTGTTGGTTCGGTGTGCCGGGCGAGGGCGAGGCCCGCGAGCGCGGTGAACGCGACGCGAGTGGCGAGCATGGTGCTCGGGATCCGTGTCCCGACGGCCTGACGCGCGCAGGCCCGCAGCGCCCACTGCGGCCCCTTGGATGCCGTACGTCTGCAGCACCAGCGAGAGGCGTACTCCACTCTTGTTGCTGAATCCCCAACATTCACAAATCGCATGTACGCGCTGGCTTCAGTACGCCAGTCCTTTGTCGCGGGACTTGACGGGGTTTCATGGAGCAGGAAGGAGAGGGGCGGAGCCACTCAGCGCGGCGGTCGCTCAGGCAATGGCGGTGGTGAGGCGGCTGAGTGCGCTCGCGAGGGTCGTCACAACGACGGCGACGGCCAGGATCAAGGTGGCGACGTCGTGATTGATGGTCTGGTCGAGGAGTCCCAGGGCCAGCGTAAGCACGATCGTGCCGGTGTAGGCGAACAGGAAGTACGTGGAGAGCAGATCCGCCCTGCGCCGCCGGCCGGCGAGCCGCTGGGCGACCCCGACACCGCGGCGGAAGGCCAGGCCGATGCCTGTACCCGCCAGAAGCGTTCCGGCAGCGAACGTCGGCAGTGACCGTGCCCACAGCCCGGCCTCGAACACCGCGACGCCCGCTATGAGGAATGCCGGAGCCGGCCGGCGCCCGGTGATCCACCGCCCCGCCGTGACCGTCTCCGGGGTGACGATGACGGCCAGGAACGCAGACGCCGGTACCTATCCCGCACAGGAACCGTGCCGCCAGCAGGGTTCCGACATCGTCGGCCAGGAGGAACAGCGCTGTGCTCGTGGCCGCGGCGAATACAGCGGCAGCCAGGAGGGGGCGGCGGCCCACACGGTCGGACAGCGACGCGACTGCCATCAGCGCGAGCACGGTCCCCAAGGCGCAGACGGCGAAGACCAGCGTTGTGGTGAAGGGCCCGAAGCCCATCCGCGGTGCCCGGAGCGCGTACAGCGGAATCGGCAGCGCCCCACCCAGCATGACCAGGGTGTACACCGCGGCCACGAGCCAGAAACCGGCGCGCGCCCGCCGCCCGTCGACGGGCGAAACAGCCTGTGCGCGGACGTCTGACGCGATGTCGTCGATCATCGTGCCCCCTTTCGAGTGCGAGAACCGGGACCCTCACGCTAACCATCTTGGATCGATCGGTCAAAGATGACGAGATGACTCGACCGATCGATCCAAGATGCGAGTAGGCTCACGGCAGAGACGTGACAGAGACGTGAAGGAGGAGGTGGACGCCGTGTCCGGCCGAAAGCAGTTCGATATCGATGCGGCCCTGGACCAGGCCATGCGGGTGTTCTGGCAGCGCGGGTACGCGGACGCCTCGCTCGATGCCCTCGGTTCGGCCACCGGCCTCGGCCGCGGCTCCCTCTACGGCGCCTTCGGCAACAAGGACGCCCTGTTCGGCAAGTGTCTCGACCGCTATGCGTCGATCTACGGCGCGCAGTACGAGCAGGCGCTCGCGGCGCATCCCGGTGATCCGGTGCGCGCGGTCGAGGCGTTCTTCGACGTCATCCTGGGTCGTATCGCCGACCCGTCGGTCCCCGTGGGGTGCCTCATCGCCCAGTCCGCCGCGCAGTCACTGACGCTCAAGGAGGAGAACAGCGTGCAGGTGCGTGGCCTGCTCGACCTACAGCGCCAACGGGTACATGCGGCACTGGCGGACTCCTCGGCCGACAGCCGAACGCTCGACGAGCTCGCCACGTTCGTCGTTGCTGTCAACCAGTCACTGGCCGTACTGAGCCGTGCAGGCGCCTCGGACGCCGAGCTGCGCTCCGTGACCCGGCTCGCATGCACAACGGTGGCGGACACCCTCGCCCGCGCACCATCCGAGGACGTCACCCAAAACTGACGGGCACCGGCCCTGCCGGGACCCGGCTTTGTACAACCCGGCATCCCGACAGACACTGCGGTCGGCGTGATGCCGAGACGGTCGGCGCTCTCGCGCAATGAGTGGCCCAGGGCGTGGAGCGACAGAGTGACCGGCTCGTCCTGGCTCTCGGCCGTCCATGTCGGCTCCGCTGCCTGCCCTTGACTGTCGGGCGGCGGCTAGCCCTCCGAGTCCGGCTTCCAGTCCTGGACGAGGAGTCCGAGCAGCACCTGGTCCAGGAACTCGCCCAGCACCCAGGCCGAGGAACGCAGCACGCCCTCGCGGACGAAGCCGTTGCGCTCGGCGGAGCGCAGCATCGCGTCGTTGTCCGACAGCGTCTCGATCTGCAGCCGTTGCAGGCCGCGCACGACGAAACCGTAGTAGCACAGCACCGCGACCACATCGGTGCCGTAGCCCTTGCCGCGCGAGGACGGCAGCAGCCCCAACCCGATGTGTGCGGACCGGTTGTGGTTGTCGATGCCCCACAGCGTCGCGGTACCGACCAGCGTGCCGCCGTCCAGCTCCACCACGGAGAACGGGACGAGCCCCTGCTCCTTGTCGTCCACTACGAGCCGCGAGTCCTTCGAACCTGGCGTGATCGGCCGCCACGGCCGGCCTTCGGCCCGCGAGCCGTTGACCACGTCGTCGTAGAGCTCGGCCCGCAAGACCGGGATGTCGTCCTCGTACCGGGCCCTCAGCCCGACCTTGTTGCCCTTCAGCATGCAAGCTTCCTATCCGACCGGGCTGGCCTGCGGCAAACCAATAAAGGATCAGCTCAGTTGGCGTAGCGGCGAGAGCAGTGAGGGCGCTGGCGATGCCGACGAAGGCCAGGAAGCGCTCGACTTCACGCTTGTAGCGCCTGTGCGGGCAGCGGTAGCTGTCTCGTCGTCATCATCCGCATTCCGGGACGACGGAAAAATCCCAATCTGCCGCGCTGCGGCCCCACTTCGTGACGGCGGCAGCGCCCTGTCTCCCTTTCGTCCGGCCCGGTGGCGGATCAGTGGAGGGTGTAGGTGAAGTGCTGGGCGGCAATGGCGAGCCTGGCCGCAGTCACTGCTCTGCTGGAAGTGGTGGAAACACTCCAAGACCGGCTCGTGATCATTGTCTCTGGTGGGGCCTCTGTCCGTGTCCGTCCTGTCGCAGACTTGCAGGAAGCGGTGGCCCGGCTGGTCGCCGTGTCTTTGTTCCAGCCGAACCAAGGACTGCAATCGTGAGCGAGCGCGTTGTCACCCTCCGCAACCGGGGCTTCCTCTTCCTCGATTCCCACCCGGCGGGCTGCGAGCAGTTGGTGGCCGACATGTGGCAGGCATGCCCGGCCCCTGCCGCCGCGCCGGAGGGTGCCGGGCCGGTGGCTCTGATCATCGGCTCCTCGGCCGGATACGGCCTGGCGGCCACTCTCGCCGGACTCAAGCGCGCCGGCATCCGCGGCATCATGGTGTCCTTCGAGAAGGCCCCCACCGAACGGCGTACCGACACAGCCGGCTGGTACCGCACCGCCGCCACCGCCGACATCGCCCGCACCGCCGGTCGGGATCTGGTCTTCCTCAACGGCGACGCGTTTTCCGACACGATGAAGAACCAGGTCGCCGACCTCCTCGAGCAGCGATTCGGCGGCAAGCTCGACTACCTGATCTACTCGGTGGCCGCGCCCCGGCGCACCGACCCCGACACCGGCACCACGTACGCCTCCGTCCTCAAACCGATCGGCCAGGCGAACCGCACCAAGACCCTGCTTTTCGACGACCAGGGCGTTCCCGAGGTCCGCGAGGTCGAGACCGAGCCCGCCGAGGGCGATGATGTCGAGCAGACCGTGGCCGTGATGGGCGGCGCGGACTGGGAACGCTGGATCGACCACCTCGCCGGACGGGACCTGCTCGGCGACGGCTTCGCCACCGCCGCGCTCTCGTACATCGGATCGCCGCTGACAGCGGCGATCTACCGGCAGGGCACCATCGGCGCGGCCAAGGCCCACTTGGAGGCCACCGCCCGCACCCTGAACGAGCTGCTCGAGAAAACGGTGGGCGGCCGGGCCGTGACCTCCGTCAATGGGGCCGCCGTCACCCAGTCCTCCACCGCCATCCCCGGCATCGCCCTGTACACCGGTCTGCTGCGCGGCGTCCTTGGGGAGGCCATGGTCCCGCCGGTACGCCAGCTCGCCGCCCTCTGGGACCAGCTCACCGGTGCTGCCCCGCTCACTCTCGATGACGAAGGCCGGGTCCGCCTGGACAACTGGGAACTCACTGACGACGTCCAGGCGGCCGTCGCCGAACGCTGGGAGGCCGCCACCACCAACACCATCGCCGACCTCGCCGACCTTGCCTGGTTCCGCGCCGAAGTCCAACGCCTGTATGGATTCTCCGTGCCGGGCATCGACTACGCCGCCGCAGTCGCCACTGACATCCCTTGGCCCACCCACACAACCTGACCCCGGCATCCGGCATGGAGGAACGCCATATGAAGGAGCGCAGGAGGTGATCGGCGCCGCGCGCCGCGCCAAGTAGGAGGCCCTGGTGGCCGCGCCGGCTGAGCGCGGCGGCTTCACCGGTGTCGAAGCAGCGGCCCGCTCGGCCCAAGGCGGGGGCCCAAGGCAGGGAGAAGTACCGCACACTCCTGGACGTTGGGCAGGCCGCCATCTCCCGCGTCCTGAGCACTGCCCACCGAGCCCTACCTGCGGGCGCACCGAGCGCATGGCGCTCCGCCACACTCTGGCCGATCTCGCCGTCGGCACCTGCTGCCTGCCCAGGCCGAGCGCATCGCCGACGAGCAGCTCGCGCCGGAGATCGAGGCGAGCCGCGCCCCCGACGTGACGGCATGGGACCGCGGGGCAGTTGCCGAGGACGTCGCTCCCACAGCCGACTCAAGTCAAGGCCGGTGTCTACGGGTTCCGCCCCCAGACGTCTGACCGGCAGGCGTGTGAGGACGGCGCCCAAGCCTTCCGGGGACCGCGGAGTCGGACGTTGGAGTTGCGACCTCCTTCGCCTGCCGCAGAATCCCAGTGATGTGACAGGCCAAGGCACTTCCCTCACCGCGCGGTGGCTGAGGCCGCGATCGCGGCGTCATCGGTGAACGAGCGGGTCGAAGCCGCCGACGACAAACAGCTGAGCAAGACCATCGCCCACTGCGGGCCGCCTCGACGTGCGCGAAATCGACGGACTCGGTCATCTCGAACTGGACCGCCGCAGCGCGGAAATGCTCTTCCAAATCCTCACTGGGTGTGAGGAAACGAAGAGCATCGCGGTCACATCCAACGAGGGTGTCAGGGGCTGGAGCCGCACCTTCACCGACCCGCGGCTCTGCGCGGCGATCGTGGACGGGCCCACCTTCAACGCCGCCTTGAGCGCGACTGGAACCGAGTCCTACGGGCTCGCCCGCGGCAAAGCCAACCAGGCCAAGCAGTGGAGCCGACCAGGTTCACTTCGGCAGCGGTCGCACCGATGGAGTCAAGCGCCTGAGGGCAAGGACGGGGACCTACGCAGCAGCCACTGCCCGAACGTCCGACGCGGGGGCCGCACCACCACGCGGCCGTGGGCCTTCTGACCGACCAGCTCCACTCGCAGAGTGACCGGCGTATCGGGATCCGTCGGAATCTGACGGTACTTGACCCTGCTGTGCACCAGCTGCAGACCATCAGTGTCGATCACGATGCCCGGCCTCGTGACCAGCGTCAGGGTCTTCCCCGTCATGCCCACGTCGATCCGCAAGGTGTCGTGCATGATCACTGCGTCAGTGAAGTCAAGCGTCACCTCGCAGTACGTCACCGCGAGCTCCAGCCTTCGCGGTACCACCCAGCGCCCCACGCGCTCGACCGCGCCGCTGTGGACCTGTTCGATCCGAACCATGTCCTTGACGTCTGCTCCAGCCCCGCCGACCGTAGCCGATACGGGCGGCAGGTCAGCGGTGAGCGTCGTCAGTTCGCTCAGAGTCCGCGCCGACAGGGCAGCTTCCAGGCGTTCGTCCAACTCGTCCGCGGTCAGCCGGCCGTCCCCCGCCGCGATTCGCAGCACATCCACCACCCGGTCCCGGTCGGCATGAGAGGCTCGCAGCTCTGGCGACGAGCTGGAGCCGGAGTGCTTCCCGGTGGGCGAAATCTCTCCCGACATGCTTCCGTCCTGGTCCTGTCGAACGTCTCCGCGCGACGCAGGCAGCGGCGCGAGTAGAAGACTAACGCTATATCGCGACATGGGGCACGGCTGGGCCCCATCACGGAGAGGCGATGGGCAGCGTCGATTCACGGCATGCGGCATCCATCATGCCGAGGCCCGGTCGCGACAACAACCGCATCACAGGGGCCAGTTCACACCGTTCCCCGGGGCGGCTTCAGTGAATCCGAAAGGCCGATTTGGGCATGCACGACGAAAGAGCTGGTGGGCATCACCTCGTTGTGGTGGATGCGGGTCGCCTCGCCGATCTTCTTCTTCCGGGGGTCTGGAACTGTTGGCGCTCGAGTGTTCATGAGTGACCATTACTGTTCAAGAGGGCTGTATGATTTTGCATTATGAACCTGACGGAATGGGCGCGAGCGCAAGGGATCGCCCCTCGCACTGCGTACCGCTGGTTCCGTGAGGGCACATTGCCGGTCCCCGCAGAGCGCGTGGGACCGCGCACGATCCTGGTCAACATCGACGCGAACACCTCACCGTCCGTGACCGGTGGCGTGGGTCTGTATGCCCGCGTCTCCTCGCACGATCAAAAGCCGGATCTGGAACGTCAGACCGCCAGGCTCGCGGAGTGGGCGGCGAAGGCCGGTCACACGGTGGTCCGCATCGAGTCGGAGATCGCCTCCGGAATGAACGGTGGCCGCACCAAGGCCCGTCGACTGCTGGCCGATCCGAAGGTGACCATCGTGGTGGTCGAGCACCGGGACCGGCTCGGCCGGATGAACACCGAACTTGTTGAAGCCGCGTTGGAGGCCGCCGGTCGTCGCCTTGTTGTCCTTGATGCCGGCGAGGTCGAAGATGACCTGGTGCGGGACATGGCTGAGGTGCTGACGTCGTTCTGCGCCCGCCTGTATGGCCACCGTTCAGCGAAGAACCGCGCGAAGAAGGCGCTGAAAGCGGCTGCCGCCGATGAGTAAGAAGCAGCTGCGCCCCATCGACGCGCCGTTCGTCGCCCTCGGCCCATCCGGCGTCGCGATACGCGATCGCCTCAAGCACCTCACCACCGAGGACGACAAGGTGTTGCGCCTGGTGGGCGAACACCTCGGGAACCTGGCGTTGCTGGACCTCAAAGCGCGGTGCGCGGACGGCAACGAGCACTCCACGGACACGTGGGCGGCTCGTAAGCAGGGTCTGACCGCCGCATCGTCCTCGCGCTGGGCCGGGTCGATCACGAAGGCCACGCACGATCAGTGGGCGCTGTCGCGTCGCTGCCAGCTCGCACACATCCAGTCCCTCGAGGCTGGTGTGCGCACACTGATGCACCGGCTGTCCCAGCCTGTCGGCGAGAGGGGCACTAAGCGTGCACCGGGCGGCTACCGCTCCAAGGTCGAGTGGTTCCAGAAGACCCGTCGGCTGCATACGCTGGAACATCGGCTCGACCGGGCGCGCGCTGACCGTGACGACGGCGTCGTGCACGTCGTGCGCGGTGGTCGACGGCTCCTCAACACCCGGCACAACCTGGGGAAAGCCCAGCTCACCGAAGCTGAGTGGCGCCGGCGGTGGAAACGGAGCGCTGGTTTCTCGCCGCTGACGGCGAGTCGGGGAAGCGATACGGCAACGAGACGATCCGCGTTACGCCCGAAGGTGAAGTTTCGATCAAGCTGCCCGCCCCGCTAGCACACCATGCGAACACCAGGCACGGCCGATACGTCCTGGCGTCGAAGATCGCGTTCGCGCACCGGGGCGCAGAGTGGGCCGACCGCATCACCGCAAACCGGGCCGTCGCGTACCGCATCCACCTGGACGTGCAGCGTGGACGCTGGTACCTCACCGCGTCCTGGCAACGCCCCGCCGTCAATACCATCCCGCTGGAGACAGCCCGCGCCAAGGGCATGATCGGCGTCGATACGAACGCCGACCACTTCGCCGCCTACCAGCTCGACCGGCACGGTAATCCGGTTGGCGACCCGTACCGCTTCTTCTACGACCTGTCCGGCACCGCGCAGTATCGGGATGCGCAGATCCGGCACGCCATCACCCAGGTCTTGCACTGGGCGAAGCGGTGCGGCGTCGCCGCCATCGCGATTGAAGATCTGGACTTCACCGCCGAGAAGACCCGCGAGAAGCACGGCCGCAAGAAGCGGTTCCGGCAGCTCATCTCCAAAATCCCCACCGGCAAGCTCAAAGGCCGCCTCGTATCCATGGCGGCCGAGCAGGGCCTGAGCATTGTCGCGGTCGATCCGGCCTACACCTCCCAGTGGGGTGCCCAGCACTGGCAAAAGCCACTGGCCGCCCCACGCCGCAAGATGTCCCGTCACGATGCCGCAGGCATCGCGATCGGGCGACGCGCCCTCGGGCACCCGATCCGGCGACGGACGGCACCGCCCCAGCATCACCAGTGATGGTGCTGGGCATCGGACCGTCCAGGCCGATCGTGATGTCCGGGGACGTGAGGGAACCCGCCCACCCGTAACGGAGCGTGCACACGATTCGCGTGCCCGAACGGAGACCACACGAGGAACGCGGGCAACCAGTGCATCCAAAACCGTCCGGGATGCGCGCAGTGCCGGGACATGGGTCCAAGACCCACTCCTGATCACTGGTTAGGAACGGTTGGGGTGGAGGTCGAAGAAGTGGCTCTAGGGGACACCGAGGCCCGACTTGCTGCGCGTTCCCGGGGGGCCTGTCCGGGATGCGGACGAGGATCCACGCGTGTGCACTGCTACGACCAGCGGTGTCCGGCGCCGAACGGATTCCGGATCTGACGGGTCGGCACACACGCCGCACGATTGTCCTCACCACCCAACTCACTGACACTGCCCTGTTTCCTGGCGGACGTGCCGGAGTCAATCTGTGCGGACGCACGGCCGTCACCACCTGCAAGGACACCCAGCTCCGCCTCCTTCACGCACCACCCGTTCTGCTGCCGGAGCCTGTCCCGTATCTGGGCGTCGACGAGTTCGCCGTGCGCCGTGGTCGTACCCACGCAACGATCCCCGTGGACACGAACACTCACCGCCCCAGCGACGCCCTTGCAGACCGCACCGCGCACACCTCCGCCGCCTGGCTGCGCGAACGCCCCGAGGTGCGGATCGTCTGCGGCGACCACGCCGGCGTAATCGACGTGCACGGACGGCCGCGGCCTGGCTGCCCCGCGCCCCCGAGCGCTACCAGCAGATCCACGAACACATCGAACGCGGCGACAGCCTGCGAGCCATCGCCCGTGAACTCCACATCAGCCGCGGCACCATCCTGCGCTTCGCCCGGGCCACCAATACCGAGCAGCTAGGAGCTGTCCGACCGATCATGTGCGGAGCCGGATGACCAGCGCGGCGGCGGTGTCCGTACCGAGGGAGACGTAGCGCGCTCCGAGGGCGCCCTGATGCAGCCGTCGCGAAGCCTGTCTACCGCCCGTTGCTCGGCCTCGTGAATCACATCGCGGACCCGGTCCGCGCTCGTGAACGCCACCTCGGCGTTCTCCGCCACCTTCATGCCCTGTGGCATAGCGGCACCATCTGAGCCCGCCGCCACGTCACGACCGAGCCGGTGCCTCTGCGGATGATCCGCAGCAACCTCCGGCCTTCGTCGTCATCGATCTCACGAACCCGTACATGTTTTGCCACCCGGACAGACCCATGGTGACGCACCGCCTGCGCGAGCACCTGAGCGGCGCGGCAGATCACAACAGGGCAGACGCTGCTTGATACGGCGCTGGATGCCCGCCGATGACATGGCGCGATGCGGTCTCGATGCCGCTGGCTCCCGGATTGTGGCGGCCGCCGACGGGAGGCAGGGTGGTGTCGAGACCGTTTGGGCGAGGCAGAAGGCGCACGGCCTGTCACGGATGCGGGCTGTGGCATGTCCTCGTTGCGAAGCGAGTTGTGTGAGCCGGGAGCTGGCGAACTTGGTCGCCGCCGAACGAGTGGGTCGGTACACCGGTCCGGAATGCGGTGTCCGACGCAAGATCGTCCCTTCCGGGCAGGCTTACGGAGGTGTGGTACATGTCAGCGAAGAACCCAGAGCACGGGAGCGCTCATGAGGTCTCCTTGCCGCCCGAAGTCAAGTTGCTGCAGGAAGTCACTCCGCCTTTCTTTCCCGAAGGTGGTTCGGGAATGACCATCCTCGTCGATTGGCCTCCCGGTCACCCCGGGCTCCCTCCGCATCGCCATTCGGGCCCGTCGTTCGGCTACGTGATGGAGGGCGCGCTCCGGTTCGAGCTCGAGGGTGAGCCAGAGCGTGTGGTCGAGGCCGGTGGGACGTTCTGGGAGCCAGGTGGTGACGTGATCCACTACCAGGACGGCAACGCCCTGTCGGACGCACCGACCAAGTTCGTGGTGACCATGGTGTGCGCGCCGGGTCAGCCGATGCTCAAGCTGGTCGACGAGGAGGAGCTGAAGGAACGGGTGCACCTGCGCGCCCCGCGTCCCTCCGAAGGCTGACCCGCGAGATCGACAAGAGTGCGGAGTCCGGAACACCGATCCAGGTGCCGGGCTTTGCAGCAACGTTGGCCTTCATCGTCATCGATCTCACGAACCCGCACACGTTCTGCCACCCGGACCGATTCATGGTGACGCACCGCTGCGCCAGCACCCGAGCGGCGCGTCACATCACAGCAGGACACACGTTGTCTGATAGGGCGCTGGTTGCCTGGCGAAGTCTGTTGAGCCACCGCGGACCTCGGCGGCTTGGCGCGGGTCAGCTGCGACGAGTTGCTCAGCGAGCCGTTCAGAGGCAGACAGGGCGCCGAGTTCGCACTCCCACCGTGCGAGCCAGTCCGTGCGTTCCCGGAGGTCTTGTTCCAACAGCCGTGCAGCGGTCCGTGCCGGCCATTCCCAGCTGCGGTCCGCGGTCGCCTGCTCGACTTCTCTTTGGTACTCCTGAGCCTCAAAGCGTAAGGCGGTCAGGTCAACCTCGTCCTCGTCAGGATTGCGCCACTCGTCCCAGAGCACGTAATCGCCGTCGCGCTGGTTGGTCACGCAGAGAGCGCCGCAGCAGCCTTCGGCGCACGACGCCTCGGCCGGCCGCACCTCGTGTCCTCTGTGTGGGATCAGGAACGACGACGCGAAGGGTGAGGCAACGCTTCTCATCGGTCACCGGACGATTGTCGAATGCGCCGGGACCGTACGTCGCGCCAATGCTCACCACCGACCTCGTCGGCGGGATCGCCACAGTGTTCGGAGGCTCGAGGCACCAAGAGGATGTTGCTGGCCGTCGGCCCCGTAGTCGATCCAGTCCTCTTGGCATGCTGGACCCAGCGGACAGCCGCGTTGATGTGCATATCGAACAGATCCGGGATCGCGGACGCAGACATGTCTACGGCGAGAGCGGTGGTCTCACTCGTTCGGACGACAGGCCCCGCCGCCTCCGCCCGCGGCGCGCCACGTCACCTGAGGGCGTCCGGGCTGCGCGCTTAAGGTGACGCCCGGAGGTGGAGAATGCGAGTGGGGTTGCACGCGCTCGGTATCGGTGACGGTGGCCGCCCCGAGGTGATCCGTGCGGTGGCCACAGCCGCGGAGACACACGGCTTCGCAAGACTCTGGTGCGGCGAGCACGTGGTGCTCGTGGATGCGCCCGCCTCCCGCTACCCCTACTCCGTGGACGGCCGGATCGCCGTGCCCGCGGACGCGGACTGGCTGGACCCGCTGCTTGCCCTGACCTTCGCGGCGGCGGTCACCAGCCGGATCGAACTCGCCACCGGCGTACTCCTGCTGCCTGAGCACAATCCGATCGTGGTCGCCAAACAGGCCGCCACACTCGACGTGCTCTCCGCCGGGCGGTTCAGCCTTGGTGTCGGGGTCGGCTGGTCGGCCGAGGAATTCGCAGCGCTCGGAGTCCCCTTCGCCAGTCGCGGGCGGCGGGCCGAAGAGTACCTCGCCGCGATGTGCACTATCTGGGCAGAGGACCCGGCCTCCTTCACGGGGGAGTTCACCCGCTTCGATGCCATCCGGGTCAATCCGAAGCCGCTGCGCGGCGGCCGGCTCCCGGTCGTGGTCGGAGGCAACAGCGACGCCGCCTTGCGCCGCGCGGCTACGCTCGCCGATGGCTGGTACGGCTTCAACGTCCCGGTGGCCGACGTCTCGGCGCGCATCGCCGTTCTCGCCGACGAGTGCGCCCGCCACGGTCGTGCTTTTGACGAGCTCACGGTCGCCGTGGCGCTGAGCGACGGCACTCCGGAGCACCTCGCCGCACTCGGTGCGGCAGGCGTCACCGAACTCGTCGTCGTTGGCGCACCCCCGTCTGCTCCCGAGGCGGCGGCCATCTGGGTCGCGGAAATCGCCCAAACCTGGATTAGCCCGGAGGGACAATCAGGGCAGTCCGGGCCCTAGCCGACTTTCACGCCCACAAGGCGTCCCCAAACACGAGGCGACTGACCTGCGGATACCTCGTAGGTCACAGATGTGCGAGAGCCCTGGCCCCGCGCTAGCGGCACCCCGCGGCTGCGGTGTTGGTCGGCGTCCTGAGCCCGGGCCGTGCGCCTGCGTTGTCGGGCGCCCTCGTCGACGCCGGGGCTGGACCCACGCTTTGGAGAGCCGGATCGGCGGAAGGGCGATGTGCCACCGACCGGGCCCCTGCGAGGGAGGCCATCGACGGCCGGTGCCGCGGTCTGCAACGCAGTCGCTTGCCGTGCGAGCCGCTCGTCCAGCTCGTACGGCCGTCGCCGCCGAACCGCGGTACGCCGACTTCCTCCTCCACACCAGGCGCTGGGCGGCCGTGCGGGCCCGCGAAGTCCTCCCCGCGCCCGACATCGTCCGCCGCGGAATCCCCGGGCTCGTAGAGCAGCCCGCACCGCCCCTGTCGCGGAGGCGTCATAGCGAAGCTGACCGTCGACATGCTCCGCGCGGCAGGCCCGCGTCAGCCAATCTGTTCGGCTAGCGCGACGATGACGCCTGCGGGGCCGCGGAGGTTGCAGAGCCGGAAGATGTTCTCGTACTGCGCTACCTCGCCGAGGAGTTCGGCGCCGTGGGCGCGCAGGCGGGCGATGGTGTCGTCGTTGTCGTCGACGGCGAACATGACGCGATGCAGGCCCAGCGTGTTGGGCGGAGGGTTCCGCGGCTCGGCGTCGGATACCGCGGGGGTGTGGTATTTGGTCAGCTCCAGCTTGCTGTGGCCGTCCGGGGTCCGCATCATCGCGATGTCGCTCCGGACGCCGTCGAGTCCCATCCTGCCTTCTGCGGCCTTGATCGTGCACATCGCGGCGATTTGATCGAGGAAGTGGCTGGCCCGTGGGCGGCACAGCGCGAGTCTGCGCTCCACGAGCGGCGCGGTCACGACCGTCAGCGGGCGGCCGGTGCCGGGTCGAATCACCAGCTGGTCTTCGTCGACCGGGTGCTGATCACCCTGGTCTACCTGCGGCTGCAGCTGCCTCACGCGGCGCTGGCCGAGCTGTATGGAGTGACCCGGCCCACCGTTACCCGTGCAATCCACGAGATCCGTCCTCTGCTGGCCCGGCGTGGCTTTGCCGTCCCGCAGCGGCTCGGTGCGCGTCTGGATACCTTGACCGACGTCTTCGCCTATGCCGAGGCCGGGGGGAGCCGACCAGCGCGTCGACGGAACCGAAGTGCAAGTCCGCCGTCCCCGAGCCGGACGAGCAGGCCGCAAGACGTTCGTGTCCGGCAAGAAGAAGCAGAGCATCGCCAAGAAGAAGCAGAGCACCGCCAAGACCACCACGATCAGCGACAGCTCCGGCCGGCTGCTGTGGCCCGGCGCCGACCGGCCGGGCCGCATGCACGACCAGACCGCCGTGCGCGCCGAGGGCATCGCTGGGCAGTTCCGCCTGCACTCGAAGGTGAAAGCCGAGGCCGACGAGGGCTACCGAGGACTGGCCAACGAGTTCCCCGACCAGGTCATGGTCCCGCGGAAGAAACCGGAGGATGACGCCCCGCTCGGCGGGCGGCATGCCTGGCGCAGGCAGCGCCGACGCCAATCCTCCCGCCGGATCTGCGTGGAGCATGTCATCGGAGAAGTGAAGAAGTGGCGCCCGTGGGAGCGGCATACCCGACGGTGCGAGTACTACCCCGAGACCCACGCCGCCATTGCCGGCCTGGTCTGCGACCGCGCCTCCCGCAGACCGACCCGGCCCCGGACGAGCACCGAACTGGTGCCCCTCCACCGCACGGCCTGCTGATCACCACCAGACAATTCACCAGGCCAGCACGTCCCGACCTCAATCGCGTACCAAGTCGTAAGCGGTTGAGCGGGAGCCGTTGGAAAGGTGCTCGACTGCGTCGAGGAAGTCGCGGAAGGCCCGGTCGGTGCGGGTGGTGTCGCCGGTGGCATCGAGGTCCATGAGGAGACCACGGATGACAGCGAGAACGAGCGTCGCGAGCTCCGGCCGACCGATGCTGCGCAGGCCGTCCTCGAGCGGCCCGAGCCAGTCGGTCGTCGCGGTGCGCCGGAAGTTGGGCCACAACTGCTGCTCCGCGCTCTCGCGCAGCTGACCGAACATCCGCAGGTACGGCCGCCCGTCCGGGCCGGTGATGGAGGTCCAGGCGCGATCAAGGGTGGCCGTGTAGGGCTCGTCGGGTCGCACCCGCAGGAGGTCGCCGAATGTGTCGAGTTGGCGTTGCCGCGCGCGTCCGAGGACGGCCCGCAGCAGGGCGTCGCGGGTGCCGAAGTGATAGATCAGCATGCGGGCTGAGGTGCCGGTGGCGGTGGCCAGCGGCTCGAGGCGGTCGGGGAGGCCGTGCGCGAGGGCGTGATCAGCGCAGGCGTCGAGCAGCCTCTCCTTGATGTGCGGTTGCGGTCGTCTGCCCACGGCGCGACTTTTTCACGTAACGGCGGCTACGTCTACCGTTGATCGAAAGGCAGTCGAGGCAGACGTGGAGGAAGCGATGAGGGTCGTGTTCGTGCATGGGGCGTGCGTGCGGGACGGGTCGTGGTGGTGGCACCGCACCGCCGAGCTGCTGCAGGAGCGAGGGGTGTCGAGCGTGGCCCCGGCGCTGCCGAGCTGCGGCGAGGCGGGCCTGCCCGGCGGCGTCGGTGGTCCGGGGCTGTCCGAGGACGTTGCCGCGGTGCGGCAGGTGCTGCAGGACAGCGACGAGCCGACCGTGGTGGTCGCCCACAGCTACGGCGGCATCATCACCGCGGAAGCCGCCGCGGGTATCGGGTCGGTGCGCCACCTGCTGCTGGTCTCCAGCTACCTGCCCGAGGTCGGGCAGAGCCTGTCGGAGTTCGGGGACGGCAGCCCCGCCCCGTTCCTCGGCGTCGACCCCGACGCCGGTACGTTCGGGGTTCGCCCCGAGCTACTCGTAGACACGTTCCTGCAGGACTGCGACCCCGAGGTCCAGGCTCAGGCGGCGGACCACCTCGCCCGGCAGAGCGTGCGGGTGATCGGGCAGACGGTGGGGGCGGCCGCATGGCAGCAGGTGCCCTCGACGTACCTCGTCTGTGCCCAGGACCGCGGCACCCCGCCGCGCCTACAGCGCGAGTTCGGCCGCCGGGCCGGCAGCGTCGTCGAACTCGACGCAGGCCACCACCCGTTCCTCTCCCAGCCCGCCGCGGTCCGGGACCTGCTGCTGAGCCTGTGACGGCAGCCCCGGACGAGCCGGGCGGCGAGCCGAGGATCAGGAGGGTGCCGTCGTGAGCGCCGAGGAAGAACTTCTGTCGAGGGCCTACACGGACTCCCACGGGCAGGACGTCGACCTGCGAACACCGCCTTGGCGCCAGATCTCCGGCCGTTGATCCTCAGGGCCCGTCTCCCCCTGACGCGCGGCCCTCCAAGGCCAACCGCTCAGCGTTGAGAATCCGTTGATCCCCTGTGAGTTCGCGTGAAACACGAGGATGCTGAGCGATCCAAAGGGCTTCGGCGGCGACGTCGGCCTGGACGTCCTCGGGTCATGACGGCCGCCCGCCGAACTGCCAGTTGTGCACCTCAATGTCGGCGTACCGGTCTGGGGTCAGGATGGCGCGTGCCGTGTCCGGGTCCGGCGCCCGGAGCAGCGCCGCCGTGCCCAGCCAGGTGGCGCCGTTGTCGGACAGCAGCGGCCCGTAGGCGATCAGCTCCTGGTCGGGCGGCACCGCGAGGTCGGCGGCCTGTCCGGTGCCGAGGCCGAGCACCAGGTACCGGTTGCCGCCGGTCCGGCCGCCGGGGAAGTCCCACATGGTGCGCCCCAGCAGGTTGCGCCACCGCCGCAGCAGCACGTCCCGGTACACGCCGGTCTGGTAGCCGGGCTCGTCGAAGGCGAACGCGCGGGCGGCGGCGGGATCGGGCAGGTCGAGGATGTGCACGCTTCCGGTGGGTGTGTCGCCGTCGTCGGCGAGGGTCGGGCCCCGGGCGATCATCTCCTTCGCGTACTGGTCCATGTAGGACCAATGCGCTTCCAGTAGGTCGTCGCGCAGCGGCAGGGAGCCGGGCCGGTCGCGGTGGTAGCAGAGGAATTCCATGCCCAAAGGATCTCCGCAAGGAGGTGACCAGGTCGAGCGAGTTTCACTGCGATGCTGCTCGGCGGCCTCGCCCAAAAGCACGCGTGCCGACACCGCTTCGCGGGTGGGCGTCTTCTCGTCAGTGCGTGGCTGTTTGGCCGCGGAGCGCGGCGGAGACGGAGGCACTGCTGATGGGGCCGGTCTCCAGCGCGGTCTGTTTGTTGATCAGCAGGTGCGGGTTGGCGGTGGTGGGCCGTCGCCGGTGCTTCAGCCAGGCGGGGGCGGCCGGCAGCGTGTGTTTGTCCAGGGTCCGGATTCGGCCGTCGACAATGAGCCGACGGTTGCCGACGTCGAGGTCGTCGAGCTGGAGGCGGTTGATCGCGCCGGGCCGGGCGTCCCGGGCCCGGATCGCCGCTGTGGTCGATGTCGGCCTGGCGGCCGTCAATGCCACCGCCGTCGACGACATCGAGGAGTTCTTGCCCGTCTACGAACCCGTGGCGCCGAACTCGTCGGCGAGGTGCAGTAGTTCGAGGGCAGCTGTCTGCTCTGTTACGTCCGCGGCCTGAGGGCATCCTCGTCCGGCTGGCCGAGCAGCTCAGCTGAAGGCTGCCCAAGGGGCCGCACACCCACGTTCGTTACGATGCCCACGGCCCGCACCAGGTGCTCGTTCCGCCTCGGATTTGAGGTCAGAGGATGAAGGGCAGGTTCAGTCAGCTGCCAGGACATTGGCGAGACTCACAGCGGGACAACCAAGCATCCCCGTCAACACGTGGCGCTGGCGCTCCGTCAAAGACGGCAAGAAGACCGCCGCGTCGGCATTGGTCTGCTCACAGAGCGCGGCTGCTTCACGAACCTTTCCGTAACTCAGGAGAGTCCGCGAGGAATAGGGCAAGGCCATCTTCTTAACCCCGCCGTCCGAGATGCCTCGCCGTTGCACGATTCGCCCCACGACCCGTGCACCGCGCGTCGTCATCTCCTGAGCCGCCGTATCCATCAGCGCGGCAAAGTCCTTCTGCTTGCCGGAGAAATAGCCAACGATCACGACATCGGCCCCCTCGACCGCCAAGGTCGGAGCCTGGTGCCGGGCCCGCACCAGCCCCACACAGCGGACTGGCCGCCGGTCACGCCTTCGATCCTGATGCATGACCTACAGCCTAGATGTGCTGCCACCTGCGGCGATACACGATATCTCTCACCGGGCCGTCCCACGCGATCGCTCTGCTCCAGCACCGAGGAGGTCTCATCCGGGCCGGGTGAGATGCCGTCCTGGCACGCGATGTCACGGAAGGTCGGGACGTCGAGGTCCACAACGGTGCGTCGGCGGACCTGGTCGGTATCCAGCTGGGCGAGTTTGTCCTGGGCTCCGGCAAGGCTGACTTCGAGTCCTTCGATCGCACCTAACCAGCCTTCGCATTCGGCCTCGGTGATGCGGGATCAGCGCCGCGCACGCCCACGGTCAGGCCGACAGCGCGGCGTTGGGCCATGCCTGCTCGGTGGGCTGGTTCCAAGGAAGAAGCGTCAGGGCGGGCGGTGGATCTTCGTCGTCGGCCGTACCGTCGAGGACCGCCTATGAGACATCGATTGGGCCGGCACCGGCCGTCGTTCAGATGTTCCCCGTCAGTCCGGGCGCGGCTATGCCATCGCTATCCGGGCAGGTGTGCGGGTGACGCCGTGCTGACTCGGCCCATCAGGGAGCAACCGAACGCTCATGGGGGAGAGCGAGCATTTGGTGCTCCCGGTGGGTCACCTCCATCGAAGGCGTGATCACCGCGTTCCGGCGCGCTCGGATAACCGAAGCCTCTGCAGCTCAAGCCACCCCCGCCCGGTTCAGCGAGACCCTCCGGGCCGGCGAAGCCACCGTTGCGTAGTGGCGAAGCGTCAGTTGAGGGGAGCCCACGGGGTTTCCCGCATGTGGCGGGGATCACGTTGGGGGGAAAACCTGCGGCCCGGCTCGGGCGTCTAGCCGGTGTGAGATCAGTCAGGAAGGCACCGCGCGCGCTGGACGAGGAGCGTCTCGTCCGGCTGGTGGCCAGGGGTGACCGCGCTGCGTTCGAGGAGCTGTACCGGCGTACCGCGCCGTGGATGGCGTTGCGGCTGCGCCGTCGCTGCGCCGACGAGCAGATCGTCGCGGAGGTCATGCAGGAGACGTATCTGGCGGTGTGGCGTGCGGCGGGCGCGTTCGCGGGGTCTTCGACGGGCGGGACGGCCGCCGGATGGCTGTGGACGATCGCGGCACGCCGCCTCGTCGACGCCTTCCGGCGCAGGGCCCACCACGCCGA
>LRTP01000604.1 GCA_001550305.1 Streptomyces diastatochromogenes
CGGCCACCGCGCAGGTCGCCCGGCTTGCAGCCGAGTGCGCGCTCCAGCCAGCCCGCGTCGGACTGCCAGCGCGCCAGCTGTCCGGCGGTGACCGTGCCGGAGCCTGTGGCGAAGACATTGAGCAGCACCTTCGACACCAGTGCCGCGCGCCGTACTTCGGCGGCCCGGTCCCGGGCCTCGTCGTCGGCCTCGGGCACCATCAGACCGTCGAACTCCTCGGCCAGGTCCGGATGGCGCTGCACGATCGAGTCGACCGAAGCGCCCGGGTCCAGGAGGGCGGACGGCAGGCCGATGTCCTCCACGACGGCGAGGCTCGCCGACTCCAGCGTCGCCTGCTCCTCGTGGTCGAAGAGCCGGGCGAGGAGCCGCCAGTACAGAACCTGACGGCGGTTGTCGTGGGCGTCGTGGGAGTCGTGGGGGTCCGCTTCGGCGCGGGGGGAGGTCGTCGCGTCGGTCATTTCCGCAACAACCTTCCGGCGCGCTCCCGCAGCACGGCCACGGCGTCGGTGGCGGCCTTCTCCGCCTTGACGCCGACCTTGTCGGTCGTGCCCCCGGCCCATGCCCCGGCGTGGAGCGCGACGGGCTTCTTCCGCACGGTCGTCTCGACGGCCAACGGCTGGACGCGATACGTGCCGGCGTCCCAGCGGAGCAGCCCTATGCAGGCGTTCGACGTCGCGACGGCCTCGGGGGTGAGCGGGCCGGCGGTGGGAACGCGGTCGGTGTCGACGGCGAGAGGGTGTCCGGCGACCGTGAACGTCATGGTCTCGTCGTCCTTGCGGACGGCGTAGCCCTCCAGGAACACGGGGACGGCGATGCGCGTCGGGTGCCGGTCGAGCGGTGCGGTCGCCGGGTCGGTGGCGGTGGGCAGGGCGACGCGGGCGGTGGTGAAGGCGTCGGCGGGCTCGCTCGGGCGGGCGTGCTCGTCGCTCCAGATCAGGTCGCCCTCGGCGGTGACCGGCATGTCGGCGAGCTCCATCGAGCGGGCTTCGCCGACGGCTGCCAGGAGCGACATGTGCGGCCGCAGCAGCTGCCAGAGGCCGGCTCCGACGACCGTGTCGGGCTTCGGCACCGACACGGTGGCGCGCACCAGGCCAGGCGCGGAGCCGTCGGCGGGTTCGAACACCGCGTGGACCTGGGCCTGTGCCGCGGTCGCGTGTTCCTGCAGGTCGACTCCCAGGGGCAGCAGGCGACCGGTGGCGGTACCCGGCGCGGGCGCGGCGGCGGCACCGGGCAGCGTCAGCAGCATCCCGCGTGACCAGAGATCGCCCCAGCGGCGCGCCGGGATCCTCTCCAGGGCGGAGCCCGGGCAGGACGCGGCGAGTTCGGCGGCGAAGCCGTCGAGGAGCGTCGCCGGTCGGCGCAGGGACGGGTCCGGAAGCATCGCGGAGACGACCTGTGCCGCCCCGGAGACCACCTCGTGGTCGATGCCCTGCCATCCGGCACGTGCGAGATCGCAGAGCCAGGCGCGGGCGGCGGCGAGCAGGTTCGCCGCCTGCCGCCCACCGGTCGCCGGGACGGTCTCCTCGCCGCGGGGGCGACCGGTCGCCTCGGTGACGCGGGTCATCAGTGCGTCGTGGACGGAGCCGAGCAGAGCGGTGCGGGCGGCGGCGAGGGCGACGAAGTGGTCTTCGCCCGCTGCTCCGGCCGCCGCCTTCGCCGCCGCCTCGGAGACCCGGGCGGCCAGTGGTGTCCCCGCGACGGCGTGCGCGAGCTCGGTCAGACCGGCGGCCTGGGCGGGTTGCGGACGGAGCAGGCCCGCGACGAGAGCCTGGTCGAAGGCGTCGACGGCCGCCAGCGCTTCGTCGAGCCCGGCGATGGGGTCGGAGAACAGGTCCGCGCGCATCACGCCACCGCCCTGGTCGGCGGGAACCACTGCATCTCCGGCAACGGCGCGGTGGTCGGGGCGAGTTCGAGATAGGCGAGGTGGCGCAGGAACCGGCTGAAGACGGGCGCGGCGGCCTTGGTGTCTCCCTGCGCCGGTCGTGTGTGGTCCATGACGTGGGCGATGGTCTGTCCGCTCGGCTCGCCGTCCGCGAGCTCCACCCTCAGATAGCGGGCGACGCGCTCGGCGCCGTACTGAAGCACCGCCTCGTTGATCAGGGCGCGGATGTGGTTGCAGAACATGCCCCGCGCGCCGCCGCAGGGGCGGTTGTTGTTGGTGCTGCAGGCGAACGCGTAGGTGCCGGCCGCGACCGACGAGACGTAGACCCGCTCGATGTCCGAACCGCTGGACACCACACCTTGGAGGCGTCCGTCGGCCAGCTCGACAAAGGGCACCTTGGCGAGCTTCCGCGGCCGCGCGGGCACTGTCACCCGTGCCGTGCTCGACCTCTCCCAATCCGACAACGCACCATCTCCTATGCATCAGAGGGGACTTCCACACCACTCCGGCGGGACACGACTGAACATAGTGGCGCCCACTGACAACGCCGTTTCGCGGACGACCACCGAGGTGGGCAGGGTCGGTGCGCGACGCCTGCTCGTCGACGGGACCGCGACGTAGGGTGCCGATCGTGACCGGGGCGAAGTAGTTGGGGAGGACTGCTGAGCGGCATGCGCAGAACTCCTGGTCCCAGTGGGCGTCGGTGCGGGCCGCTCGTACGACGGCACTCCTCGGCCCGGCGGGGCGTCCGCTCACCTCCCGACTGAAGACCCTGCTCGACAATCCCGTGCAGGTGCCGGCCGTGGTACTGGCCCTCACAGCCGTGGCGGAACCTGCCGCCGCAAGGCCGTCCGAGCATGGCCTTGCCCCGCCTCATCGGGGATGGTGAGCGCCGTAGTTGGCCGCACGGGCCCCCACTACGGCACCCGGTCACACTGACCACAGCAAGCAGCGGCGCGAATCCGAGTCCGGAGCGCCTCGCCAAGGGCCGCTCTGCAACGGCACGAGGAATCGTCAAGGGCTGTGGATCAAGTCAATTGGGCTGGTCCGGGCGTTGCGGCTGACGGCTCGCTGCGTTTCGTACGCGGCGGGTGCGTCCGCGTTCGGCCAGCAGGCTGAGTGCCTCGGGTGAGACCACGAACCGCATGGTTGTGGCCGTGCGCTGGAACCAGTCGGATGCGCTGGTGAGATCCTCGGCGGTCCACGGCCTGCCCAGGGCGATGGTTCTGAGCAGGGTCCACTCGCGCAGACGGAGGGTGAGGAAGTCGCGATCCGCGAACACCTCGGTCATTGTCCGGGCCCAGGCCGTGAACGCAGGGCCGGTCAGCAAGTCGGCGGCCCGGCGATCCAGATGGCGGCACACTGCGCTGTCCGCCATCGTCATGTCCTGGTCGCGCAGGACGGAGGCCACCAGGTCGGCCTCGTCCGCCTCGGCGACGGCCTCGAAGGCCTGTAGGTAGCAGGCGAAGCGCCCGTGCTCGGCGGGCTCCTCGTCGACGTGGAGGCCGGTCATGCCGCGCGTCCTTCCGGCCGTTCAACGGGCTCGCCGCGCTCGAAGCGTGCACCGGCCCGCACCGGAAGACATGGTGGGGTGTCTTCACCGCGTCCCGGCGGACCTGCGTGGATCGGCGAGTAACCGTAAGAGCCACATCAGGGTCCCGGAGCACGCGCTCCGGGACCCTGACACACGTCCTGACCGCGAGGTCAGGCGGGCGTGATGTTCTCCGCCTGCGGGCCCTTCTGGCCCTGGGTGACGTCGAAGGTCACCGCCTGGCCTTCCTGGAGCTCGCGGAAACCGCTGGCGTTGATGTTGGAGTAGTGCGCGAACACGTCCGGTCCGCCGCCGTCCTGGGAGATGAAGCCGAAGCCCTTTTCTGCGTTGAACCACTTGACGGTTCCGCTGGCCATGCTGGTGCCTTCCAGTCGATATCGGGTTCCGCACCACGCGGACCCGGAGGTGATCGCCCTGGTCCTGCACTGCACAGCAAAGTGCCCACGCCGGAGCGCGGGCAGATACTGCGAACCACGACATCTGACAGCGACGCTACACGGCGAAACTGCCTACCGCCAGAGAGCAACAGCCATGATCCGCACGGGTCGCACGGGACCCCGCCGCAGGCCCCACGGCCGGCGCACCACGAGCCGAGTGGCCGGCGCGGGTCCAGGAAGCAATGCAGCCGCGAACAGCCCGTTTGGCAACAGCAGGTCGTGAAGCCGGCGCAGGATACGGTCGAGGTCGGACATGCGGTGTATGGAAGCCGATGCGATGCCCACTCCGGATCCGGCGTGCCGAGGTGGGGCCACGCCGCAGCGTCGAAGTCCACCTGAACGAGGCGCACGTGATCGGCCGACGTTTCGAGTGAATAGGCCCCCGATGGCCGTCAGGCCGTCCCCAATGATCGGTTGGCAGGACATACCAGGGCATGGTCGGGCTCGAGCGGTCCAAATACGCCAGACCGGGCGTGCCCAGCCTGGACAGCAGGATGTCCACCATAGGTTGGACACCCTCCTCGACGGTGAACGGCGCGTCCGGCCCCCCGAGTGCGGTGCGAATGCAGCCGGGCGCCATGAGGAGAAAGGCACGCTGCGTCTCGGCCTGCCGGGTCACCCCGCGCCCGCTGGCTCCGCACCACGCGGCGCGACCACCCCGGCCGCCGGCGGCGGGCCGTCGGCGGCCGAAGGTCCCTTGCCGGAAACCCGGAGGGGTTGTGAGGCACCCGATCGCTCGGCAGGCTGACCTGATGTTGAGTTCCGTGATTGCGTTCATCGGTGCGGCTTTTCTGATTGCGATGGTCCCGGGGCCGAGTACGGCCGTGATCCTGCGCCGTGCGGTGATGAATGGCCGCAGAAGCGGTATCGCCACGGTCCTGGGCAACGAGTGCGGGGTGCTGCTGTGGGGCATCGCGGCGGCGTTGGGGCTCTCCGCCCTCCTGCTGGCCTCGCAGGTCGCCTACGACGCGATGCGGATCTTCGGCGCCGCGCTACTGGTGTGGATGGGGGCGCGCGCGTTGTGGCGGGCACGGCGGCCCGGCGACCCGGCGACCCGGGTGAGGAACCGGCGGAAACGGCGGCGGTATCGCACCGACGGGCGTACTGGCAGGGGTTGGTCACCAATTTCGCCAATCCCAAGGCGGGCGTGTTCGCCGTGTCCTTCCTGCCGCAGTTCGTGCCGCAGGGAGCTCCCGTACTGCCGACCCTGCTCGCCTTCTCGGTGATCTGGGCCGTGATCGACCTGCTCTGGTACCTTCCGCTGATCTGGCTGGCCGGACGGGTCCGCGGTGTGCTCCAGCGGCGGTCGATCCAGCGCCGAATGGAGCAGATTTCCGGAGCTGTCCTGGTGGGGCTGGGGCTGCGCCTGGCGGTCGAGTCGTAGACAGTCGGAGCCGGTCCCGTCCAGTCCCGTCCGCTCGGCCTGTCCGCCTCCGGCCAGACCATCCTCGTCCGCTTCCTCCTCACCGGGCGGTGTGTGCCGCGCCCGTACGCGTTCGCCGACCGTAGGCCGACGGGTCCACGGCGATCATGGTCTCGGGGCCGGGACAATTGGCGTAGGGTTGAGGAATCCGACGCGGGGTGGAGCAGCTCGGTAGCTCGCTGGGCTCATAACCCAGAGGTCGCAGGTTCAAATCCTGTCCCCG
>LRTP01000605.1 GCA_001550305.1 Streptomyces diastatochromogenes
CGTCCGCTTGGATCAGGTAGCGCTTCCCGTTCGTGAGGTCGAACCCGTAGGCGCCGAAGACAGCGCCGTCGTGTACCAGGAGCCGGGTGATGTAGACGCCGTCGAGCACCGGAATGTCGAGCTGCTCCGCCCGTCTGATCAGCGTGCGCTGGATCTCCAGACCGGTGTAGTCACCGGCAAACGCGGTCCGCCGGTACTTGTGCGCGCCGAAGAAGCGTTGGGAGATCCGGCCGTCCTCCTCCCGGGCGAAGGCCATGCCGTAGCGTTCCAGGTCGTCGATGCCCCGGGCGGCGCCCTGGGTGACGATCTCGACGGTGCGAGGGTCGGCCAGCAGATAACTCTCCTTGAGAGTGTCGGCGGCGTGCTGTTGCCAGCTGTCCTCGGGATCCATGGTGGCCAGGGCCGCGTTGATTCCCCCGGCGGCGAGCGCGGTATGGGCGTCCTCCTTGGGACGCTTGCCGACCGCCAGGACGTCGACGCCGGCCTCGGCCAGCTCGATCGCCGCTCGCAGCCCGGCCCCTCCGGTGCCGATCACCAGCACCATGGTGGCAAGACGTTGTTCGGTGATAGCCACGGTTTACTCCGATCGCCAAGGTTGTCACTCACTACGACCGGGCCGCCGAGGTATCTGTGACACGCTCGGCGCCATCGGGGTGTCACGGCAGGACGTCGTCCAGAGGTACGTCCGAGTCGCATCGAATGGGTCGCCCATCGGACCGCGCGGCGGCTGTCACAACACCGCGGGTCTCTTGGTCATATCTCCGGGACCGCATCAGGAAGCCAGCGTGATGGTGGTCGGCGTTCCCTGCCGTGCCATCCTCGCGTAGGGGCACAGCGAATCCGCCTTCGCGAGAACTGGAGCGGCGACCTCGGGATCGATGTCCGGCCATGTGACCACCAGGTCGACATGCAGCACGTACCCGCCGTCTTCCGGATCCCGTCCGAACGCCACGGTCGCCTCGACGGCGATCGGGGTGGGGTCGAGTGCGGCCTGTCGTGCCACGAGAGTGACGGCGCCATGGAAGCAGGCCGCGAAACCGGCGGCGAACAACTGCTCGGGATTCGATCCGCGGCCGTCTCCGCCCAGCTCGGCAGGCATGCGCAGGTCGACATCCAGGACTCCGTCGTCCGAGCGGGCCCTCCCGGAGGCTCGGCCATGAGCCGCTGTCCCACCGCTCACCGTCACCGTCGTGATGTAGATGGGCGCAAAGGAATCGCCGTCGAAGTCCTTGTCGGTGGACAGACCGGGCAACCGGAACTGGTCGTTCACCGCGCGGCTCCGTCAGTGCTCCAGGACACGGACGAACGGGTAGAAGCAACTGCGAAAAGCGTCATGCCTGTGATCTACTTTCGCGTCTCAGAGAATCCCAGATTCCGGACAACGAGTTGACCGACAAGTCACTGCTCTTGTGACGCCGGCGGGTGGCTCCGGCGCAACATCGATCGCCGAGTTGCCTCAGCTGTCCAGCGAGGCCACGTAGGGTGCCAGTTTCGCCGGATTCATGACCCACATGATGCGTTCGATGCCTCGCTCCGACACATCGACGGACAACAGAGCCACGCTGTTTCCATCGGCCGAGACAAGGACGGCCGGCTTGCCGTTGGCCTCCACCCAGCGAACCTCCGTCGGGGGCCAGAAACGTGGGGCGAAGGCGGCGAGGTACTTGGAGACATGAGAACGTCCGACGACCGGAATCTTGGATGCTCCGCGGATCCCTCCGCCGTCGCTGTAGCTGACCACGTCCGCGGTGAGAACGTCCTCGAGGACCGACAGGTTGCCGGTCTGCGCCGCGGAGAGGAACACCTCCAGCAGCCGCCGGTGGGCGGCAGGACTCACGGGCTCCCTGCGTTCCGCCGACAGACGTTTCCGGGCACGGCTCACCAACTGGCGCGTATTGGCTTCGCTCGTCTCCAACATGTCCGCGATCCGCTTGTACGGGTAGTCGAAGGCCTCCCGCAGAACGTAGGCGGCCCGTTCCACAGGGTTCAATTTCTCCATGAGGTGAAGAACCGCCATGTCGAGCGCCTCCGCTCGTTCCGCACCGAGCTGCGGATCCAGGCGTGTGTCGACCGGCTCCGGCAGCCACGGCCCGATGTACGACTCACGTCGCTTCGGTGCCGACTGGGCCAGGTTGATCGCCAGCCGGGAGGTGACCGTGGCCAGGAACGCGGTCGGCTCCACGATGTCGGCACGGTTGGTGTTCTGCCAGCGCAGCCACGCATCCTGGACGATGTCCTCGGCTTCCACGACACTGCCGAGCACGCGGTAGGCGATGCCGAAGAGGTGGGGACGCGCCGCCATGAATTCCCTCGTTGCCTGGTCGAGAGAGTCTGCGTCATCCCGGGCGCGCATAAATGTCCTCCAGAAGTGCAGCACCATGCTACAAGCTGCCGCAGCGGTGCGCGCCTCCTCTGGAGGATCTTGAGCGAGGGGGGGAGAGGCCGCCGACCTCGGGCGATGGTCACCGCTGTCGCGCGTATCGGCGCCCGAGCCGCGCTGTCGGCGCGGCGGGATCGGCCTTCTCGGGCAGTGTGGCGAAGCCGTACTCCGCCGCGGAGGGGCTCATCGCCGGGCGAGCCACTCGGCGAAGGTTCCGTGCCCCGGGTGGGCGGTACGTGATGCTCGGCGCCGCGCAACGACTCGGCGAGGCCCTCCCCGGTCGTGACACTGACACCCTCGCCGTCCCGATGGTGTGACACCGCTCGACAACCTCCGTCCGCCGAGCGGTCCTCCCGAGGCTCGGATACGGTCTTTCATGTCACAGATCCGGGGACTCCGCCGCACCGCCACTCGGGGCCGGCGGGACGTTCTGGGAACCGGGTGGTGACCTGATCCACTACCAGGACGGCAACGCGCCGGCCGACGCGCGGACCCGGTTCGTCGTGGCCATGATGTGCGCGCCGGGCAAGCCCATGCTCGAAGTGGTCGAGGAGGAGGAACCGGAGCAGCGGGCCCACCTGCGGGCCCCGCGACCCACCGACTGACCTGCCGACTGCTCGCACAGGCCGGTTCGGAACCGAGCCCGTGCGCTCTGGGGGAGGGCGCGATCCGGCATGAGCGCCAGTGATGTCGTGCGCTGCATGCTGACAGCGCTGTTCGCGGCCGGGGCCGTCCACGCCATGTGGTGCGGCCTCCTTCCGCAGAGTTCCGGATGGCGCAGCCGAGGCGACCACCTTCTGCACACCGTCATGGCCCTGGCCATGGCGGTGATGCCGTGGAACGGGGGCGGCATGCTGCCGGAGGCGCAGACAACCTTCTTCGCGGCCGCCGCACTCTGGTTCCCGCTGACCGCCGTCAGCCGTCAACGTCAGTTCGAACTGACCGACGTCACACGGAGGTTGCCGTACGCGGCCGGCATGGCCGCGATGGCCTGGATGACGTACCTCGGTCACTCCACGGGGTCGAAGGCCGGCGGCGTGGTCACCGGAATGCTGGCGCTGTACCTCCTCGCGTGCGCCCTGCGGTCGTTGACCCGGGACATGCCCATGCTGCGCAGAGCTCCGGGCACCGCGGACAGCTCCACCGGTATCAGGGCGCCGTACACCCACTTCTGGCACGGATCGATGGCCCTGGGCACGGTCATCATGCTGCTCATGCACCACTGACGGCCGAGTGACCCCCGGCCCCTTCTCCCGCGGGGACGGACACCTGACCGCGATCACCGATCTCGCCTGGGTCAGTCACTGAACCCGGACCACGGCCGTCGCGCCACGCTCAGCGACTGAACAATTCGAAGACGACCGCCGGCTTCCCGCCGAACCGCGCACTGTGCTCGCCGGTGCTGTCCCCCAGGAAGCGGCGCGTGTACGTCTCGGGGTCCTCGTCGCTCAACGCCTCGATGTACGTACGATGTTGAAGCAGCGACTGCACCGCCTGTTCGAGGCCCCGGTCCGCACGTACCGCGTGGGTGGGGTTCGGGGAGTTGGCGACGGCGACCCATCGCACGCCGTTCCAGGGGCGCAGCTCCTGCTCGGCCAGTTCAGGGAAGATCCAGCGGTTGCCCGCGTCCGCCGCCGCGTCGAGGGCGGCGCGCCCGACGGCCACGTGATCCGGCGTGTTCCAGACACCCGAACCCCAGATCTCATGATGGTTCAGAGTGATCAGCAACTCGGGCCGGTGACGGCGGATGGCAGCGGCGATGTCGCGGCGCAGGGAGAGGCCGTACTCGATCGTGCCGTCCCGGTGGTCGAGGAACTCCACCGCGGAGACCCCGACGGCGGCGGCACTGGCACGCTGCTCCCTTGCCCTCAGCGGTCCGGCCTCGGCCGGTGCCAGCGTGTCGATGCCCGCTTCGCCGCGGGTGGCGAGGACGTAGGCGATCTCCCGGCCGTCCTGGATCCAGGCCGCGACAGCGGCCGAGCACCCGTACTCGAGATCATCAGGATGGGCCACCACGGCCAGTGCGCGTTGCCAGTCGGTCGGCATCGGCCGCAGTTGCGCGAGAGGCGAATCGGTCACAGCGCCTGCTTTCAGGGATTGTTCCCGTCGTTCCCGCCGCGCGTGAGAGGGGGCCACAGTGAGTGGGGCGCGGGGAGATGCCGGACTTCGTTGAGATCAGACGAGCTCTAGACCTCCGTCGAGCGTCAGTACTTGACCGGTGATGAACGGGCCCGAGGGATCGGCGACCCGCAGGATCCAGTCCGCGACGTCTTTCGGGTCGCCGATTCGGCCTGTGGGGATGCGGTCACGCTCGTGGCCGAGCAGCTCGGCGATGGCGTCCTGCGGCAGGTCGGCCGCGGCCAGGACATCCGTCTTGGTGGGGCCGGGGGCGATCGCGTTCACCCGCACTCCCTCCGGCGCCAGTTCGAGTGCCCAGCTCCGCGTCAGCTGCTCCATGGCGCTCTTGGTGGCGGCGTAGTGGGCTCCTCCGGCCAGCGGACGGTGACCGTAGGTGCTCGAGACGTTGACGATGGAACCCGAGGAGTCGCGCAGGTGCGGCAGCGCCGCATGGGCGAGCATGCTCGGTGCCGTCACGTTGAGGTCGAACAGGCGGGAGATCACCGACCGGTCGGTGTCCGCCAGAGGCATCACGGCAGTGACACCGGCGTTGTTCACGAGGACGTCGATGCGGCCCCACCACTCCCCGGCGGTGGCCACGACCGTGTCCGCGGCGCCCTCCTCGCAGATGTCGAGCGGCAGGACCGCGATGTTGGAGTGGGCCTGAGCCGTCTGTTCCAGGGCTTCCTTGCGGCGTCCCACGCCGAGGACACGTGCCCCCGACTCGGCCAGGGCGATCGAGGTGGCTCGGCCGATGCCCGACCCCGCCCCTGAGACGATTGCGACACGGTCCACGAAGCGTGGGGCGGTAGTGCGGAGCATGATCCCTCTCGGCTCGTGAAGTCCGGGTCCGCCGGTGGCGTCCCGGGCTGCGGGGTGGCGAAGTCCGTCGCACGGCCCGCCCGCCGTCGTGGGTGGTGGCGGCCCGTCTCCGCGCCATGGGTCGGGCGCGCGGAGGCGGACTGTG
>LRTP01000606.1 GCA_001550305.1 Streptomyces diastatochromogenes
GCACTCCCCCGTCGGCTCGCCGCGGTGGGTCTGACCACGGGGGCCGCGTGCGCGCGTGCGCTGGTGGACACCGCGTCGGACCGGCGCCATGACGCGCTGGGCCGGCTGCGGCCGGCCGACCCGGAGGCGTACGCCCGCGCCTGGCTCGCGTCGTCCACATACGCCTCGGCCGCGACGGCGTCCCTTCTCACGGCCGCGTGGGCGCCGGAGCGGAACCACGATCCGGCCTGACCCCGAGGTCTCCTCAGCCCGTCTTCCGCCCCCACAGGGGCCCGACCCGTTGCCAGTCCTCGTCCCACTGCGCCATGCGCCGTCGTTCCATTCGTCCGCGTACCAGCCGTCCGCCGATGAACGGCACACCCGCGACGCTCACCCCCACCAGGACGCCCATCAGCGCGGCACGCAGTTGGGCCTGGGAGGGTGTGGGGGGCTTGGTGACGAGGCGGCCGTCGGCGTCGGTCCATACCATCACCGGGGTGCCCGCGGGGCTGCCGACGGACACCCGGGCCTGGCCGGCGTGCGGCGAGCCGTCCGGCGCGGTCCAGTGGACCTCCGCCCAGACCATGTCGGCGTCGTCGGCCGGCGCGGTCGACTTCGGCACAGCGTCGTTGAGCAACGCCGGAACGGAGTGCCACTCGGCCCGCTGCCTGGCGAGGCCGTTCTCCACGGACTGCGTCGCCAGCAGACCGGTGAGCACCCCGCCGAGCGCGGTGAGCGCCCAGGCGACGAGCACGATCCAGGCCTCCAGCACGTCACTGCGACGCCGCAACGGATTGCGCCGCCATCGCCACAGCCACACCTTCGAAGCCTTCGGACCACGGAATGCCGCCATCGATGGCATCCTCCTCACGACCGCACGGACATGCCACATCGCCCTCCCATACGGGATCGGTCCCTGCGATGCTCACAACGAGTCCCACGACCCGTGCGTTCCAGGGATCCGGCCATCCCTCGCCCGCAGGCGCGTCGGCCGGGACGAGACATCGCCGATGACCGACGCCACCCGGCTGACCTGCGGAAATGCGACGTACAGGGGAGACTGTCAGTGCCGGGGTGCAGACTGGCCGATGTCTGAGACGACGTCGTCGCGGAGGTGGTCGGCATGGCCGAAGTACTGCTCACCGTCGGTACACGCAAAGGGCTGTTCATCGGACGGCGGCGCGGCGCCGCCTGGGAGTTCGACGAGAGTCCCTACTTCAACGCGCAGGCCGTGTACTCGGTCGCGATCGACACCCGCGGCGAGACACCACGACTACTGGCCGGAGGGGACAGCGCGCACTGGGGTCCGTCCGTCTTCCACTCCGACGACCTGGGACGGACATGGACCGAACCGGCGCAGCCGGCCGTCAAGTTCCCCAAGGACACCGGGGCTTCGCTGGAGCGGGTGTGGCAGTTGCACCCGGCGGCGGCCGAGCCGGACGTGGTGTACGCGGGCACGGAGCCGGCCGCGCTGTACCGCTCCGAGGACAGAGGCGAGTCCTTCGAGCTGGTACGGCCCCTGTGGGAGCACCCCACCCGGTCGCAGTGGGTGCCGGGTGGCGGTGGCGAGGGGCTGCACACCGTCCTCACCGACCAGCGCGACCCCGGGGCCGTCACGGTCGCCGTCTCCACGGCGGGGGTGTTCCGTACGCATGACGGCGGAGCGAGCTGGGAGCCGTCCAACTCCGGTGTCTCCGCGGTGTTCCTGCCGGATCCGAACCCGGAGTTCGGTCAGTGCGTGCACAAGATCGCACAGGACGCGTCGACCCCGGACCGGCTCTACCTCCAGAACCACTGGGGTGTGTACCGCAGCGACGACGCGGGCGGCGAGTGGATCGACATCGGCGCGGACCTGCCGTCCACCTTCGGGTTCGCGGTGGCCGCGCATCCGCACCGGGGCGACACGGCGTACGTCTTCCCGATCAACGCGGACGCGGACCGTGTCCCGGCCGACCGGCGCTGTCGTGTCTTCCGCACACAGGACGCCGGCAGAACGTGGGATCCCCTGACCGCGGGTCTGCCCACGGAGGACCACTACGGCACGGTGCTGCGCGACGCGCTCTGCACGGACGGCGCGGACCCGGCGGGTGTGTACTTCGGCAATCGCAACGGCGAAGTGTACGCGTCGGCGGACGACGGGGACAGCTGGCGGCAACTGGCCTCACATCTGCCGGACGTGCTGTGCGTGCGCGCCGCGGTCGTCGGCTGAGGCCCGGGAGCCGCCCCTGGGACGACATCCGGCACCGGTCACCCGGCGTGGTGACGCCGACCCGACCGGTAGCGAATTCACCACGTCGAACGGTCCCTTGCGCCGCTGGCGCGCCGCTGCGGGAGGCGCGAGCATGGAGGTATGGGGATGGCGGTGAAGACGTGACACCTGCGATTCCGGAATCGGGCGAAGGTCCCGGCACAGAGCCCTATATCGGTGCGGAAGAAGCAGCCTCGGACGCGGCGGCGATCGTCACCCTGGCCGGCATGGTGATCGGCTGGACCAGAAGCGCGGAAGAACTCCTCGGTCGTTCGGCCCGCGAGGTCGTCGGAGGCTCCGTCGGCCGTCTGCTCGCCGTGCCCGAAGATCCCTGCCGTGTAGCGGCGATCATGGAACGCTGTCGTGAGGGCCAGCCCTGGAGCGGAGTGGTCACGCTGTCGCATCGCGACGGCCGTCATGTCGAAGTGAACGTGCGGGTTTCCGCGTCGTTCCAGGTCGGCGACGACGAGTGTTTTCTCCTCTCGGCGCGGGAGCGCGTCACGCGCTGGGCCATGGGGCAGTCCGTGCTGGACGGGTTCCTGACCCGCTCGCCCGTGGGAATGGCCATCGTGGACATGGACCTGCGCTGCACCTGGGTCAACAACACCCTGGAGAGCATCGGCGGCATACCGCGTGAGCAGCGTCTGGGCCGGCGCCTGACCGACCTCTTCCCGGGCCTTCATGCGGAGACCCTCGAGGACGTGATGCGCAAGGTACTGCGGAGCGGCGAGCCGGTCAGCGACTTCGAGTACCTGGGCTGGAGCTGGGCCGACCCGCATCGGCAGCACGCCTACTCCACGTCGTTCTTCCCCCTGGTGGACGTCGAGGGCGCCGTCACGGACATCTGCTACATGGTGCTGGACGTCACCGACCGGTGGAATGCCCGCCAGCTGATTGCCATGGTCAATGAAGCCGGCGCCTGTGTGGGCAGCACCCTGGACGTCATGGAGACGGCCCAGGAGCTGGCCGACTTCGCCGTGCCCCGGTTCGCCGACTTCGCCATCGTCGATCTGCTGGAGCCGGTCCTCAGCACCGAGGGGCACGGACCCTGGCTGTCCGACGCGGGCCCGGCGGTGACGGGGCCGGCGATGCGGCGGGCGGGCATGAGTTCCGTACGTGAGGGGTGTCCGGAGGCGGTCGCCCAGGTCGGCGATCCGGTGGACTTCATCCCTCCCCCGCACGATCTCGACCTCCTCGTGAGCGGCGAGCCCGTCCTCATACCGGTGCTGAACCCCGACAACCCCCAATGGGTCGTCGAACAGCCGTCCAGGACCTCGAGCATGCGCGAGTTCGGACTTCACTCACTCATCTCCGTGCCGATGCGGGCACGGGACACCATCCTCGGCCTCACCACCTTCGTCCGCTCGCAGAACCCGGCTCCCTTCACCTCCGACGACGTACTGCTCGCCCGGGAACTGGTCGCACGGGCGGCCGTCTGCGTCGACAACGCCCGCCGCTACACACGGGAGCACCACGCCACGCTGACGCTCCAGCGCAGCCTTCTGCCCCATACGCTGGAGGGCGGCATGGCCGTGGACGTGGCCTCCATGTATCTGCCCGCGGACGCCAAGGACGGGGTGGGCGGGGACTGGTTCGACGTCATCCCGTTGTCCGGAGCCCGAGTCGGCCTCGTCGTGGGCGATGTGGTCGGCCACGGTCTGAGTGCGGCCGCCACGATGGGCCGGCTGCGTACCGCGGTGCAGACGCTCGCCGACATGGATCTGCCGCCCGACGAGCTCCTGGCCCACCTCGACGACCTGGTGCTCCGCCTCAGCGAGGAGGAGTCCCACGACGCGTCGGCCGACCTGATCCGGACCACGGTGATGGGTGCCACCTGCCTGTACGCCATCTACGACCCGGTCACACGGAACTGCACGCTCGCCCGGGCCGGCCATCCGCCGCCGGTCCTCGTCACTCCGGAGGGCCGGGTCAGCTTCCCGGAACTGCCGGCCGGTCCGCCACTGGGGCTGGGCGGACTGCCGTTCGAGGCAGTCGACATCGAACTCGCCGAGAACAGCCTGATCGGCCTCTACACCGACGGCCTCATCGAAGGCGGCCAGCGGGACGTCGAGGTCGGAATGGCCCATCTCAGGGACGCTCTGTGTCCTTGCGATCTCCCGCTCGAGACGCTCTGCGCCAATGTTCGGGGGATGACCTCCACGCCGCAGTCCGACGACGTCGCGTTCCTCGTGGCGCGCACGCACGCGCTCAGCGCCGACCACGTCGCCTCGTGGGACGTGGCCTCCGATCCCGCCGCCGTGGCGGGGGCCCGCGCCCTCGCCACCCGCCAACTCCGCGCATGGGGACTGGAGGAGCTGGCGATGGCGACCGAACTCGTCGTGAGCGAGTTGGTCACCAACGCGGTGCGCTACGCCCCGGGCCCCGTGCGACTGCGGCTGTTGCGCGCATCCCGTCTGATCTGCGAGGTCACCGACACCAGCAACAGCTCCCCGCGGCTGCGGCACGCCCGGACCACCGACGAAGGGGGACGCGGCCTCTTCCTCGTCGCCCAGCTCACCCACCGCTGGGGCACCCGGTACACACACGAGGGAAAGATCATCTGGGCGGAACTGGACTCGTAGCCGCCCGCAGCGCGGTGGTGATGTCGGCGAGGTGGTCCTCGACCGGGCCGAGGGTGAT
This sequence comes from Streptomyces diastatochromogenes, assembly GCA_001550305.1. Classification (GTDB taxonomy): domain Bacteria; phylum Actinomycetota; class Actinomycetes; order Streptomycetales; family Streptomycetaceae; genus Streptomyces; species Streptomyces mirabilis_D. Next base: position 4,868 of record LRTP01000606.1, read on the forward strand.
CAGGCCGCTGCCCGCGCCGGCGAGCTCCCCGGCGGCCGGCAACAGGCGGGCCCGGGCCCGCTCCAGGACGTCCCGGTCTCCGACCTCCAGCGCGACCACGGCCTCCAGGCAGCAGCACGCCTCGTACATCAGGTCGCGCGGCGGCTCCGGAAGCGCGCGCAGTGCCGCCCGGGCCTCGGCCCGGCGCCCGGATGCCAGCAAGGCGAAGGGCGTGGCCCAAGGGCGGTACGGGCCCCAGTCCGCCCCCAGGTCGATCTCGACCGGCCCTGGATCGGAACCTCGTGGACCGGTACCCCATGGACCGGTATCCCCTCGACCGGTAGCCCCTGGGCCAGATTCCCCTGAATCGGTGTCGGACCACGTCCTCCTGTGCTGCACCCGCAGGCACAGCAGGGCGAGCGGAAGAAGTCCACGCTCCAGGCCCGGCATCCCGGCGCCGTCCAGCCGTGCGGCGGCGTCCCGGTAGGCGGTCTCGGCCCCCGCCGGTTGCCCGGACGCGGCCAGCCGCAACGCCCGATACCACTGGGTGAAGACGCTCGCGAGCGGCAGCTCGTGGCGCTCGGCCAGCCGGTCCACGGCGGCG
>LRTP01000607.1 GCA_001550305.1 Streptomyces diastatochromogenes
GACCGCGACCACCTGCTGTGGTGGTCCACCTGGCGCCGCCGCCACCAACACCGCGCCCGCCTCTGCCACCGCCGCTGGCACGCGTACGCCGACACCACGCCATGATCAGAAAGGTTCAGCAACGGCTATCTACAGCTGCCGTACCTGAAGGACGGAGTATCCACGGAAGGAACAGATGAACATCTGGTGCTCTGTGACGACAAGCGGATCATCTCTCCTGCATCGCATGGTTTGCCACGGACAACTTGTCCGTGGATAAGTACGGCCTTCATCCGGGTTCTGGTTCACGCGATGCTTGGTCAGTCGAGCACGGGAGGACGAGATGAATCGGGTACTGTCGGCCGACTTTCTTCGGGTACGCCGGGAGGTGCTGCAGCCGGAGGACGTCGGACTTCCCTGCGGCCGGACCACGCTGCTACGCGATCCGGCTGCAGTAATCGACCGACGTACCAGCCAGCTCGGCCACCTCCTCGAGTTCAAGTCGTACTGCCAGCGGCTGGTGGATCCGGAGCAGGGCCAGAAACTGTTGATCTTCTCCACCGTGCCCGGCTCACCGAGCCACGAAAAGCTCCGGTCCCTGGCACCCGCAGGCGCCTAGCCCCGCCGGCTGCCGGTCGGCTCACACATCGAAGTTGGTGCTTCGAAAAACGCAGCACCTCACGTATATCGAGAGACAAGGGTTTCCCATGAAGGCAGTGCGTTTCCACGAGTACGGCGACCCGAGCGTCCTGCGTTACGAGGACGTCGAGCAGCCCGTTCCCGGCGCCGGTCAGGTTCTGGTGCGGGTCGCCGCAACGTCGTTCAACGGTGTCGACGGCAACATCCGCGGGGGCTTCATGCAGGGTCCTATCCCGGTGACGTTGCCGCACACTCCCGGCATCGACGTCTCTGGTACGGTCGAAGGGCTGGGTGAGGGCGTGGACGGCCTCGAGATCAGCGACCGGGTCGTCGGCTTCCTGCCGATGGCGGGCGATGGCGCGGCCGCGGAGTACGTACTGGCTCCGGCCGGGATTCTGACGCCGGCGCCCCGGAGTATCCCGCTGCCCGACGCCGCCGCGCTGCCGTTGGTGGGTCTCACCGCGTGGCAGGCGCTGTTCGATCACGCGAAGCTGACGGCGGGGCAGCGCGTGCTCATCAACGGTGCGGGCGGCGCGGTCGGCGGCTACGCCGTGCAGCTGGCCAAGAACGCCGGCGCCTACGTGATCGCCACGGCTGGCCCGCGCAGCAGCCAGCAGGTCAAGACCACGGGTGCCGACGAGGTCGTCGACCACACCGCCACCGAGGTGACCGCGGCGGTGACCGAGCCGGTCGACGTCGTGCTCAACCTCGCGCCGATCGACCCGGCGCAGCTGGCCGCGCTGCTCACCCTGATCGCTCCCGGTGGAGTGCTGGTGAACACCACGGTGTGGATGCCCGCGCCCAGCGACGAACCACGCGGCGTGCGCGGCATCGACCTGTTCGTCAACAGCGACGCCGAACAGCTGTCGCGGCTGGTGGCGCTGGTCGACTCCGGCGAGCTGCGCGTCAACGTCGCGCAGCGAGTGCCGCTGGCGCAGCTGCCGGCAGTCCACACCCAGGCCGCCACGGGCGAGCTGCACGGCAAGGCCGTCATCGTCGCTTCCGCCGCCTGACACCGACCGGTCGACCTCGAAAGGAAAAGACCATGACACTGTCCCTGGACCCCGAAATCGCCGAGGCGCTGGCCCCGATGGCCGGCGCGATGGCCGAGGCCAAGCCGCCGGCTGTGGGCGACATCGCGGGCCGCCGCGCCATGTGGGAACCGATCATCGGCGCCGCGGGAGCCGCGCAGCCGACCCCGGCCGACGTGACGACCCACGAGCACTACGCGACCGCAGACGACGGCACACAGATCAAAATGCGCTGGTACGTCAAGGACGGCGCCGAGCCCGGCCCAGCCGTGCTGTTCTTCCACGGCGGCGGATACATCTTCGGCCACATCGACCTGTTCGACGGCCCGGTCGCCCGCTACGTATCCTCCAGCGGCGTGCCGATGCTGTCGGTCGAGTACCGCCGCGCCCCCGAGCACCCCTTCCCGACACCGCTCGAAGACGCCTACTCCGCACTGCGCTGGCTGCACGAACACGCCGCCGAGCTGGGCGTCGACGCCAACCGCATCGGTGTGATGGGCGACAGCGCCGGAGGCGGCATGGCAGCGGCCCTGACGATCCTCGCCCGCGAGCGCGGCGGCCCGCAGATCGCCCGGCAGATCCTGCTCATGCCGATGCTCGACGACCGCACCACCACGCCCGACCCTCACATCGAGCCCTACGTTCTGTGGTCCTACGACGACAGCCTCACCGCATGGCCGGCACTGCTCGGCAAGGCCGTCGGCGGCTCCGGCGTCCCGCCCACGGCAGCTCCCGCCCGTCTCGAGGACGCGACCGGCCTGCCGCCGGCCTACATCGAGGTCGGCCAACTCGACGTCTTCCGCGACGAGGACACCGCCTACGCGACCAAGCTCAGCCGCGCCGGCGTGCCGGTGGAGTTCCACCTCCACCCCGGCGCCCCCCACGAATTCGACTCCATCGCCTTCGGCGCCGACGTCGCGCGGCGTGCCATCGCCGACCGCATCCGAGTCCTCAAGTCAATCTGAGCCGTGACCAGCGCCCTGCTGTCACTTACCAACCACGTCTCCAGCCACATATCGCTGCACTACCTCAACGACTCTCAGCAAAAACGATCGCTGCTGCACCACCGCACGCCCACATAGGGGTGATGAGGAGACGCCTCCGTTTCAGATGGCGGCGACAAGGCACGCAATACGGAACTTGAACCGTTCGTCGAACGGTCCCTGGTTCAGCGAGGAAAGGGCCCGCCGGAATGCAGGGCTGTCCCTACCTCGACGTCGCCCCGAAGCGCCTCGGCGCTGGCACGCAGGTGCTCGTCCACCCCGTACTGCGGCAGGCTGCTGACCGCCGTCAGGAGGTGAAGCAGGCACTCGATGTTCAGGCCGGTGGTCGGGTCACTCACATCACGAATCTACTTGCTCCCATTCGAAGCATTTTATGTTCGTTAATGCTTCACAGTGGATACGCATCACCAAGACAGGAGAACATCGATGTCCGACAAGAAACCGATCGCGGCGAAGAAAACGACCGAGCCCCAGGGGGCCGCAGTGGTCCAGGCGATACCACTCCTTATCGGCGCAGCCGACAACACTGTTCCGATCACAGTCCAGCGGAGAACTTCGGTGGCGCCCGCCAACGCGTTCCGAATGATCGTTCCCATCGACCTGTCGAGCGTTTTCCACCGGGTGGCACCGTTTCCCGGTGTCAAAGGTGTGGCAAACCAGACCGAAGCATGGGATCACGTCGGTCCTACCAGGAACCCGCAGTTCGACGACGGGTCGCAGGCCGACGAACAGTTGATCGAGTACACGGAAGGCTCTAGTTTTGCGTATCAACTGACGGGATTCACGAACATCCTCTCCCGACTCGCGACCGGCGTTCGAGGTGAATGGAACTTCAATCCCGACGGCGATGGCACCCTCATTCGGTGGACCTACGAATTTAAGCCGCTTCCGGGTCGTCGCTGGATTCTCGCCGGTCCATTCACTCCCCTCTGGCGCCGATACATGGTGGCCGCCCTCGCGAGGTGCCTGCAAGTGATCGAATCGGAAGAAAACAACTCGTAGGCATGGTTTTTGGCCCTTCACAATCCAGGGTGTAGTAGTGGCCTGAAGCCGTCACTTTCCGGCAGGGATCTGGCGATGTAGTTGGTGAGGTTGCGGAATCCGAGGGCGGAGCCGCGGAGGTGTTCGGGCCGTCCGTTGATGGCCTCGTACTACAGCCTCAGATCTTCGTGTGAGGGGCCCTGCGCTTCTCGGACAGCGGTGTTGAGGGTTCTGCCTATGCCGCTGCCTGCAACTCCTCGTACTCGGCGTGGACTTCTGCGGGAGTCTTGTACTACAGCCGGAGATCTTGAGGGTCGGTGATCGGCGGGATCGGCCGGTGGTGTTCCCGGGGCCGCAGGCGGGGCGGGAGGGGGTCGCCGCGGCGTCGGTAGTGGCTGACGATGGCGCGGGTCTGGTGCAGGCGGCGCCACAATTCGCAGGTCAGGATGGTCTCGGTGGGGTGGTGGGGGTTGAGCCGGGTGGCGGCGAGACAGTGCCGGATGGTGGGCCGAGGGCCGTAGCAGCGGTCCGGGGATCAGCCGGCTGCCTCGCTCTCTTTGGTGATCTGGTCTTTTCCCGGGGTGGGAGCGTGTTCCGGTCCGGGCTTCGGCTCCTGGGGGCCGGGTTCGGGGATCGCGGCGCGTTGGACGGCAAGGAACGCGGTGGCCAGCATGCAGGCGCTGACGTGACGACCACCCCGACGGCCGCGGCGTCCACCAACCGAGACTGCAGCCGCGCTCGGAAGCGGAGATCGCGTTCGTGGGCATCGGCCCCGGAGCTGGCCGCTGGCTCAAGGAGGCCGGACCGCCGGCGCGGTCCGTATCCGCGCCAAGATGGCCCGTGCCGTCGAGCTCGCCACGGTTATGGGCTCCGACAGCGTCGATCAGGCTCTGGGGCTGGCCGCGACCGCCGGACGCTTCGCCGACGACGACCTGCTGTCCATCCTGGAGCATCTCGCGGCGAACAGACCCGCAGGCGAGTTCGTACGCGCGGACGAGACGCACTCCGTCCAGAGCGGCACGATCGGCCGGCAGGCCCTGGGCCAGTAGGCCCTGGGCCAGTAGGCCCTGGGCCAGTAGGCGGCGGCCCCGGGGCAGTTGAAGACCGGCCGATCGGGATCAGTCACCGATGAACCACAGATACAGGTGCAGCCCGCGCTCGACGACCTGGCACAACTCGCGGGCCTGCGCGACCCAGTCACCATCACAGGCTGCAGGAAGCAGGTCGAGTTCCGCCAGCAGCAGCGGCATCTGCCGCTGGTTGAACACCGCATCCCCATACGGAGTCAAGGCCCAGAGCATCGGGAAGTCCGCCGGGTCCAGGTCCGCGAAGTCAGCGGTCCACACCACACCGGCCTTGGCGCGAGCCACGAAGTCTCCGCTGTCACCACGCACCGCCATATTGATCACCCGCCGAGCCTATCGGCGCCCACCCCGACCAGCGAAGGAATATACGACCGTGACGTTTCCCCAGGCCCCGGCCCTGCCCGAGGAGCTGGACAGGCTGATGCGCCGGATGCGCCTGCCCTATATGCGCAAAGCCGCCCCCGACGTGCTGGCCACCGCCCGCGCGCAACGCTGGGACCCCGCCGAGGTCCTGCGGCTTCTGATCGCCGAGGAGGTCACCGGCCGCGACGCTGCCACCCGCCGCCTGCGACGCCACTCGGCGAACTTCCCCACCGGCAAGACTCTGAGGCTTTTTCATCCTCGGTCTGAGCTGGCCAAATGCAGGGCGAGGACGGCTTGGACAAGGGCAGTGATGCGGGTGGTGGAGCACCGCAGCTTGCGCA
>LRTP01000608.1 GCA_001550305.1 Streptomyces diastatochromogenes
GACGAGGCGGAGCGGCAGCCGGGGGCGGACAGCGACATCGAGCGCCGCTGCGCCCGGCTGCTGCGCGAGCGGCTCACCGCCGAACTGGCCGTCCACGACGCCGACGAAGGCCTGCGGGCCGTCGGCAACATGCAGACGGCCGCGCACTCCGTGCGCCAGGTGTTCACCATCGCGCCCACGGAGACGGACGAGGACTGGGCCGCGATCGCCGAGCGACTGCGCGCGGTGCCGACCGCCCTTACGGGGTACCGCGCGTCCCTCGCCCTCGGCCTGGAGCGCAAGCTGTACGCGGGCCCGCGCCCCACCGCGACCTTCATCGAGCAGCTCACCGAGTGGTCGGACCCGGACGGGCAGGGCCGTGGCTGGTTCGAGGACTTCGTGTCCGCGGGGCCCGACGCCCTGCGGGACGAGCTGGACACGGCCGCCCGGACGGCCACACGGGCCCTGGTGGAGCTGCGCGACTGGATGCGTGACGTCTACGCGCCCACGATCGAGGGCGCGCCGAACACGGTGGGCCGCGAGCGGTACGCGCGCTGGGCGCGCTACTTCAACGGTACGGATCTCGACCTCGACGAGGCGTACGCGTACGGCTGGTCCGAGTACCACCGGCTCCTCGCGGAGATGAAGTCCGAGGCCGAGAAGATCCTGCCCGGCGCCGAGACCCCCTGGGTGGCGCTCGCGCACCTCGACGAGCACGGCAGGCACATCGAGGGCGTCGACGAGGTCCAGACGTGGCTCCAGGGAGTGATGGACCGGGCGATCGACGCCCTGGACGGCACCCACTTCGAACTCGCCGAGCCGGTACGGAAGGTGGAGTCGCGCATCGCGCCGCCCGGCGGCGCGGCGGCCCCGTACTACACCGCGCCGTCCGCGGACTTCTCGCGGCCGGGCCGCACCTGGCTGCCCACCATGGGGCAGACCCGCTTTCCCGTGTACGACCTCGTCTCGACCTGGTACCACGAGGGCGTCCCCGGCCATCACCTCCAGCTCGCCCAGTGGGTGTACGTGGTCGACGACCTCTCGCGCTACCAGGCCACCGTCGGTCTCGTCAGCGCCAACGCCGAGGGCTGGGCGCTGTACGCGGAGCGGCTGATGGACGAGCTCGGCTTCCTGGAGGACGCGGAGCAGCGGCTCGGCTACCTGGACGCGCAGATGATGCGCGCGGCCCGGGTCATCGTCGACATCGGCATGCACCTCGAACTGGAGATTCCGGCGGACTCCCCCTTCCACCCGGGCGAGCGCTGGACCCCGGAGCTGGCGCAGGAGTTCTTCGGCGCGCACAGCAGCCGTCCGGCCGACTTCGTGGAGAGCGAGCTCACCCGCTACCTCTCCATCCCGGGTCAGGCCATCGGCTACAAGCTCGGTGAGCGGGCCTGGCTGCTGGGCCGCGAGAACGCGAAGAAGCGGCACGGCGCCGCCTTCGACGCCAAGGCCTGGCACATGGCGGCCCTGTCCCAGGGTTCGCTGGGCCTGGACGACCTGGTGGACGAACTGTCCCGGCTCTGACGGACTCCGACGACGGCCGGGCTCACCGCGACGACTGAGCCCGGCCGTCGCGTGTCCAGTACGCCGCGTAGCCAGTACGCGGGGCATCAAGTACGGGGAGTACCGGAATTACCGGGCGTGCTCGGCGTGTTCCGTGTGCTCGGCATGCTCGGAGCACAGGCAGCCGACGCCCTTCTCGATCCACTCCCGGCCGACCCACTCCGGGTGCCGTTCGAGCATCAGCGCCGAGATCTCCTCGACGATCGTCCGCTCGTCCACGGCGGAGTCCCGGCGGGCCCATGTCTCGTCCCGCAGCAGCCGCAGGTAGTCGCGCACGTCTGCCAGCAGCCCCGCACCGCCGACCTCGCCGTGGCCGGGCACCACGATCCGGGGAGCCTGAGCCGCCAGCCGCTCCATCACCGCGATCCAGAGGGTTCCGGACACGTCGGTGTCGTAGGGCGGGAACCAGGGGAAGATGGCGAACTGCCCGGCTTCCACGAGGTCCCCCGTGAACAGGACGTCCGCGTCCGGCACCCTGACCACCTGGTCGCCCCTGCTGTGGGCCCGGCCGGTGGCCCGCAGCTGCACCACCCGCCCGCCCAGGTCCAGGTCGTACGCCTGGTCGTAGACGACATCGGGCCGCGCCGGTTCGACGCCCTGGAGCCGGCGCTCGACCGGCTCGCCGAGCCCCTTGAACATCTCCAGGTATCCCGGCCCCTTCACCTTCAGGTCCTCGGCCTGGTCCCGGTTGAGCAGGAACGTCGCTTCCCCGGCGAACACCTGCGCCCCGAAGGCGTGCTCGGGGTGAAAGTGCGTCGTCGTCAGGTAGATCCGACGTCCCTCGGCATAGTCGGCCGCGAACTCCAGCACCTTTTCCGCGTTGCTCGGGCCCATGCCGGTCTCGACGACGAGCACGGCACCATGACCGCCGATCACGCCGATGTTGGGCACGAGCGGCACCCGCCGGTCGGGGATGACCACCAGGTCACGGGCCAGCTCCTGGGCACCCTCGACGTGCACGACGGGGTCCGTCGTCACCGCTTCCTCAGACACTGCGACTCCTCGGTGTTGCGCTGAGCCACCAGTCCAGCGCGGGACGTCCGGGGCGTCCAACACCGATCTCGCAACCCCGATACCGCACGGGTATCGTCGCAGTTGAGCGAAGTCGAGAGAGCGGCTCGGGACGGCGATGGAGCGATGATGGAGCTGCGGACCCTGCGCTACTTCGTGGCGGTCGCCGAAGAACTCCACTTCGGCCGGGCCGCCGCGCGACTGCACATGACCCAGCCCCCGCTGAGCCGGGCCGTCAAGCAGCTGGAGACCGACCTCGGCTGCGAACTGCTGCGCCGCTCACCCACGGGCGTCACCCTCACCCCGGCCGGGGCCCTCCTCCACGACGAGGCGTGCACCCTGCTGGCGCGGGCCGACCAAGCCAGGGCCCGGGTGGCCGCCGCGGCCGGCACGGCCACCCTGACCATCGGCACCCTCGCCGACAGCGCCGAGCAGGTCGGCACCCGGCTGGCCGTCGCCTACCGGCACCAACACCCCGCCGTGCGCATCCGCATCCGCGAGGCCGACCTGACCGACCCGACCATCGGACTGCGGGCCGGCCTCGTCGACGTGGCCCTGACACGGGCGCCCTTCGACGACACCGGCATCAGCACCCGCGTGCTGCGGTCGGACCCGATCGGTGTGGTCCTGCGCACCGACGACCCGCTGGCCGACCGCGACCGGCTGCGCCTGGACGAACTCGCCGACCGCCGCTGGTTCCGGTTTCCGGAGGGCACGGACCCGGTGTGGCAGGCCTTCTGGACGGGCCCGCCCGGCGCCGACGGGCGCCATGACGGTCCCGTCATCCGCACCGCCCACGAATGCTTCCAGTCGGTCCTGTGGAACGACACCGTCGGACTGATGCCCTTCGCGCACTCCCAGGCCCTGCCCGAGGGCCTCACGGTGATCCCCTTGGCGGATGCGCCGCCCAGTGATCTGGTCATCGCGTGGAACAGCGCCCACACCACCCCGCTCATCCGCTCGTTCGTCAGCCTCGCGACGGCCCTCACACGCTCCTAGGAGCGGTCAGCAGCCACAGTCCGCCGCGTCCACCGGAGCCGTCAGCGGGTCCGCCGCGCGCCGCTCGTCTCCCTCCCAGGTCTCGTACGCGAAGCCTTCGCGCACCCAGTACTCGAAGCCCCCGAGCATCTCCTTGACCAGGAAGCCGAGTTCGGCGAGGGCGAGGGCGGCACGGGTCGCGCCGTTGCAGCCGGGTCCCCAGCAGTAGGTGACGACGGGCACCGACCTGTCGAGAAGCTGCTCCGCCTGCTCGGGGATGAGCGCGGTGGGCAGGTGGATCGCACCGGGCACGTGCCCCTGGTCCCAGGACGCGGTGGAGCGGGAGTCGAGGACCACGAAGCCGGGGTCGCCGCCCGCCGCGAGCGCGGAGGCGACGTCGGAGACATCGGCGTGGAAGGCGAGGCTCGCGCTGAAATGGGCGACGGCCTCGGCCGGGGACGCCGGGGCGACCCGCAGCACGGGGTTCGTCCTGGTCGCGGCGCTGGTCACCGTGGTGTCGACGGTCACAGTCATGGTCCGGCCTTCCCTCCCTGCCCCGGCTGACCGGCACCTTCGCGGCACCGGCCCCACGGGGATCTCCTGGCCAGAAATCTACGGCCGGTGATCCTCTTCCTGAAGTGGGGATCCACGGCATCGCTCTTGATCGGCCGGGGTTTCCCCTGCTATCCATCGCTCATGACCGCGTATTCCCCGGACGCCACCGACTGGCGCATCCTCGACGTCCTCCAGCGCGAGGGCAGGGCCAGCTTCGCGGAGCTGGCCCGTGCCGTCTCGATGTCCGCGAGCGCGGTCACCGAGCGGGTGCGCCGCCTGGAGGAGGCGGGCGTCATCCAGGGGTACGCGGCCGTCGTCGACCCGGAGAGCCTCGGTCTGCCGATCCTGGCCTTCGTCCGGCTGCGCTATCCGAACGGCAACTACAAACCGTTCCACGACCTCGTCGAGGCGACGCCCGAGATCCTGGAAGCGCACCACGTCACGGGCGACGACTGCTTCGTCATCAAGGTCGCGGCGCGCTCGATGAACCATCTGGAGAAGATCTCCGGCCGGATCGGCACCCTGGGCTCGGTGACCACGAGTGTCGTGTACTCCTCACCGCTCCCCCGGCGCCCCCTGGGTCACTGATCCCCCGGCGATCCGCCGACTCGGTCCTGGACGCCCCGCTGCCGTACGACCGATCCCGTTCTGCCCTTCACGACCTCGAGCTGGGCGTGGATGCGCCGCCGCAGGTCGGCGACATGGCTGACGATGCCCACGCTGCGATCACGCTCCCGCAGGGAGTCGAGCACGTCGAGGACCTCGTCCAGGGTCTGGTCGTCCAGGCTGCCGAAACCCTCGTCGATGAACAGCGTGTCCAGCCGCACCCCGCCGGCCTCGTCCGTGACGACGTCCGCGAGGCCGAGGGCCAGCGCGAGCGAGGCGAAGAACGTCTCGCCCCCGGAGAGTGTCGCCGTGTCGCGCTCCCGGCCGGTCCAGGAGTCCACGACGTGCAGTCCGAGCCCGCTGCGGCCACGGCCGGCTCGGTCGTCGGAGTGGACGAGGGTGTAGCGCCCGGAGGACATGCGCTGAAGTCGTACGGTCGCGGCGGCGGCCACCTGTTCCAGGCGGGCGGCGAGGACGTACGACTCCAGGCGCATCCTGCGCTCGTTCTCCGCCGAGGTCCCCGCGGCCAGCCCGGCCAGGCGTGCCACCCGGTCGAACTCCTCACGCAGCGGCGCGAGCCGGCGTACGGACGTGCCCGCGCGCGTCGACAGCCGGTCCAGTTCCGTGCAGCGTCGGGCGGCCTCGTCCTGGGCGGAGGCGGTCTCCCGCAGCCGTCGGGCGGCGGACTCGGCCGCCCGTTCGGCGGCGGCAAGGTCGGCGGC
>LRTP01000061.1 GCA_001550305.1 Streptomyces diastatochromogenes
GCCGCCGGCGGGCCCCTGACCCTCGCCGCCCGGCACGACACCGCCGGCGGCCTGGTCCTGGGCCTGTTCTACGACCGGGCGCAGCTCGCGGACGAGGACGCCGCCGCCCTGCACTCCCAGTGCGTACGCCTGCTGCGCGCGCTGCCCGAGTTCCGGCAGGCCCAGGCCAGTGCCGGACAGCTGCTGGACCTGCTGGCCCGGGCCGCGACACCGCGCATGGCCCGGCCCGTGCCGCCCGCTGCGCACCCCGCCCTGACCGTGCTGCGGCCCGGGCATCCGCACGCGGACGTGATCTGCCTGGTCACCGCCCCGGGTGTGCCGGCGGGCAGCTACGACCTGTTCGTCCGCGGCCACCGCGGCCCGGAGGAAATCGTGGCCGTGCACGGTGACGGCGCACCGGGCGTGCTGCCGGCCGCGCTGCACCAGGCAGCCGGGCCGGGCCGGCGCCTGGTGCTGTGCGGGTGCGGGCCCGGGGGGAGGGCGGCCTACGAACTCGCCCAGCGCACGCCGCATGCTCCCGGCATGGTGTCGGCCGTGGTCATGACCGGCATCGGCGACGCCGCCGCCAGCGCGTCCGCCCTCGCCCGCGGGGTGCGCTCCGTCCTCACCCCGCCCCCCTGAACCCGCCCCGCCGTGCCGGAAACTGGTCCCGCCGCAGGGCGTACGCCGTGCGTCCGCTCGCTGTGCGCATCCGCCAGGCCGGTTGGCGCTTTCCCCGTCCCCGGCGGGCCCTTGCCGCTACCTCGCCCAGTCCGGCAGGCGCTGCGCGCGAGGAGTCCCCCGCTCACCCGTACGTCGGTTCAGCTCATCGGGGGTTTCCTCCGTTGCCCGCGTGCGAGAGGGCATGCGTTGCGGCGGAGAGGGCCCATGAAACGCGGCCGCATGCCCAGATCGTCGCCGGCGGGCGGGACTCCTCGCACTGGCGTCAAGGTGTATCCGGCTTCCAGCGCGTATCCAAACAGCGAGGCCGGGGAGCGTATCCAGCCGTCATCGGCTGCGGTGGCCGAGGTCGTGCACCCGGCGCCCCGGAACGGGTGTCCACGAGTTTTGGGACCATCCGGTGCCCTGCGTGCCTCCAGCTGTCCGATCACCCCGGATACCGCGGCGATCGGTGGCCGGCAGCCGCGGCCCGACGGCCCGATGTGCCGCATCGGCGCGGGCGGCCCCGGCACCGGCTGCCGGCCTCACCCTCACCGGACCGGACCGGGGACGGGGCCGGCCACGACGGCCGCCCGGGATGCACCGGGGGAGGAACGCATCAGGTACCCGAAGGGCCCGCATCCCCGGCGCCCGCCGTCCATTCCGCTGCGCCCGCCGCCCGCCCCCTGCTGTGTCCGCGGGTTGTGCCCGTCCGCCGCCGGCCCGTACTGCCC
>LRTP01000609.1 GCA_001550305.1 Streptomyces diastatochromogenes
CGCTGCCCGGACTGGGTCGCGCGACCTCGCCGTTCGCGCACGAGGTCGCGCCGGGCGTGGCCGTCGCGTGGGAGCCGCAGGACCAGCGGCCGGGCACGCGGTCGCTGAGCTTCGGTGAGCACCGCAGCGGCGCGCTCGCCGAGGCGCTGGTCAAGCACGCGGTCCGGACGGACGGGGTGGGGCGCTCCGCGACCGTCGAGGAGTCCTTTCTGAACGCCGGGATCGACCCGCTCGCCCCCGGCCGCAACCTCGCCTCACCGCCCCTGCCCGGCCTCGGCCTGATGTAGAGCGCGCCGTCGTGCGATGCCACACACCGCCGGCGGCGCTGCGCCGCCACGCCGTGCTCCGGTACCTCAGCGGAGCGGAGGCCGCGGAGGTGCTGTGCGGCCGGCTGCGTGTCTGCCGCGACTGTTTCGACCAGTGGTGCCAGACCTTCCTCGGCTCCGCGGCACGCGGGCTCGCGGAGCCCGAGGACGTACTGGCCGCGGACGCCGAGGAGTTGCGGCAGGTGCTCGGTGAGGCGCAGGAGGAACTGACGGTGTGGGAGCGGCTGGCCGTGGCCGCCATTACTTTTCCTCCTTCCGAAACATCGCAGGTCAGGGGCGTAAAAGCAGAAAGATGACGGTAATTTTCGCCCCCCGCGGGCCACTTGTTCCGTGTTGGAATCGAGCACGCCGGACAGGACCGGGACGTCGCGATGACGACCCGCTCCGACCGAATACCGAAGGGGAATCACGTGAACACCGCTGACCAGCTCATCGCCGGTTACACCGCCTACACCGACGCTGCCGACTTCGGCGCCTCCGCCGGTGGCCAGGCCCCCGCGACCACGCCGACCATCCTCAGCGTCATCGCCGAGTCCACCCCCGCCTGCGGTGGCGCTGTGAGCGCTGTGAGCGCCTCGGCCGTCGGCTTCACCGCGCACTGGGGCTGCTGACACCCGCTCAAAGAGCGCCGGGCATCCTCTGGTTGAGGCGTTCCGGCAGTTTGCTGCACGACCCGAGCAATCCATTCACACCATGCAGACCAGTCAAAGGGGTCCCTCATGAACACCGCTGACCAGCTCATCGCCGGCTACACCGCCTACACCGACGCCGCCGACTTCGGCGCCTCCGCCGCGGGCGAGGCCCCGGCCACCACGCCGTCGATCATCACGGCGTCGTCGCCGGAGTGCGGCGCGTTCTCGATCTCTGCCGCGAGCGGGATCCTGACCAGCGTCTCCATCACGCACGGCGCCGGCTGCTGACCCGACTCGTACGGGACGTGGGGGCTGCCGCCGGGAATGCGGCAGCCCCTACGCGTCGTGGTGGGTCCGGACCCACTCGGTGCCGGGACCATTCGCCGCTGGGCCTCACCCGGCGCCCTCCCGGCAGGACTTGCCCTGTAGCCGCGGCACGAACCGTGCCGGTCGCACACGCGCCGCGTCACGAGACCGGCCGCCGTACGTCGTGGGTCACCCCCGGCCTCGACGTACGGCGGCCTTTTGCGTGCCCGGGCGCCGGCTGCGCGTCAGTCCTGCGCCTGCGCGCGGGCCTGGTCCGCGATGCTCTGGAGCGCCATGAGATGCGCGGCGAGGCGGCGCCGGCCGTCGAACGTAAGCGCCAGCCAGGTGCGAGGACGCTTGCCGACATAGCCCTTGCGCACGGACACGTACTCCGCCGTCTCCAGCGCGGCCACCGTCTTGCTCAGCGCGGAGTCGGACATCTGCAGCCGCTCGCGAACCGTCTTGAAATCGGCTTCCGCACAGCCGGAAAGGAACGCCACGAGCGCCAGCCGAGTGGGGTGCTGGATCGTCGGGTCGAGGCTGGGCCCGGTATCCGGAACGGTCATGCCGCGGTCCCCTTGCGGGCGCTCGCCATCTGCACCCAGGTGAGGATGCCGAGCCCGGCGCCGAAGACGACGATGAAGCCGGGGAAGCCGAGGAACGCCCAGGCGATGCCCCCCGCGACGATCGGCAGCGCGACCGCCGACTGCCGCCTCGCGCGCTCGCGGGTGCTGCCGGCGGGCCACGGTGTGATGCCGCCCGCGCGGCTGGAGGCAATGGTCAGGGCCAGGAAGACGGCGAGGCAGAGGGCGGCGCCGAGCAGATACGCCCAGGTGTGGGGATGCGCGTCGTAGAGCGCGAGGCAGCCGAAACCGGCGGCGAACAGCACGCCGGTCACCGGCGGACGCCAGGCCGGTACCGGGCGCGGCCGACGGGCGGCGGCCAGTGCCGAACGGGCCGTGGTGAGCGCGGCGTCGGCGTCGGCAGGAGAGGTCGACTCAGTCATGACGTCATCGTGGCATGTACTTTCCTCAATGGCAAGTACTTTCGCTACAACTGGTGCGCATGTGGTCCGTCTTGTCAAGGGCGCAAGAGGCCAATAGGGTGATCTACGTCAGTGACGGGCTTGACCACCCGTGCTGCATCGCCATCGATCCGGCCCTCCTGGAGCCGGTCGCAGTTGGTAACCGGGGGTTTCACCATGCATCGCGTCATGTCCATCACGCGTATCCGCGATTCACGCATCAGCGATTCACGCATCCGTGCACCGCGCTTCCCTTCACCGCCACGGCTGAACTGACGGTCTTTCCGCGCCGTAAAGCATTTCCCACTCCGACGTGATCGCGCTGCGCGGTCGCGCGAAAAGGGCTGCCCAAAAGCGCGCGGAATCGACTTCGCGGCAACGGAAATTTTGCCGCGCCATTCAGCTCAACTCTTCCTCAATTCGCTTCCCGATCCGGTGTGTTGCCGGAGAGGGTGGCACTATTCGATCACCCGCCCGAAGGGAAAGAGAATCGTGGCACGCCCACCCGTCATGCCTCCGGAAGAAAAAGCCAAGCTCGTTCTCCATCTCCTCTCCGGCGAACTCTCCGTCTCACAGGCCGCCCGCCAGGCCGGCGTCTCGGAGCAGGCCATCGGCAATTGGAAACGTCAGTTCATCGCGGCCGGCAGCCAGGGGCTGGAGGGCGGTGACCGGCAGAGCAGCGAGCGGGAGCGCAAACTCAACGCCCAGATCACCGAGCTGAAGACCGCTCTCGGCGAGGTCTACGTCCAGCTGCGCGCCCGCAGAGCGGCGGTGGACTTCCACGCGGTCCCTTCGCAGACCTCGAAACCGTACGGCGTGACTGCGGGCTCAGCGTTTCGAGGTTCTGCCGCATCCTCGGGATACCGCGAAGTACTTACTCCCGCCGGGGACTGACGTAACGCCAGTTGTAAGGAAGAGTTCTATGCACCACGCACCAGGCGCCCTGGAAGTGGATTCCCTGACCAAGCGGTACGGGACCCAGGTCGCACTCGATGGAATGTCGTTCTCGGTGAGTCCGGGCGAGGTCTTCGGATTCGTCGGCAGCAACGGCGCCGGAAAAACCACAACGATGCGTATCGCGGTCGGTGTCCTGGACACCGACCGCGGCGAGGTCCGGTGGCGCGGAAAGCCCGTCGACGCCGAATCCCATGCCGTGATCGGCTATATGCCGGAAGAGCGCGGCCTCTATCCGAAGATGACGGTGGCGCGGCACCTCGTCTATCTGGCACGGCTGCACGGACTGTCCCGCGCGGACGCCGTCACCGCCATGCAGACCTGGACCGGGCGGCTGGGTGTGGACAAGTACCGCGACCGGACGGTCGACTCGCTGAGCCTCGGCAACCAGCAGCGCGTCCAGCTGGCCGCCGCCCTCGTCCACGACCCCCAAGTCCTGCTGCTCGACGAGCCGTTCTCCGGCCTGGACCCGCTCGCCGTGGACACCATGAGCGCCGTGCTGCGGGAGAAGGCCGCCGAGGGGGTCCCGGTGCTCTTCTCCAGCCATCAACTCGACCTGGTGGAGCGGCTCTGCGACCGGATCGGCATCGTGCGGTCCGGGACGACCGTGGCGTGCGGCTCCGTCGAGGAGCTGCGTGCCCGCGGCAGCGCGGGGGTGTACGTCGAGATCGACGGCGCCCCCGACGACTGGGCGAGCGGCGTCGCGGGCGTCGAGGCGCACCGTCCCGAGGGCAGCGGCACGGTCGTGCACCTGAACACGGAGGCCGACGAGACGGAGCTGGTCCGCCGGGCCCTGTCGGTGGGCCGGCTGCGGACGTTCCAGCGTCGGCAGCCCACGCTCACCGAGCTGTTCCGCTCCTACGTGGCGGCGGAACCCCACGACGCCGGCGAGCACGAAAACGGGAACGGGAACGGGAACGGGAACGAGCCGGAGCATCCCGGCAAGGCCCGCAAGCGCGCGAGGCGCGGGAAGCGCGAGAAGCGCGAGAAGGTGACAGCGTGAGCAAGCAGCAGGCCAGGGCTGCCCGTTCGTCGGCGTCGGCGGCAGTGCGGCTGGTCACCGGCCGGGAGATCGCCGCCCGCGTCGCCAACCGCTCCTTCGTGATCGGCACCATCGTCAACATCGCGGTCATCATCGGACTGCTGGCCGTCTTCGGCCCGTCCTCCGACGACGGCCACCACACCACCGTCGCCGTCACCGGCATCGCCACGAGCGCCCTCACCCCCGCCGGGAACCACGCCGCGACCGGCGCCACCCACTGGCACGCCGTCGCCGGCGAGGCGGCGGCCCGCCGGCAGGTGGCCGGCAAGGACGCGGACGCCGCACTCGTGGTGCACGGCAGCGAGGTCCTGATGCTGGTGCGCGCCGACACCTCCCAGGAGGCGCGCGCCGCGGCCACCGCGGCCGTCCAGCAGTGGGCCACCACCCGCGCCCTGAAACGTCAGCACGTCGACGTCGAGCGGCTCCGGCAGGACGTCGCCGCATCCCTGCCGCGCACCCAGAGCGTCGACGGCCGGGGCAGCGGCAGCGCGGGGCCGGGCACCGCGATCGGCATCGTGACGATCCTGTTCTTCCAGCTCTTCGGCTACGGAATGATGGTCGCCCAGGGCGTCGTGGAGGAGAAGTCCACCCGCGTCGTCGAGGTGCTGCTCGCGACGCTCACCCCGCTGCGGCTGATGGTCGGCAAGGTGCTGGGCATCGGCACGGCGGCCGTGCTGCAGACCGCGGCCTTCGGGGCGGCCACATTCGTTGCGGTGCGGTTCGCTCACGTACTGCCCGCGCAGTTCCCGGCGGCGTCCGCGATCCTCGCCGCCGTCGGCTGGTTCGTGCTGGGCTTCCTCTTCTTCGCGTTCCTCTTCGCGGCGGCCGGCTCACTGGTCTCCCGCTCCGAAGAGGTCGCCACCGCCGTGATGCCGGTGCTGATGTCCACGATGGTGCCGTACGGCGTGGCGGTCGCCGCCACACAGGACCTGAACGCCTCATGGGTGCAGATCGTGCAGTACATCCCGCCGTTCTCGATGCTGATCATGCCGCTGCACGTCAGCGTGCACGGCGCGGGCTGGGGTGCCAACGCGGTCGCGGCGCTGCTGATGGTCGCCGCCGCGGCCGGGCTCGCTGTGCTGGCAGGGCGCGTCTACGAGCGGTCGATCTTGCGGGTCGGCAGCGCGGTCCGCTGGCGCGAGGCGCTGGGGAAGGCCGCCTGAAAAACCGGTCGGTGGGCGCGTGACGTCGTGGGAGCGTGACGCCTGAACACGGCGAAGAGCCCGTGCCCCGTGGACATCCACGGGGCACAGGTCCAAGTCGTCCGCAGCGCTCAGCCCTTGAGCTGTGCCATCCACGCCTCGACGTCCGAGGACGTGCGGGGCAGGCCGGCTGACAGGTTCCGGTTGCCGTCCTCGACCTGGAGCTGACGGCCATTGTTGACGCCGCATTGCCCGTCACCCGCATCAGCGCTGACGTCTTGGCCCAGGACCGCAAGCAGATCCCCCTACTCGACGAATTCGTCCTTCGTCTGGTAAATGCCAACGTCCGCACTGAAGGAGCCAGCACTATCTAGAACTGATCGCTCAGGAGAGCGAATAGCAGGTACTCACGTGGCGCTACCAGAGCCTCCTGATGAGACGTAGGCGGGTCACCCTTCGTGTCTATCCCTGGCCAGGCACACAGTGAGCGGTATGAGCCATCGCACCTCACGGGGCCACCCTTCCCCACGACTGTGACGTGACCCAACACCATCAGAACTGCGCCCGCTTGCCTGCTCCCAGTGCATCAGACTGGGAACCGCCAGGGAGTCGACTTCCTAAGACCTGCTCCCCGGTGGCTCCCCGCGAATGGTGCTCGGCCTTCGAAGCGGCCTCGCCTGGGCCACGGTCGGGCTGTCCGCCGCCTGCTTCACTGCCGGGGTGGTCCTCTCCCTGACAGGCCACGAGGAAACCGGCCGGGCCCTCATCACAGCAGGGTCCTTGGGACAAGGAGTCAACACCCGGAAGTAGGGCGGGGTCGCGGCGCGGGCCACTGCTGCCGGACGCGTCCCGTCTGGCGGCAGTGGCCGACCTCCGCGGAAATACGCGGGGCATCTTCGACCAGACAGGACCTCAGCCCGGTCGCAGGCTCCACGGCCTCGGGTCGGAACGCCGGGCCGTGGCTGAGTTCGCCGGCCGCCGTCTCGCCGAAGCACCGAACCAGAAGCCGGTGCCTTGAGGCGCGTGCGAACGCGGTTGCCCCGTTGACGCCTGCGTGCTGGGAGAGTCGGTCCAGGTGGTGTGGGACCACCGACGCCGTCTCCGTCAGCTCGTGCCGCCCCACACCGCTTCCAGGTCCCGGCAGCGGACCAGGATGCTCGCGTCGGTCAGCGCGATCTCGTGTGTGCAGCCGCCGTCCTCGTCCGGAAGGATTTCGTCGAGGAGGACAGCGTCGACCAGCATCCAGTCGATGGAGTGTTCATAGTCGACGGAGAAGTGCGTCACGCCCGAGTAGGTGATACGCAGGCCGGAGTCGTGCTTGAACTTGTTGGGCGCGAAGTCCAGGACCAGGCCGCCGCTCTTGTCGGTGGCGAAGTGGACCCCGGCCAGTTCCAGATCCTTGACACAGCGGGTCGCGCCCGCGATGTCGTAGTGGCCGGGGTCGGTGGCGAAGGACCGGGCGCCCGGGGGCAGGTCGGCGCGCAGACGCGGCAGTTCGGCCAGATAGGCCCCCGGATCCACGGAGAACCCTCCGTCGTCCCAGACGGCCGTGACGTACTTCATTTGCATCCTTCCGCGGCGAGAGGCGGTCGCCTCCATTTGTCTCCGGTGATGTCCTCGGTCCCCTTGGGGCTGATGCGGCCGACCTTCCGCAGCTCGTAGATCATCCGCCCCTTGATGGCATTCTCCACGCCGGGCGGGACCTCGACTTCCGAAGCCTTGATGCCATGTTTGTTGAACCAGCCCTGGCTGTTGTAAAGCCCGACTTCGCGCATGGACTTGTCGTAGACGTGGATCTCCACGTCCCTTCCCTTGTTGCCCACCGGGAAGATGTCACGCCGGCCCGTGTACCCCTGCCCGAAGTCCAGTGGGTTCTTCGGCCCCGACGGCCCCTTCCCGGCAAGCCCGAGGGGGTCGGTCCAACCCAGTGGGTTCGGAACGTAGGCGTGGTGATCGGGTGCGGGGACGAGACCCAGCGGATCAGCGCTGATGTACCGCGCCGTCTCCGGGTCGTAGTACCGGTGAAGGTTGTAGTGCAGGCCCGACTCGGGATCGGCGTACTGGCCGGGAAAGCGCAGGGGACAGTCCACCGGCGACGCATCCTCCCCCGGAGCCGGGAGGCGAGTGCCCCACAGGCTGGTACGGCGCTGCCAGACCAGATCTCCCGTTGCGTCCACCAGTTCCGTGGGCGTGCCCACCGCGTCGGTGACGACGGTATACAGCTGGGCTCTGTGCTCAGGAGCCGATTCCTCCGCCAGCCGCGCCAGGAAGGACGTGTTGCCAGTTGACGCGGTTGGTCTGTGGCTCGTCTGGGCGACCGGGCGAGGATCGTCAGTCGCGTAGTCCCAGGTGGTGACCCAGCCGTCAGGCGTGGTCTGCTCGGCCAGGCACAGGTCGTCCCAGACGAAGTCCGTACGGTCGGCAACGGAACCGTCGTCGGCCACCCGGTGCTTGGAGACGCGTCGGCCGAACGGATCGTACGCGTAGTGCCAATGGCTGCCGTCCGGAGCGACCAGGTCCATGAGACGGTCCTCAGCGTTCCACGCGTAGCTCCAGACACGGGTCTGACCGTTCAGGAGCTTGCGGGTTCTCCTGACGAGGCGGCCTTCGGCGTCGTACTCGTACGAGGTGCGTCCGGCCGAGCGGACGAGCGTTCCGTCGAACCGGCGTTCACCGCCTGCCTCTTGATCCGGCGACGTGGCGTGCACTAGGTTGCCCGCCGGATCGTACGCGTAACTCTCCGTCCAGCCGTGGGCGCGGACGCCGCTGACCCGGCCCATGCCGTCCAGGTCGAAGCGGCGGGTGCCCGACGTCAGTTCCCGGATCTCGGTCACACAGCCGTCGGCCTGGTGGGCGTAGGTGCGGTGTTGGAGGAGGCGGTCCGCGCCGGACACCAGGGAGGCGGAGGTCGCGGTCAGAGTCTGCGCTGTCAGCAGCCCCACCGCGCTCCAGCTCTGCGTCAGCGTCACCTCCGCGCCGATGTGGCGCTCTGTCTCGCGGCCCGCGGCATCGTGCACGAAATCCAGCGTGCCCGCACGCGAGCGCAGGGTGAGAGGGCGCCCGGCCGGGTCGTACGTCCACTCCGAGACCAGCCCGGACGGCGTCACCCGTCGGGTGCGGAGCCCGAGGGCGTCATGGACATATGTGGTCGTGCCGCCGTTCACGGTCTCCGTCAGAACCCGGCCGAAAGCGTCACGCGTCAGCACGACTTCGGCGTCCGCGTTGGCCGCGCGGCACAGACCGCCGTCAGGGCCGTAGCCGAACGTGGTGACGTCACCCGCGTCCGAGCGTTGCTCCACGACCCGCCCGAGCGCGTCCCGCGTGAAACTCAGGGTCTCTCCGGCGCCGTTGGTACGCGCCCGCAGACCACCGACAGCGTCGTGCGTGTACCTGAGGGTGCGGCCGTTGAAGTCGGTTTCCGTGGCCAGGCGGCCGGCCTCGTCATAGGTGTACGACCAGGCCAGACCGAGTGGGTTGGTGACGGATGCGAGGCGGAGTTCACTGTCGTAGGCGAATGCGTACTGTGCGCCGTCCGGGTCCGTGCGGGAGGCCGGAGCGCCGAAGTGGGTCGCTGTGTGGCGAGTGGTGTGGCCGACGGGATTCGTGTGGGTGAGCAGGTTGCCCTCGGCGTCCCACGTCCACGACTCGCGTGTGCCATCAGAGTGTTCGCGCCAGGAGGGCCTGCCCTCGATGGTCCAGCCCATGCGGGTGGTGTGGTCCGGAGGGTCGGTCGTTTCGACGATTCGGCCGAACGCGTCGCGGCGGACCGTAGTCGTGTGGCCCAGCTCGTCGGTCAGGGCGAGGGGCAGGCCCGCCGCGTCGTAGGCCACCGTGCGGGTGTGGCCGAGAGCGTTCGTGATCGCCGTCGGGCGGCCTTCCGCGTCGCAGGTGTATCGGGTCTGCGCGCCGACCGGGTCGACCGTCGTCAGCAGGTTGCCCCGCTCGTCGTACGTGTGTCGCCAGACCGCTCCACCAGGCTCGACGAGTTCCGTGGGCAGGCCGAGCGCGTTGTAAGCGGCCCGTGCCGACGACCCGTCGGGCAGGGTGAGTTCGGTGAGGTTGCCCGTCTCGTCGTAGCGGTATCGGGTGGTGTGGCCGAGCGGGTCGGTGACCGTAAGAGGTTGGCAGCCGTACTCGTCCCACTGGGTGCGGGTGACGTTGCCGAGCGGGTCGGTCTCCTCTTCGACCAGGCCCTCCGTGTTGTGGCGGTGAGTGGAGGCGCGGCCCTGGGAGTCCGTGTACGTCGTCGTGCGCGCCGTGTCGTCGTACGTCAGCGTCCCGGAGAGGATTCCGTCGACGCCCTCGGTGCGGACGACCCGGCCGCGCTCGTCGTAGACGTAGCCGAACCAAGTGCCGTTCCGGTCGGTCCACTTGGTGACCCGGCCCTCGGCGTCGTACGCGAACCGCAGTGGTTCCCCACTGGAGTTGACGACCTCCGTGAGGTTGCCGGCGCCGTCGTAGCCGTAGCGCATGACGACCGTGCCCTCGTCCGGCACGTTCCGTGTGTAGCGGGACGGGGATTCGTCGAGCAGGCGCAAGGCGGTGATGCGGGGGCCAGTCCTGTCGACGGCGACGTAGTAGCCGCCGGAGTGGCGGAGGCCGAACGGGACGCCCTCGTCGTCGCGTTCGACGTCGATGCGGTTGCCGTTGCGGTCGCTCCAGGAGTCCAGTGCCAGGTGGAAGACGCCGAAGGTGGGGGAGGGGACGGGGGCGGCGAAGGTGCGGACGACGCCGGTCGCCGGGTCGGTGACGGTCATCGCGCTGTCCGGCTTGCCGTCCCATTCCAGGGGCCAGCGCACGCCCTTCACCGGCATCGTCGGGACGCCGGGTTCCGGCACCGGGTAGACCAGGCGCATGCCGTCCGCCGCCGCGAACACCACGCCCTCGCCGTCGATCTGGAGGCACTCGTCGAGGGTGGAGATCCAGGTCGGGCCGAAGCAGACCCCACCCCGGTACGAGGACAGATGGGTGCGCGTGAACTCCAGCGGCAGGCTCCCCGGCAGCGCCAGATCGGTCTGCGTCATCAGTATCGCGCCGGTCGCCACGTCGATCGGCTCGCCGACGCAGGGGGTGCGGTCGGCGTTGCGCGCGGTCGGGCCGAGTTCGACCAGGTCGGGGCGGAGCGAGGGCGGTCGGAGCAACAGCGGTGTCGTGTCGCTGAACGCGCCCTCGATGCCCGCCTTGACGACCCCGCCGCCCGCGCCCAGGGCGCCACCGAAGATCATGCCGTCCTTGGCGGCCTGGTTGACCTCGTCGAGGCTGAAGCCCTGTTGCAGGCCGGTCGCGATCTTCAGGGGCTGGGCCACAGCCAAGTCGACGGTCACCGACTCGATCCCGCCGAAGGCCGCGGCCACCAGCGTGCCCGCGGCGATCTCGGCGATCGTCGTGGAGACGGCCACGCCGAGACCGGCGCCGAACTCGATGACGAGGTCGGCCGCCGCGACGGCCGCGCCGGAGGCCAGGCCCGCGGTGAAGAACGCCAGCGCGACCCCGCCCGCGATCACGGCGGCGTCGATGCCGATCTGCGTCCAGAGCTTGTTGATGGCGTCGTCGATCGCGTCGGCGAACTTGTCGAGCGCCGTGGCCATTTGGCGCCCGGAGTCGGCCAGGTCCTTCAGCCAACCGCTGTCCTTGCCCTTGGCGCTCTGCGCGTAGCGGCCCCAGAACTTGTCGAACGCCTCGATCGACTCACCCGTGTTGTTGTGGATGATCGACGACGCGCTCTGCTGCACCGGGCCCCGTACGTCGTCCACGGCGTCCGCGAAGGTGCGCCAGGCCGTCGCCGCCGACCGCAGCTTCCCGGAGTCGGCCTCCGGCCACCACAGGCCCAGATGGAGCAGGATCTTCCGGGCCTCGTCCTCAACGCTCACCGGCACCGTCCGTCTTCGGGACCTTCACCTCGGTGAACATTCCGGCGATCAACTCGTCGTTGTCGACATGACCGTCCGCCATGTCCACCATGGCCTCGTGAATGCTCGTCAGCCCGAGCACCAGCGTGCCCGCCGCACCCTCGATCTTCTTCTGCAGCGGCTTGTAGGAGTCGCCGAACTCCTTGCCCTGCTTGTCGTTCCCCCAGGGCTCGCCCAGCCCGTCGAGGGACTTCACGAGCGCGGTCAGCGCCTTGCCCAGATCGACGGCGGCCGTCTGGAAGTCCGGTGCCGCCCGTTTGATATCGGCGGTCTTGATGTCGAGGACCTTGGCCGGGTCCTTGCCGTCGCCCATCGACGCCTCCCCCGTTCGCAACTGCGGCCTTCGACCCTAGGGGAAACAGGTCAAGAGATGGTCATACAGAAGGCACGTGAAGGTAATGCAGCGTCGGTGGAAATACTCACCACCGAGGGCGAGTTCATCGTCTTCGGCCAACTGAGAGACAGCGTCTGACTCTTGGTGGCCATGTCTGACGACATGGCCGGGCGGGCCGGTAACGCCTTGCCCTCCACCATCGCAAGCATGGTCGAGGAGACCCAGGCGATTGCCGATTCCGTGTAGGCCGACCGCAGTCTGCTCAGACAGACACTCGGGATGCGCGAACGAGCGAGCTTGGGTCGCCGCAGTCGTCTGTCCGGCAAACCGGACGGGCCCTGCCGGAGATCACCGCGGCCTGTCCCTTGGCGATGCCGCGTGCGACTGACGTACAGCGAGAAGTCGTAGACGTGCGTGCCGTCGCCCTTGGGAAGGCTGTCGACCGACCCGGTGGTGGCACGTCTTCACATGGCCGAGGGGTTTCTGTGGACCGCTCGCCCTCGACGAGCCTGCCGGTCCGCCCGGTGCCCTCATCCCAGAGCGGGCGGGCTGGGCCTCAGCGAAGCTGACGTCGGTCACAGCTCATGGACGAACCGCGTACGCCGCCATGTCTGTGAGGAACCGACCGTTGTGTCCGACGAAACCCGGCCGCCTTCGGATTCTGAGCAGACGCAGGACTCTCGCGCGAGCGATGCGTGAGCAGACGTGGCGCACGTGTTAGATCACGCAAGCGGTCGCCACTAAGGGTGACGTATGCCGTCCGCACCCTGCTCCCTGGGAGCCATTTGGGAGCCGACTTCCTCCCGACGCCCCTTCCACACCACCCGCGACCAACTGGTGCCCCGTCCCTGACCAGGGCAGACGCCATCCATGCAGGCAAGATCAGCAACCGAACCCCATTCGGGACGAAGAGGTCGTGGGTTCAAATCCCGCCACCCCGACAGCTGAATAGCAGTTCAGAGGGCCCTTACCGGATCGGTAAGGGCCCTCTGGCGTTGCTGCGTGCCGATCTGCGTGACTATCGATTCCTGCGCGCCTACTACCTCGTCGGCGCTGATCCCGTCGACGTCCTTGAGCGGACGTTGGTCGCGTCGAGCGGCTTGGCCACGGCCGAGGAGAAGACGAGCCCGTGTTCGTCCCACTCGTCAGCGGCAAGCCGTTCCCAGCCCCCTGACTCGGACGCGGTCACCGTCCGGCGTGCCAGTCACGCTCCGGATCGTCTGTGTCGAATACGCTG
The DNA here is from genome assembly GCA_001550305.1 of Streptomyces diastatochromogenes. Classification (GTDB taxonomy): domain Bacteria; phylum Actinomycetota; class Actinomycetes; order Streptomycetales; family Streptomycetaceae; genus Streptomyces; species Streptomyces mirabilis_D. Next base: position 12,907 of record LRTP01000609.1, read on the forward strand.
CGAAGATGTCCGACCTGGCGTCCTCGTTAATGCGTACGCACCTTCACGCCGGTTCGGATGGCGCGGCTGTCGGATGCGGAAGGGGTGTGGCATGAGGTCCCCAGGTGTGCACCTACGGGAGATCACCGACGCAAACCGGGATGCCGTACGTGCCCTACGGGTCCGACGTGACCAGAAGCAGTTCGTCGCCTCTGTGTCCAGGTCGCTCAAGGAGGCGGCGAAGAAACCGGAGGCCAATCCCTGGTATCGCGCCGTGTACCGCGGCGACGAGCCAGTCGGCTTCGTGATGCTGTCGTGGAAGCCGTCGTCCGGTCTTTTCCAAGGGCGGCACTTCATTTGGCGCCTCCTCGTCGACAAGCGGTACCAGCGGCGAGGGATCGGCCGCGAGGCGCTCACGCAGATCGCCGCCCTGGTTCGCGCGGACGGCGCCACCGAGCTGCTGACCAGCTACGAGCCCGGCGACGGCGAACCGTTGCCCTTCTACCAGGAGTTCGGGTTCGAGCCCACCGGGGAGATGGACGACGGTGAGATCGTTCTGCGGCTCACCTTCCCCGCTCAGTGAGCTCACGCGGGAAACCGCGGACGGCTGCGGGGACCCCAGTCCTTGACCTCGATCCGGGTGGCGAAGGCAAGGGACCCCGCGGCCCTCTGCTCGGTGGGCTCAGGCGTTGGGACGCTTGCCGTGATTGGCCTTCTTCTTCTTACGGCTGCGTCGCTTGTTCCCTCGCTTGGCCATGGCACATATCTCCCTAGTCCAGTGCTTTCTACGGCTTCGCCAGTCTAGATTTGGTCCGGTATGTCCGCATCAGGGGTGCCGCGGGCACAGCGCCACCTGTTCGCCGCCCTAGACCTGGGCGAGGACAAGCTCACCCGGGTCGGCGACTGGGCCAAGGCCAACATCGTCGAATTCGCTTGCAGACCATCGTCACTCGAGTCAACGTCGCCTGACACCTGACGAAGGCAGAGACGATGACCACGCAGATCCACCCCGTCGACCACGAACTCATCCAGGCTGCGGCGCACGTCGCTCGCACTCGCTGCCAGGGCGACAACCACACCATGGCGGCCGCGGCCCGTGCCCGGGACGGCCGGATCGTCACGGCGGTGAACGCCTACCACTTCACGGGAGGACCCTGCGCCGAGATGGTCGTCATCGGCGCGGCAGCCGCCCAGGGCGCCTACGAGCTGGACACGATCGTTGCCGTGGGCGACCGCGACCGGGGAGTCGTCCCCCCGTGCGGCCGGTGCCGTCAGGTCCTTCTCGACTACTTCCCTGCCCTCAAGGTCATCGTCGGCGAGGACGAGCGCATCCGAACCGTCCTCATCACCGACTTGCTCCCCGAAAGCTACATCTGGGCCGACCACCAGCTCGACGCCGAGTAGCCGCGCGTCGTGCGCCGCCCCCGCGGAGTGCGAAACCCCTCCATGCGCGTCCTGGTCGTGTGGCGCAGCCCGTGAGGTGGGAGACCCTTCGTGGAATTTCGGCCGACGCAATCCAAAAGGGCGCCGTCGACGTACTGATAAGAGAGCTGCAACCCGGGGATAGGCCCCGGTCGTCAGGTTCCCGTACAGAGGGGATCTTGGCTGTAAGACGTGCTCCCGTCTGTGCGAGGCGACGGCAGCGACCGCGCCGCTCCTCCCCTTCGGCTGCGGCTGTCCCTCTCGTGCCGCTAAGAGGTGCGCGAGACGATGGAGGAGAAGGTGCATCCATCATGCGAGCACAACGCGCGAGGCGTCTCGCCGCGGTGTCCGCGGTCGGCGTTCTGATGGCCGGCGGCGCTGCGATCGGCGCAGCGGGCACGGCCGCGGCAGCAGCCCCTGCCGTGCACACTCAGGTGACCACCAACTGGTGCGGCGGCCACGACGACTGGGGCGGACGCTGCTTCGACCAGCGCTTCGACCACCACGGGTTCCGCTTCGACCACCGCTTCGACCACCACCGCTTCTTCAACAACGGAGGTTTCGTGATCATCGTGCTCTAGTACTCCCTTGCCCTCCCTTGTCTGTCCTCCCTTGTCGAGTCAGTGCGCGTCGGTGCGCGCCGCAATGTCGCGATCGTTCGCCCCGGGAGAGGCGCTGGGAGAAATCAACCGCCGCTGTCCATTCCCGTCGTATGACTGGCCTGGCATGCTCTCTACGCTGCTGGAACGAGTCGCACAGCCGACGTGGCGAGGGATGGGTCTTCGGTCATGGACACCTTTGAATGGGCAGTGGCGATCCTGGCCGTGACGATCTGCTTCGGGCCCGGACTGGCGGCCGTGACGACGGCCTGGCTGTTCCCCTGGCTCCGAGGCTCGATTGAACGGCCGTACAGCAGCGAAGTGTGGCTACGTCCCAGGCAGTAGCCGACCTGAGTCGGCCCGCCACAATCAGGACGACCGGGCTCAGGAGCAGAGATTCACGTGCCGGACGGCCAGGACGTGCCCCGCCGCGTCGATGAGGCGGCTGCGGGAGAGGTGTCCGCCGGTCACCGCATTGGTGATCGCCGTGGCGATCGAGGACGTTTGGGAGCTGACGTTGCTCCCCAGGTCGAACAAGACCATGTCGGCGCCGGAGCGCAGGGCCTGGACGGCGGCGGCGGGGACGCTGAAGCCGGCGGCGGAGATCGCCTTGGCGCTGAGCGAGTCGGTGACCACCAGCCCCTTGAATCCCATCTTGCCGCGCAGCTCGGAGCTGATGGCGGTGGGTGACAGGCTCGCCGGATTGGTGCCCAGGCCCGGCACGATGTTGTTGGAGACCATGATGGCCGGGGCACCGGCCTTGATGGCCGCTGTGAACGGCGGGATGCCCACCTTCTGCAGGGTGGACCAGGGCAGGGTGCGGGCGGGGCCGAAGTCGGAGTTGTAAGTGGAGCCGCCGAGGCCCGGGAAGTGCTTGACGACGGGTATCACGCCGCCGGCGCGCAACCCGTTCATGTACGCGACACCGGCCTTGGAGACCACCGAGGTGTTGCCGCTGAAGGACCGCCATCCGTCGGGGTTGGTATGGCTGGGGGCGACGTTCCTGCCGTCGACGTCGACGACCGGCGCGAGGTCCATGTTCACCTGGGCGGCCGCCATCTTCTTGGCGACCTTCGTGACGTTCTGCTGGATCTGGGCCGGGGTCCAGTGCGCGCCCATGTACGCGGGCCAGGGCAGGGACCCGACGAGGTTCGCCATGCGCTGGATGCCGCCGCCCTCCTCGTCGGTCATCACCAACAGGCCCAGATGACCGGGTACATGGGATTTCAGGGTGGTCAGCCGGGAGCCGAGGTCGGACGGCGCCTTGCTGCCGAACAGCAGCACACCGCCCGCACCGGCGCTCACCTCGGACGTGGCGTCGGACACCGAGGTCTCCGACACCGGGACGGCGATGGTCAGCATGGCCAGCCGACGGTTCGACCAACCGGCCAGCTTCGAGCTGTTGGTACACGCGGTGGCGGCGGTGGTGAGGGCCGGAGCGAAGGTCGAACGGGAGTGGGAAGGCGTGGCGGACGGGGCGAGGGACACGCCGGGACCACTGGAGTGCGGGGACGCCTTGGGAGTGCCCGTGTCACAGCCCACCAGGAGCATCGCCGCCACGGCGGCGGCAGCGCTCAGTCTTCGTGCGTTCCTGGCCCGGCCGGGGAGCCGCGGCGGTGCTGTCGCTCTTCTGCGGTCACGGTACGACGGGTGATTCATCGCCCGGCCTCCTTCGGGAAGGCGCGACGGTACCCGTCGCGCTGAGGGCCGTATGACCATGAGGTGGGCTTTACGAGGCGTGACAGGCGCACCAGCCCGCACTTGTTCGCTGGTCCACGGTCGGAGTACCAGGATCTCGCGCCTCGGAGCTGGACGAAAGTCCAGCCGCCGTGAGTCAGGACTTGTCTTCGAGGGCGCTTCACCCGGGTCGCAGCGCGGTTCACCGGGGGACGGGTGTGGGGCCAGGGCGCCCTCGGGCCGGGAAACGGCAGGTCGGGGGAGGCTCCCGGCACGGCTTCCGGCGACCGGCGAGCCGGTAGACCTTGTCCAGCGGGACGCCTCGGTCGGAGCTCCGGTCGTGGTGTGAGGGGGTACATCCCGCTGAACGGCGACTCGCCCGAAGCGCTGGTCACCGAAGTGGGATGCGAAACCGATGGTGCCCGGCGTCTCCAGCTCGTTCAGTAGCCGGTGCCTCGCCGCGCGTGACCGGGGCCGTGTCCGGGCGTCACCGGGTAGCGAGCTTTTGAGAACGTTTGTACGAGCTTCTCGTCGGCGTCACGAGCGAAGCCGTCGGCCAGGTCCCGGACGAATCTCCGGGCCGCCCCCGGACAGGCCGGGGATGCGACCATTCCCTTCAGAGCTGGAACCCCCGGAAGCCGACCGCGCGTTGGAGACCCTAACCATGGGCACTGACAACGGACCTGCCGGTGATCGACGGTACGGGTGCGCGTTCCCGAATCGAGAGCGCCGGCCGACCGGTCACGGACGTAACGCCTGCTCTGGCCGGCCTTCGCTGTTGCGCCGCTGCCCATCTCGAACCACTCGCCACGGGGATCGTCAACTATCGTCTGCGGCTGTAGACGTACGTTCGACAAGGAGAGCCGATCCGTTGAACCGAGCCTCGGCCGACAGGTCTCGTACGGTGGCGATCGGTGCCGCCGCGTCGCGGCCCTGCACGCTCGTCGTCTGCCGTGGATGTTGTTGCGGCGATCCGCGGAAGTATCCCGACGACGATCACGCCTGGCAGCTGGAGCGGTTGCGGGCCGGGGCCGAGGCGTCCGGGGGACGGTTCGTGGTGCGGACCGTGGACTGTCTCGGACCCTGCGACCAGGCCAATGTCGTGGTCGTGCAGCCCTCGGGGGACGCGCGGCGCCGGGGTGCGCGGGCGATCTGGATCGGGTTCGCGATGGGGGACGACTGCACCGAGGAGCTGGTGAGTTGGGCGTCCGCCGGAGGGCCGGGGATCGCCGAACCTCCGGTCGCGCTGGAGTTGCAGTTCGTCCGGCCGCCGCGCGAGGCACGGGCCCGTACGCGCCGCTGAGGCGATGTCGGTCCGCAGGCCGCCCTCTGGAACCACACCTCCCCGTGCGGCACTCTTCTCCCTCGTGGGGACCCTTCCGTATCAAAGCCCGTCGACCGACACGACCCAGCACATGGTGGTGGCCGGTGACGACGCCCTGGCGCACCGGCTGGCCGCCGAACTGCGGGGTGTCTACGGCGAACGGGTGACCCTCGTCGTGCCGCCCACCCAGCGCAGTGTGCGCCCGCCGGTGGTCGGGCGGGCGCGGGCCTCGACTCTGTTCGACCGGATGTCCGCGGCGGTGAACCGGGCCGCGGGCAACGGGGAGGGTCCGCCCAACCGGACGGCCGAACCCGCCGGTTCCGAGCGGGTGTTGGAGGCCACCGAACTCACCGAGTCCGTACTCGCCGAGGCGGGTGTGGAACGGGCCGCCGCCCTCGCGCTCGTCCATGACGACGACGAGACCAACATCCGGGCCGCGCTCACCGCGCGCCGCCTCAATCCACGGCTGCGGCTCGTCATACGGCTCTACAACCGGCGCCTCGGGCAGCACATCGAGGAACTCCTCGATCAGGCCTCGGCGTTGGCCATGGCCATGGCCGACGGTGAGGGAGACGGTGGCGGCGGGAGCGGGGGGCTCGGGTTCGACGCCTCCACCACCGTGTTGTCCGATGCCGACACCGCCGCGCCCGCGCTCGCCGCGACCGCCGTCGCCGGGACCAGCAAGGTCGTCCAGACCGATGGGTTGATGCTGCGGGCGGTGGAGCGGCCGCCGCCGGGGCCCGGCGAGGTCGCCGATCCCGGGCTGTGCACGCTCGCGCTGCTGTCCGCCACCACCAACGACCCCGCCGGGGCCGACGGTTCGGAGAGCAGCGGGTCGCAGGGCCCTCGGCTGCTGCCCGACGAGCGGGCCGTGGCGGCGGCCACCGGGCGCGGGACCGTCGTCCTGGAGACGGTGTCGTACGCCGCGTCCGCGCCGTCCGCCGGGCGCAGTGTCGTGCCCTTCGGCTCGCTGCTGTCGCGGCGGCTGCGCTGGTCGTTCGCCGGGCTGGTGGGGTGTGTGGTCGGGCTGGCGGTCGCGTCGATGCTCGTCACCGGGGAGCCCCCGCTGCAGGCGACCTATCTGACGCTGCTCGATCTCTTCGCCATCAACAACCCCGCCATCGGTGAGCCCATCGGGCGGCAGATTCTTCAGCTCTTCTCCGGGCTCGTCGGATTGTTGCTGCTGCCTGTGCTGCTCGCCGCCGTGCTGGAGGCGCTGGGTACGTTCCGCAGCGGGTCCGCGTTGCGCAAGCCGCCGCGGGGGCTGTCCGGGCATGTGGTGCTGCTCGGGGTCGGGAAGATCGGGACGCGGGTGTTGACGCGGCTGCGGGAGCTGAACATTCCGGTGGTGTGCGTCGAGGCCGATCCGGAGGCGCGGGGGCTGGCGCTGGCGCGGCGGTTGCGGGTGCCGGTGGTGTTGGGGGATGTGACTCAGGAGGGTGTGCTCGAAGCCGCGAAGATTCATCGGGCGCATGCGCTGCTCGCGTTGACCAGCGCGGACACGACGAATCTGGAGGCCGCGTTGTACGCCCGTGGCGTGCGGCCCGATCTTCGGGTCGTGCTGCGGTTGTACGACGACGACTTCGCCACCGCCGTGTACCGGACCCTGCGAGCCGCGCATCCGCAGGCGCTGACCCGGAGTCGTAGCGTGTCGCATCTGGCGGCGCCCGCGTTTGCCGGGGCCATGATGGGGCGGCAGATCCTCGGGGCGATTCCGGTGGAGCGGCGGGTGTTGCTGTTCGCGGCCATCGTGGTGGGTGGGCATCCGCAGTTGGAGGGGCGGACTGTGGGGGAGGCGTTTCGGGCGGGGGCGTGGCGGGTGCTTGCGTTGGACACGGCTGCGTCGGGGGGACGGCGGGGTGGTGAACCGGTGTCCGCCGTGGGGGGTGGTGGAGGCGAGCGGGGTGGTTCCGGGCTGGTCTGGGATCTGCCCTCTACGTATGTGCTTCGGGCGGAGGATCGGGTGGTGTTGGCTGCGACTCGGAGGGGGCTGGCGGAGTTGTTGGGGCGGCGGCGACGGGAATCGGCGGGTACGTAGGTTTTTGGTCTCGGGGGTGGCTGGTGCCGGTGCCGGGGCCGGTTCTGGCGCGGGGAGTGGGGTGGGGGGTTTCTTCGCCCCCGCCGCCCCTACCCGTCCCATCCCTCTGGGGCTCCGCCCCAGCCCCCGCCAGGGGGCTCCGCCCCCACACCCCCCGCGGGGCTCCACCCCTGCACCCCGCCAAAGGACGCCGCTCCCAGACGCCTGCGAGGCTCCACTCCGGACCCCGCCAGGGGGCTCCCCCACACACACGGGGCTCCGCCCCCGATTCCCTCGGGGCTGCGCCCCAGACCCCGCCAGGGGCTCTGCCTCCGGACTCCCTCAGGGCTCCGCCCCCGACCCCGCCGAACGACGCCACCTTCAGACTCCCTCAGGGCTCCGCCCCGGACCCCGCCGAACGACGCCACCTCCGGACTCCCTCAGGGCTCCGCCCCCGACCCCGCCGAACGACGCCACCTCCGGACTCCCTCTGGGCTGCCCCGGACCCCGCCAGGGGATCCGACCCACACACGGGGCTCCGTCCCTGCGCCCCGCCAAACGGCGTCGCCCCCAGACGCCTGCGGGGCTCCGCCTCGGAGCCCGGCGTAGGACGCCGTCTCCGGACTCCCATGGGGCTGCGCCCCGGGTCCCGTGAGGGGGCTGCGCCCCTGCACTCCGGCAAACGACGCCGTCCCCGGGCTCCCTCGGCGCAGCGCCCCAGCCCCCGGGGCTCCGCCCCTGTAGGCCGTCGGAGGGGGCGTTCCCGGAGTTCTGTTGGCTGCGTCCTGGTGGCCGCCCCTGTACCCCGGGAAACGACGCCGAGGCGCGCGGTTTCTTGGGGCGTTTGTTGGGGGTGGGTTAGTGGGGCAGGTGTCTGGTTGCGAAGTCGAGTTCGAGCTTTACCTGTTTGATGCGTTCGTCGACGACCAGGGAGCCGTGGCCCGCGTCGTAGCGGTAGACCTCGTGGATGGCGCTGCGGGCGGTGAGGCGGGCTACGTAGTTGTCGATCTGGCGGATGGGACAGCGGGGGTCGTTGACGCCGGCCGAGATGTAGACGGGGGCCTTGACCGCGTCGACGTAGGTGAGGGGGGAGGACGCCTCGAAGCGTTCGGGGACCTCCTCGGGGGTGCCGCCGAGGAGGGTGCGGTCCATCGCCTTCAGGGCTTCCATCTCGTCGTGGTACGCCGTCACGTAGTCGGCGACCGGGACGGCGGCGATGCCGAGGGTCCACGCGTCCGGCTGCGTGCCGAGGCCCAGGAGGGTGAGGTAGCCGCCCCAGGAGCCGCCGGTGAGGATCAGGCGGGCGGGGTCGGCAAGGCCCGACGTCACCGCCCATTCCCGGACCGCCGCGATGTCTTCGAGCTCGATCAGGCCGACCCGGTGCTTGAGGGCGTCCGTCCACTCCCGGCCGTAGCCCGTGGAGCCTCGGTAGTTGATCCGGACCACCGCGTACCCGTGGTCCACCCAGGCCGCCGGGCCCGCCGCGAAGGAGTCGCTGTCGTGCCAGGTCGGGCCGCCGTGGATGTCGAAGACGGTGGGCAGGGGGCCCGTCGTGCCCGCCGGCTTCTGGATGAGCGCGTGGACACGGCCGCCGGGGCCCTCCACCCACACGTCCTCCACGGGGACCGAGCCCGGGGACTTCAGGCCCGGGGGATCGAGGACGATCTCGCCCGTCGTCGAGCGGACCACGGACGGCTCGGCCGCCGAGGACCACAGGTACTCCACGGTTCCGTCGGGGCGGGCCGTCGCCCCGGAGACGGTGCCCTGCGGGGTGGGCACCTGGACCAGCTCGCGGGACGCCAGGTCGTAGCGCCACAGGTCGCTGCGGGCCTCGAAGCTGTGGGCGATGAGCAGGGCCGAACCGTCGGGGTACCACTCGGCCGCCACGTCGCCCGGGAGGTCCAGGGCCAGGTCCGTCTCCTCCCCCGTCGACACGTCCCACACCAGCGGCTCCCAACGGCCGCGCCGCTGATGGCCGATGAGGAGGCGGCTGTCGCCGTCGACGGGGGCAAAGCCGAGCACTTCCAGGCCCAGCTCGACCGTGCCGCCCTTGGTGTCGTCCAGCTCGGTGACCGTCGAGCCGTCCGGGCGCAGCACCCGCAGCGCCGAGTGCATCGCGTCGCCGTGCTCGGTGTGCTCGACGGCGATCAGGGAGCCGTCGTGCGAGAGGTCGCCCACGCCCGCCGACTCCCGGTGGCGGTAGATCTCCACCGGCTCCTCGCCGAGGCGGACCACGTGGATCGTCGAGCCGTCCTCGTCCGTCGAGCGGCCCACGACCGCCGTCCGGCCGTCCCTGCCGATGGCCAGACCCCCGGGGTAGGAAGGCTCCAGACCCGGAGCGGCGGGGGCGTCGGCCTCAGCAACACCGTCACCGTCACCGTCATCGAGGCCGCCGTCGCCGTCGCCGGAATCCGTGCTCTTGGGAGCGGTGAAGCGCTGGCGGCGCCAGATGCCGAACTCGTCCCCGTCCTTGTCGTCGAACCACCAGATCCACTCGCTGTCCGGGGAGAGCACCCCGTCCGTCGTACCGTTCGCCCGGTTCGTGACCTGGCGCTGCTCCCCCGTCCCGCGGTCCCACGCGTACAGCTCGTACGTCCCCGTCGCGTTGGAGACGAACAGCGCGCGGTGCGGGGCGTCCTCCGCCCAGTCGGGCAGCGACACCCGCGGCGCCCGGAAGCGCTTCTCCCAGTCGGGCATGGCTGCCTGCTGCTGCTCGATGGACCCGTTGCTCTCAGTCATGGCCCCATAGTGCCTGGCCCGACCGACCCCGCGCTGGCGAGGTCCCCAGCCTGTGGATAACTTCGCCGAACGCGCCGAACCAACTTCGAAAGAGCACCGGCATGAGGGGCCCCGAAGCCCCGGCGTCGCGCGCGGCACCGTACCTTTAAGTCGTGTACCGGTTCCTGCTGACGCCCCGCTGGTGGGGGATCAACGTCTTCGTGCTGTTGGCCATCCCCTTCTGCATCTTCATGGGGTCGTGGCAGTTGAGCCGGTTCGAGGCTCGGGTGCAGGACCACCGCGCGGCCGGTGAGCAGGCCGCCGCGGCCAGGACGGAGGCGGCCCGTCCGCTCGCCCGGCTGCTGCCCGTGAGCACGGAGACCTCCGGAAAGCAGGCCACCGCGACCGGCCGGTACGGCAAGCAGCTCCTCGTGCCGGGCCGCGAGCTCGACGGCGAGCGCGGGTTCTACGTGCTGACGCTGCTGCGCGTCGACGGCGGCAAGGCACTGCCCGTCGTACGGGGCTGGCTGCCCGGAAGCGCCGACCCGGCGAAGGCGCCCGCCGCCCCGACCGGTGAGGTCACCGTCACGGGTGCGCTCCAGGCGTCCGAGAGCCCGGGGACGAACGGCGTCACCGGCGCCGGGGGTCTGCCCGCAGGACAGACCGGCGCGATCAGCTCGGCCTCACTGGTGAACCTGGTGCCGTACGAGGTGTACGACGCCTGGATCACCCTCGCGAAGGCCGACAGCGGGATGCGTGCGGTGCCCGCGACCGAGCCTCAGGGCACCGGCCTGGACCTGAAGGCGTTCCAGAACCTCGGTTACACCGGTGAGTGGTTCGTCTTCGCGGGCTTCGTGGTCTTCATGTGGTTCCGCCTGCTGCGCCGCGAGGCGGAGTTCGCCCGGGACGCGGAGCTGGGACTCGTCCCGGAGCATGACGAAGAAGAAGCCACGGTCACCGAAGCCACCGCCCGAGCCGAAACCGCTGCCGACGCCACCGCCGAAACCACTGCCGACGCCACCGCTCAAGCCGCTGCCGCCGGCGCCCCTCAGGACGCCGACAACATCCCCGTCCGGTAGATCGTCCCGGCGCACGCGTTGGGCACGGTCGTCGTGGCCGTCGCCGCGCCCGTCTCCGCCGTGTACGACACGGTGACGCTGCCGTCGGCCAATCCGCCGTCCTCCGTCACCATCTGGGTCGAGGTGCCGGTGCCACCGGTGCCCGTGGCGGTGCCGCCCGTGCTGGGGGCGCCGTCCGTGGTGGTGGTCGGGGTCGGCGAGGGCTGACCGCCGCCGGTGGTCGGACAGGTCTCCGAGGGCACCCAGGCGAACTTCACGACGTACGAGGCGCTCGGCTTCAGCACCACCGAGGCGACCTCCGTGGTGGGGTCGGGCAGCCCGGAGGCCGCGTCGCCCGCCACATGCGTCACCACGCTGATCTTGGCCGAGTCCGCGGCGCCCTGCGCGAGGGTGCCGAGCGTGCCCGCGCCGCTGACGGTGCAGCTGGTGGCGGAGACGTTCGAGACGCTGAAGGAGCCGTAGACCGCGCCGGTGGCGTCCGGGGTGCCGACGGTGCTGGTGCCTCCGCCGAGCTGCGCCGGTGTGCACGCGGGCGAGATCGGGGCCGAGGCCGAGGGATCGGGGCCGCCCGTGGCCGACCCGGTGTTCGCCCCCTTGCCCTTGTCGGGCGTGCCGGTCTGGCTGCCGCTGCCCTTGCCCTTGGAGGTGCCTGTGCCGCCGCCCACGGAACTCTCGCCGCCGTCGGGGCCCTTGCCCTGGCTGGTGCCGCCCTGGGCCTGTGAGCTGTTGCCCGCTATGGACGGGTCGGCGTTCGACCCGGAGGCGTTCGAGACGTGCACGAGGGCGGGGACGGCGGTGCCGATGAAGAGCGCGGCGGCGGCCACGCCGACGATGGCCTGACGCTTGCGGGCCCGTCGTGCGGGGACCGCGCGGCGCAGGTGCTCCAGCGTGCCGTCGGTGGGTTCGATCTCCTGGACGGCCTGGTGCAGCAGCCGGCGCAGCGCCAGCTCGTCCGAACCGAACCCGTCCGAACCAAACCCGTCGGAGGCCGGCTCGTCCGAACCGGACCCGTCCGAGCCCAGTGCGTGCGGGCCCTGCGGGTGGGGGCCGTTTGCGTCGGGGCCGTGGTTCACAGTTCCGTTCCCAGCTTGCTGCTCGTGCTCTTGCTCGTGCTCGTCTTCGGCGGGCGTGGGCCGGTGTGTCGGCTCATGCCACTCGTAGGGCTCGTGTCGGTCGTGGTTGTCGCGTCGCTGGCTCATGCCGGGGCCTCCATGGCGACACGGAGCGCCGCGATACCGCGCGAGCCGTACGCCTTGACCGACCCGAGCGATATCCCGAGGGTCTCGGCGACCTGGGCCTCGGTCATGTCCGCGAAGTAGCGCAGGACGAGAACCTCGCGCTGGCGGCGCTGCAGGCCCTTCATCGCCTTGATCAGGGCGTCGCGCTCCAGCTGGTCGTACGCGCCCTCCTCCGCGCTCGCCATGTCGGGCATCGGCTTCGAGAGGAGCTTGAGGCCGAGGATGCGCCGACGCAGCGCGGAGCGCGAGAGGTTGACCACGGTCTGACGCAGATACGCGAGCGTCTTCTCGGGGTCACGGACGCGTTTGCGCGCCGAGTGCACGCGGATGAAGGCCTCCTGGACGACGTCCTCGCAGGAGGCGGTGTCGTCGAGCAGGAGCGCCGCGAGGCCCAGCAGCGACCGGTAGTGGGCGCGGTAGGTCTCGGTGAGATGGTCGACCGTGGTGCCGGCGGCCATGCTGTCTTCAGCGCCGTCGCGCTGACTGGGTATGCGGGCGGGCCGCGCTGCGGGCATGGGCGCGATCACCGGCATGCCGCCGGGCACGCCGGGGCTGCGGAGTCGGCGGGGTGGACGCAGGGACGTGCCCCTGGTCTGTACCGCGGTGAATTCGAGAACCTCTGCCACGCCAGTTGGACACGCTTACCCCCGCCAGGGTTGTACGCGACAGGCATCACATTCGCTCCAGGGTTCACACCGGCCGAAGCGCCCGTGTTCACACCGGCCGAAGCACCCGTACTCACACCGGCCGAAGCACCCGCTCCCTCGCACCCCACGACGCCTGTCCCCACGAACCGCACAACGCCCGTCCCCACACACCGCACAACGCCCGCCCCCACGCGCTCCACAAGACCCGCCCCCACGCACCTCGCAACGCCCGCCGGACCATGTGCCGGAACGCCTGCCGACGCGACCGGTAGCGCGCCTGGCAGTGCATTGAATGCCCTCATGCGTACTAGCTCATCCCCTATGCCCCGTTATGCCGTGCCGCCCCCGGACACCCCGTTCAGGGCGACCGCAAAGACGCTCCCCGCCCTCCGCGCGGTTGCGGAGAACGGGGAGGGAAATCTTCGAACGCCAAGCGGGTCCTGTACAAGTGGTCCGGACCATTATTCCGGCCACACAACTGACACAGATCCTACAAACGAATCCGGTCATGGCCAGGGAGTTTTTGCCCCCTGGACACCCTGGGCAGGGAAACCCACCGGCCGGTCACCTGACGCGGCCGTCTAGAACAGCTCCGCCGCCACCAGTTCCGCGATCTGCGCCGTGTTGAGGGCGGCGCCCTTGCGGAGGTTGTCGCCGCAGACGAAGAGTTCGAGGGCGGTCGGGTCGTCGAGGGCCCGACGGACGCGGCCCACCCAGGTCGGGTCGGTGCCGACGACGTCCGCGGGGGTGGGGAACTCGCCGGCGGCCGGGTTGTCGAACAGGACGACTCCGGGCGCGGTGGCCAGGATCTCGCGGGCCTTGGCCACGGTGACCCTGCCCTCGAAGCGGGCGTGCACGGTGAGGGAGTGCGTGGTCACGACCGGGACGCGGACGCAGGTCACGGCCACGGGCAGAGCCGGCAGCCCGAGGATCTTGCGGGACTCGTCCCGCACCTTCATCTCCTCCGAGGACCAGCCGTCCTCGCGCAGCGACCCGGCCCACGGGACGACGTTCAGCGCCACCGGCTCCGGGAAGGGGCCCGTGTTGTCGCCCACGACCCGACGTACGTCACCGGGGGTGGTCCCCAGTTCCGTACCGGCGACGAGGGACAGCTGCTGGCGCAGGGTGTCGACGCCCGCGCGCCCGGCGCCGCTCACCGCCTGGTACGAGGAGACCACCAGCTCGCGCAGGCCGAACTCGGCGTGCAGCGCGCCGAGCGCCACGATCATGGAGAGGGTGGTGCAGTTCGGGTTGGAGATGATCCCGCGCGGGCGCACGCGCGCGGCGTGCGGATTCACCTCGGGGACGACCAGCGGCACGTCCGGGTCCATCCGGAACGCGCCCGAGTTGTCGACCACGATGACGCCCTTGGCCGCGGCGATCGGCGCCCACTGCGCGGCCACTTCGTCGGGGACGTCGAACATCGCGACGTCGACCCCGTCGAAGGCGGCCTCGCTGAGCGCCACCACCTCGACCTCCTCGCCGCGCACGGCCAGCTTGCGGCCGGCCGAGCGCGGGGAGGCGAGCAGGCGGATCTCGCCCCAGATGTCCGCGTGCTGGGACAGGATCTGGAGCATGACCGTGCCGACGGCCCCGGTCGCGCCCACGACCGCCAGCGTCGGTCCTGCCGGCCTGGTCATCAGCGGCGGCCAGTGCCGCCGTACGGGAGGACGGTCATCGTCCGGTGCCTCCGTAGACGACGGCCTCGTCGCTGTCGGAGTCGAGTCCGAAGGCGGTGTGCACCGCGCGGACGGCCTCGGAGACGTCGTCGGCACGCGTGACCACCGAGATGCGGATCTCGGAGGTGGAGATCAGCTCGATGTTCACCCCCGCGTCCGACAGCGCCTCGAAGAAGCCGGCCGTGACACCCGGGTTCGTCTTCATACCCGCGCCGACGAGCGAGATCTTGCCGATCTGGTCGTCGTAGCGCAGCGAGTCGAAGCCGATCACGTTCTTCGCCTTCTCCAGGGCGTCGATGGCCTTGCGGCCCTCGGTCTTGGGGAGGGTGAAGGAGATGTCCGTCAGGCCGGTGGAGGCGGCGGACACGTTCTGCACGACCATGTCGATGTTGATCTCGGCATCGGCGATGGCACGGAAGATCGAGGCGGCCTCGCCCGGCTTGTCAGGGACACCGACGACCGTGACCTTGGCCTCGGAGGTGTCGTGAGCGACACCGGAAATGATGGCCTGCTCCACCTTCTGGTCCCCTTGCTTGATCGGTGCGCTGCTGACCCAGGTGCCCTGCAGCCCGCTGAAGGACGAGCGCACGTGGATCGGGATGTTGTAGCGGCGGGCGTACTCCACACAGCGGTGGAGCAGCACCTTGGAGCCGGAGGCGGCGAGCTCCAGCATGTCCTCGAAGGAGATCCAGTCGATCTTCTTCGCCTTCTTCACCACCCGCGGGTCGGCGGTGAACACGCCGTCCACGTCGGTGTAGATCTCGCAGACCTCGGCGTCCAGCGCCGCGGCGAGCGCGACGGCCGTGGTGTCGGACCCACCGCGCCCGAGCGTGGTGATGTCCTTCTTGTCCTGCGAGACGCCCTGGAATCCGGCGACGATGGCGATGTTGCCCTCGTCGAGCGCCGTCCGGATGCGGCCCGGCGTGACATCGATGATCCGCGCTTTGTTGTGGACCGAGTCGGTGATGACGCCTGCCTGGCTGCCGGTGAAGCTCTGGGCGCTGTGGCCCAGGTTTTTGATCGCCATCGCCAGCAGGGCCATGGAGATCCGCTCTCCGGCGGTCAGCAGCATGTCGAACTCTCGTCCGCTGGGCATCGGAGATACCTGCTCGGCGAGATCGATCAGCTCGTCCGTCGTGTCGCCCATCGCGGAAACGACCACGACCACCTGGTGGCCGTTCTTCTTCGCTTCCACGATTCGCTTGGCGACGCGCTTGATGCCCTCGGCATCGGCTACGGAGGAGCCTCCGTACTTCTGCACGACAAGGCCCACGTGCGCTCCTCGCTCAATCCGTCTCTGTACCGCACAACTGCGGTCGGCTCAGTCTAACGAGCGGCCGGATTTCCCTTCCGGAGTGTCGAATCGTGAGATGTCCCGCTCACGACGTGATCACTCCGGACCGTCGAGGTCCACCGGGAGTCCACCGGAGTCGTCAGATCCACCGGTTTCGGCAGGGTTCCTCCGGCCGCTCCGAGCGGCACCTGCCCGCCCACACGCCCCGCCACTCCGGAAAGTGCCCCGTGTCACACGACGCCGTCGTGTCTTAACTCTCAAGCACTAAGGTTCGGCTGTGCGCGTACTCCTGGTGGAAGACGATGAGCCGGTCGCCGAGTCACTGCGTCGGGGACTGCTGCGCTACGGCTTCCAGGTCGAGTGGGTGACGACCGGCCACGCGGCGCTGGCCCACCAAGGCCCGTACGACGTCGTCCTCCTCGATCTCGGCCTGCCCGACACCGACGGCCTCGACGTCTGCAAGGCGCTGCGGACCCGCGGTGACGTGCCGATCATCGTGATCAGCGCGCGCAGCGACGAGACCGACCGGGTGGTGGGCCTGGAGATAGGCGCCGACGACTACGTCTCCAAGCCCTTCGGCGTACGGGAGGTCATCGCGCGAATAAGGGCGGTGATGCGGCGCGTCCGGCCCCGTACGGAGACGTCGGCGGGCCCCGACCGGTACGGGCCCCGGCTCACCGTCGACCGCAAGGCCGCCCGGGTCCGCCTCGACGGCGTCGAGGTGGCGCTCGCGCCCAAGGAGTACGACCTGCTCGCGTTCCTCACCGAGGAGCCGGGCGCGCTGATGTCACGCGAACAGATCATGGAAGCGGTCTGGGACGCGAACTGGTTCGGCCCGACGAAGACGCTCGACGTCCATGTCGCAGCGCTCCGGCGCAAGCTCGCGGGGGCGATCATCATCGAGGCGGTACGGGGGGTCGGGTTCCGTCTGGAGGTCGTACGGGATCCGGTGCCGGACTTGAAGACGGCCTCGACCTCGGAGACTGCCTCGACCTCTGACTCGGCCTCCGACGCGGCCTTCGGCTCGGACCCGCAGTCGGCCCCCGCTCCGGATCAGGGCGCGCCCGGCTCATGATCCGGCAGCTCATCGTCAGTTACGTCCTGCTGGTGGCCGTCGCGCTGACCGCGTTCACCGTGCCGGTGGCCTTCACGCTGACCTCGCAGCTGCGCGGCGACACCGAGGCATCGGTGCGTCGGGAAGCGAACACGATGGCGCTGATGCTGGCGCAGGGCGACCCCGCCTCACAGGCCGCGCTGAACCGGCTGGCGACCGCCTACGCCGACCGGACGCCCGGCCACGTGGACGTCCTCCCGGCCTCCGGCACGGACGGGACGGACACGGCGCGCTGGGGCGACGGCGCGCTGCGGATGACGGTCCCGGCGATCAGGGACAACCACATCGTGGGCGCGGTGCGCGTCACGTACCCGACCTCCGATCTGACCGCCCGGCTGTGGCGGATCTGGGGCTTCCGGGCGATCCTCGCCGTCGGTGTGCTGGCGGTGGCCGCCGGGCTCGGCGCGCTGGTGGCACGCCGGCTGACCCGGCCGCTGCGGCAGCTCAACGAGATGGCGAGCAAGTTCGGCGACGGGGATCTGACCGCGCGCTCGCCGGTGACCGGACCGCCGGAGACCCAGCGCCTCGCCCGCACCCTGAACTCGGGCGCGGAACGCCTGGACACCCTCATCGACTCCCAGCGGATCTTCGTCGCCGACGCCTCCCACCAGCTCCGTACCCCGCTCACGGCGTTGCGCCTGTCCCTCGACAACATCGCGGACGGGGTCGAGGACGCGTTCGTGCGCGAGGACGTGGACCAGGCCACCGCCGAGGTCGTCCGGATGAGCCGACTGGTGAACGGACTGCTCGTGCTCGCCCGCGCCGAGGCGAAGGTCTCGGCGGCCGAGGCGCTGCCGCTGCGGGAGCTGGTGGAGAACCGGCTCGCGGTGTGGCGGCCGGCCGCCGAGGAGCGCGGGGTGACCATCGCGCAGGAGGGGGAACTCGGCGGCCGGTCGCTCGTGCTGGCCAGTCCCGGGCACCTCGACCAGGTCCTGGACAACATCCTGTCGAACGCCCTGGAGGTCTCCCCGGACGGTTCGGTGATCACCGTGAAGGTGGCGGTCCGCCCCGACGAGGTGGTGCTCTCGGTACTGGACCAGGGCCCCGGCATGTCCGACGCGGAGAAGGCCCGCGCCTTCGACCGCTTCTGGCGCGGCCAGGGCCTGACCGGGCGCTCCGGGTCCGGGCTCGGCCTCGCCATCGTCAAACAGCTGGTGGCGGACGACGGCGGGACCGTGGCCCTGCGCGACGCGCCCGGCGGCGGGCTGCGGGTGGCCGTCAGCCTTCGGGCATCACCGAGGAGTGGTGGTTGACGATCAGCCACGTGCCGCCGCGCTTCTCGTACTCGTACGTGTAGCGGGCCTCGACGGTGCGCCTGGCGCCGGTGTCCGGGTCGGTGAGCGTGAACTCGTACAGGCCGGTGTCGAGGGCGGAGTTCTCGTCGAGGACGTTGACGATCGTCTCGATCTTCTTGCCGACCGGCTTGTTCGCGAGGAAGTGCTCGAAGTAGTCGACGATCTCGGCGTGCGTGTCGCGGATCCTGTGGGAGACGGTGGGCAGCAGGACGGCGTCGGAGGCGTAGCGGTCGGCCACCTTCTCCGGGTCGCCGGTCTTCAGCGCGGCGTTCCAGCCGTCGAACAGTGCGGCGATCCGCGCCTTGGTGGGCGGCTTCTGCGGGGCCGCGCCCGCCGATGTGCTGATGCCGATGCTCACGGCGGTCGCGGCGGCGAGGGTGGAGGCGGTGATGACGGCGGCGCGCTTGCGTATCCGGCGCTTCATGAGAACTCCAGTGCGGTGGGGGTACGTGCGGTGGGAGTGCTCCGCTTGCCGCGGGAGCGACTCCAGGCTCTCTTCGCGCTGGTTAGGGGCCGTCCAGCGGACGTGCAGGGCTGATCCAACTCCTGGCCAACTCACGCCGTGCGAGGGGGTGGTGACGGGCCTGTAGGGGAGCCGGGTGGGGTAAGGGACATGGGTGACGGGTGAGTTGATGCTGGGCGGGATCGTGCTGGTGGGGTCCTGTGTGCAGTGGCTGACCGGGATGGGCTTCGCGCTCGTCGCCGTGCCGGCGCTGGTGCTGCTGCTCGGGCCGGCCGAGGGTGTCGTCCTCGCGAACTGCGTCGCCGGGGCGATCTGTGTCGTGGGGCTGGCCGGCGGGTGGCGGCGGGTGCGGCCGCGCGCCATGGTGCCGTTGTGTCTGGCGGCGGCGCTCACCGTGCCGGGGGGCAGCTGGGTCGCACGG
>LRTP01000610.1 GCA_001550305.1 Streptomyces diastatochromogenes
TACCGCGAGGGCGGCGGTCAGCTCGCCTGCCGCGATCCTGGGCAGCAGCCCGGCACGCTGGGCGTCGGTGCCGAGGGCGAGGATCAGCGGGGCCGCGAGGGCGGCCGTGGCGAGCAGCGGCGAGGGCGCGAGGACCCGCCCCGACTCCTCGCAGGCGAGGGCGAGATCGGCGAACGAACAGCCGACCCCGCCGTACGCCGTGGGCAGGGCGAGCCCCGGCAGCCCGAGCTGCTGCGCGAGGGTCTCCCAGAGCCCGGCGTCGTATCCGACCCCGGTGCGCACGGCCGACCGCACCTCCTCCGGACCGCAGCGCTTGAGCAGGAGTTCCCGCAGGGTGCGGCGGATCTCGTCCTGTTCGGCGGTGAAACGGGCGTCCATGGCCAGGCCCTTTCTCCCGATCTGACGGCCCGTCACATTAGCGCCGTGCGGTGCGGATGCCCAGAGCCACGACGACCTCCCGCGCGCCGCCACATCTGATGTACCGTCAGATTCATGACTCCGGGGAAGCGCAAGGTCGCCGTGGTGGGTGTCTCCCTCTCGGACTGCGGTCGCGTGGACGACGCGACGCCCTACACCCTGCACGCGCAGGCCGCCAGGCGCGCGCTGACGGACGCGGGGATGGACCGCTCGCTGGTCGACGGGTTCGCGTCGGCCGGCCTCGGCACGCTGCCGCCGGTCGAGGTGGCCGAGTACCTGGGCCTGCGCCCCACCTGGGTCGACTCCACCGCCGTCGGCGGCTCCACCTGGGAGGTCATGGCGGCGCACGCGACGGACGCGATCGCGGCGGGGCACGCCGAGGCCGTCCTCCTCGTCTACGGCTCGACCGCCCGCGCCGACATCAAGGCGGGCCGCCGCACCGGCAACCTCTCCTTCGGCGCCCGGGGCCCTCTCCAGTTCGAGGTCCCCTACGGCCACACGCTCATCGCCAAGTACGCGATGGCCGCGCGCCGCCACATGCACACGTACGGCACGACACTCGAACAGCTCGCCTCGGTCGCCGTCCAGGCACGGGCGAACGCGGCGCTGAACCCGGAGGCGATGTTCCGCACCCCGATCACCACCGACGACGTCCTGTCCGGCCCGATGATCGCCGACCCCTTCACCAAGCTGCACTGCTGTCTGCGCTCCGACGGCGGCGCGGCGGTGCTGCTGGCGGCCGAGGAGTACGTACGGGACTGCCGTACGGCCCCGGTGTGGATCCTCGGCACCGGCGAGCACGTCTCGCACACGACGATGTCCGAGTGGCCGGACTTCACCGTCTCCCCCGCCGCGGTGAGCGGACGCCTCGCCTTCGAGCGGGCGGGGGTGCGGCCCGACGAGATCGACGTGGCCGAGCTCTACGACGCCTTCACGTACATGACCCTCGTGACCCTGGAGGACCTGGGCTTCTGTGCGAAGGGCGAGGGCGGTCAGTTCGTGGAGAAGGGGCGCCTGACGGTGGGCGGCGAGCTGCCGGTGAACACGGACGGGGGCGGACTCTCGGCCCAGCATCCGGGGATGCGGGGCCTGTTCCTCCTGGTGGAGGCCGTACGGCAACTGCGCGGGGAGGCCGGGGAACGCCAGGTCAGGAAGACGGGCGGGCGCCTTCCCGAGCTGGCGGTGGCCTCCGGGACGGGCGGGTGGTTCTGCTCGTCGGGGACGGTGGTGCTGGGGCGGTAGGGCCGGTGGTGCTCGGACGGTCGGCCCCGTCGGGGCTGGGGCGGTAGGGGCCGGGCAGCGGTTCAGCGTGCGGCCCAGCGGCGTCTGGCCCGACGAAGGGCGCGGGCGTCGGAGTAGCCGAGGAGACCGGCCTTGCCCCCGAAGGGTGCGGCCGGGTACAGACGGAGCCGCGCGAACTGCGAACGTGGTGGACCTGCGCGGTGCGCGCTGCCGCAGGCTGACCTCCACGGCTCCGATCTGCCGTCCGGTCGCCCAGCGGGAACCCACGGCTGGGTCAGCCCGGCTTGACCGCCAGCGTCGCAAAATAGTGCGACATGTAGGGAGCGGATGCGTTGGATTGGTGCGGCGCTTCCGCGAAGCCGGTGAGGACGAACCCCGCGGCGAGTTGCCCGCCGATCTGGTCGGTGAGGGTGTGGCTGTATTCAAGAGCGGCATCCGCGCCGAACTTCGTGGCGCGTTCCTCGGCGGAGTACTGCGTGACATCGCTGTAGGGCAGTTTGTGCACGACGATCAGCTCGCCGCGCTCGTCGAGCGCCTCGTGGTCGAACAAGTACACATCAGGGTTGAGGAAGCCCGCGAGCAGAGTTCCGCGCGGTCGCAGGACGCGGAAGCACTCACGCCACACCGGTGCCAAGTCCGGTACGAACAGGTTGGAGACCGGATGGAATACGACGTCGAATGTTGCGTCGCCGAAGGCGCTGAGGTCGCGCATGTCGCCCAGGACGGTGCGCAGCTCGAGTCCGTCGCGCGCCGCCACCATCTGGTCCTGGCCGAGCTGGCGGGGTGAGTTGTCGAATACGGTGACCCGCGCCCCTGCGGCGGCGAGGATCGGACCCTGCTGGCCACCGCCGGAGGCCAGGCACAACACGTCCTTGCCGGTCAGGTCCGTCGGCAGCCAGGAGCGGTCAACTGGCTCACGCCCGATGAGAACAATCGACCAGTCGCCCGTGCGGGCGCGCTCGACATCCTCAGCACTCACCGGCCTCGACCACTCGTTGCCCTCTTGGACATATTTGTCCCAGGCTGCCCGATTGTGGGCAACGGGGTCGACAACAATGTCCTGCACGTTCAACTCCCTGCTACAGCCAAGCGGCCACCTGCGGTACTGACAGTTCGGTGCCGCCAGCCAACACGATTGCAGGGTGCGGGCTCAACGAAATTAGCGGGCATCGAGGTGTCCACGGGCTCGACGGGTGGTCGCGCAGCGGGTGCGTAAGCGCTGGTTGCCGGGGTTGCGGAAGCCGTAGGCGTCGCGGGCGATGGCGCAGCTTTGCCGGACCTCCGAGTGATACTTGGGGCATGGGAACGGATCTTCACGAGCTGCTCAGGTCGCTGCGGGTGTGGGACGTAGAGCTGCCCTCCTTCGACCCGGCATCCGCACCCGCCGAACCACTCCCCCTGTTCACGGAGTGGTTCGCGGACGCGGTCGCGGCGGGGCAGAGCGAACCGCACACGATGTCGCTGGCGACGGCGGACGAGGACGGGCTGCCCGACGTCCGGATCGTCATGCTGCACGGCGCGGACGCGGACGGCTGGGCCTTCGCGAGCCATGTCACCAGCCGCAAGGGCCGCCAGCTGGCCGCGCGCCCGTACGCGGCTCTGGGGTTCTACTGGCCCGCCCAGGGCCGTCAGATCCGGCTGCGGGGGCCGGTCGAGGTCGCCCCGGCCGAGGAGGGGCAGGCAGATCTGCACGCCCGTTCGACAGGGGCGCTGGCCGCCGCGCTCGTGGGCGGGCAGAGTGAAGTGCTGGGTTCCGTAGCGGAGTTGGGGCGGGTCTCGGACGAGGCCTGGGACCGCGCTCGGCGCGAGCCCGACGCCCCGGCCCCGACGTGGACCCTCTACCGCCTCCGGCCGCAAGAGGTGGAGTTCTTCCAGGGTGACGCGAGGCGTCGCCACGTACGCCTCGTCTACCGCCGTACGGATTCTTCTCCGGAGGGCGGAGGCTGGCGCAAGGAGCTGCTCTGGCCCTGAGACGCGGGAGGGGCCAGGTGGGCCTGGGCGCACTTGCGGAAGGCCGTCACGAGGCGGCTGCGGTCGTCGGCGCGGGTCGCGAGCACGACGTGGCTCGGTTCGACGCCGTGCAGGGGGACCGTGGTGAGGTCGGGGCGGATGCTGTCGGCGCGCGGGTCGGCCGGGACGATGCCCACGGCCTGCCCGGAGGCGATGAATTCGAACTTGTCCTCCAGGGCCTCGATGAGCGGACCGTCGGGCGCCCGGCTGCCGTCGGGGCGCGGGTCGATGCGCCAGAACGCGTTCCAGGACGCGTCGGCCACCCGGGGCAGGGGTTCGTCGGCGATGTCGTCGAGGGTGACGGATTCCTTGCCGGCCAGGCGGTGGTCGAGGGGGACGAGGAGCAGGCGGGGCTCGTCGTAGAGGATCGTGACGTGGAGCTGGTCGGTCCGCATCGGGAGGCGGGTCACGGCCACGTCCACCCGGTGCTCGACCAGGGCCGCGTGGGCGTCGTTCCAGACGAGGTGCTGGGCGACCACCTCGGCGTCCGGGTGCAGCCGGCGCATCTCGCGCACCGCCGGGGTGACGATGATGCTGGAGGTGTAGCCGATGGTGACACGGCTGGGCTGGGCGGCGGCCCGAGTGCGCGCCGCGGCCTGAGTGGCCGAGCGCAGCAGCGCCTTGGCCTGGGGCAGGAAGACCTCGCCGGCCTCGGTGAGCCGGCTGCCCTGCGGGGTACGGTCCAGCAGCCGGGCGCCGAGCTGCTGTTCGAGGCGACGGATCTGCCGGCTCAGGGACGGCTGGGCGATGCACAGGGCGGTGGCGGCCCGGCCGAAGTGCCGGTGCTCGGCGACGACCGTGAAGTACCGCACGAGCCGCAGGTCGAGGTCGACCGGGGGCGAAGGCTGCTGCTGCGGCGACGAGTCGGGCGTCATGTCTTCATGGTATTCCCCGTGGCTAGGGGCTGATCGCAGGACTTCGCCCTTGACCTGTGGTGATGCCTGAAACGCATGTGTCATTGCGAAACAGGCCTTGGACGCGGAACCCCACGTGGCCGCACGGTGGATCCGGAATCACCTGGGCGGGGACCCACCGGGCGGGGAATCACCGGGCCGGACCTCATCACCTTTTGGAGTGCACCATGCGTGTGTTCGTCACCGGAGCCACCGGATTCATCGGCAGCGCCGTCGTACGCGAACTGCTGGGCGCGGGACACCGGGTTCTCGGCCTCGCCCGCTCGGACCGGGCCGCCGCGTCGCTGACGGCCGCGGGGGCGGAAGTGCACCGCGGCGCCCTCGACGACCTCGACAGCCTGCGGGCGGCCGCGGACGCGGCGGACGGCGTGATCCACACGGCGTTCCCGCACGGCTCCGCCGACTTCGCCGCCGCCGCCCGGACGGAGATCCACGCCATCCAGACGCTGGGCGAGACGCTCGTGGGATCCGGTCGGCCCTTCGTCGTGACCTCCGGGACCGCCGGTCTCACGCTCGTGCCGGGCCGTGTCGCGACCGAGGACGACGAGCAGGATCTCTCCTCGCCCGCGGCGGCCCGGATCCCGGGGGAGGCGGCGGCGCTGTCGTTCGCCGAGCGCGGGGTGCGGGCCTCGGTGGTGCGGCTGCCGCCGTCGGTGCACGGCGAGGGGGACCACGGTTTCGTCCCGCACATCATCGCCGTCGCCCGCGCGAAGGGCGTCTCCGCCTACCCCGGCGACGGCTCCAACCGCTGGGCCGCCGGGCACCGGCTCGACGCCGCGCACCTGTACCGGCTGGCCCTGGAGGAGGCGCCC
>LRTP01000611.1 GCA_001550305.1 Streptomyces diastatochromogenes
CGGTAGCTCGCTGGGCTCATAACCCAGAGGTCGCAGGTTCAAATCCTGTCCCCGCTACTGAAACCTGAGGGGCCAGCACGATGTGCTGGCCCCTCAGGCATATCCAGCCCCGGGGCACACGTTGCAGCACGCGCGCCGGACAGGCCGAACTGCGCCGTGAGCACGACGGGACGCCGGCAAGTAGGGCGTCGTGCGAAGTGCAGCACCGACCGGCACGCATGCGCGCGGGCGCAGTCGGATTCCCCAAATGGCTGAGCACAGCGGCCTGAAAATCGTGTGGCTTGAGACGACGGCCAAGGACATCGTCCGGGATCGACTCGCTGGGGCTCCCGGCCGCCTGCTGCATACCCACGTCCGTTACCGAGGCAAGGACGGGCTCACGGTTCAGCTTGTACCCGTGTACGAACGGATCCTCCCTCGTTCCGAGTCCAAGCCTCTCCTGGCAGTGAACGAGGTCACTTCGTGAAAGCTACGACCTGCCATTCCAATCTGGGTTGATGGGTGCGTCGCGTCCGCGGTTTGAGCGGTTGCGTCCAGGGAAGTGGTGTACGGGTTCGATCTGATCCGGGGGTTTGCTCCGGCATCGGGATGAGGCCCGCATAGACGAACGGCCACCGGCTGATCTTCGAGGTGTCGAAGCCCGAAGGAGATCAGCACGATGACCGCACCCGACAGTCTGCCCCTGCACGCCCTCGCCGAGGACAACCTCGCCGCGGCGAGTCCCGATCTACTGCGCGCAATGGTCAAGACGTTCGCCGACGCGCTCATGTCCGCAGAGGCCGACGCCCTCTGCAACGCGGAATACGGCCAGGTCAGCGACGAACGCATCAACCATCGCAACGGATATCGCCCGCGCGAGTGGGACACGAGGGCGGGCACCGTCGAACTCGCCATCCCCAAGCTCAGGTCCGGGAGTTACTTCCCACACTGGCTGCTGGAACGCCGCCGGCGGGCCGAACAGGCCCTCATCTCGGTGGTCGCCACCGCCTACCTCCTGGGCGTGAGCACACGCAGGGTCGAGAAGCTCGCCGAGTCCCTTGGCGTCACCCAGCTGTCGAAATCCCAGGTCAGCGCGATGGCCAAACACCTGGACGACCAGGTCGCCGCGTTCCGCAACCGCCCCCTGGACGCCGGCCCCTACGCCTTCGTCTGGGTGGACGCGCTCACGCAGAAGGTCCGCGAGAAAGGCCGCATCATCAACGTGCATGCGTTGATCGCGGTCGGCGTCAACGCCGACGGCCACCGCGAGATCCTCGGCATCGACGTCGCCACCGCCGAGGACGGCGCCGGCTGGCTCGCCTTCCTGCGCTCGCTCATCGCCCGCGGCCTGTCCGGCGTCCAACTCGTCATCTCCGACGCCCACATGGGCTTGGTCAACGCGATCGGCGCCAGCCTGCCCGGCGCCAGCTGGCAGCGATGCCGCACCCACTACGCCCGCGCACTGCTGAGCCAGGTTCCGAAGTCGGCCCAGCCCTGGGTGGCCACCTTGTTGCGGACCGTCTTCGAACAGCCCGACACCGATGCCGCCCAGGGCGACGTGCTGGCGTTCACCGCGTTCCCCCGCGAGATCTGGCGGCAGATCTGGTCCAACAACCCGCAGGAGCGGCTGAACAAGGAGATCCGCCGTCGCACCGACGTGGTCGGGATCTTCCCTGACCGCACCGCTCTGATCCGCCTGGTCGGCGCGGTCCTGGCTGAGCAAAACGACGAGTGGACCGAAGCGCGCCGCTACATGGGCCTCGACCTGCTCGCCAAGGCCCGCCTCCACCCGATCGAGTCAGAAACCGACGACACCGTCCTCCCGACCGAACTCACCGCCTAGCCTCAAAACGAGATCACCGAGTGGCCGTCAATACACCACTCCAGCGGACGTGACCTGAGCGCGACGCCTTGCGCAGCCGTCACGGAGCGGGGGGCGGGCGGCCGCGCACGGCAGGAGCGCCCTGTGCTGTGCGTGGCAGGACGCCTACCGGAATGCTGACACCGGGAACCTACCGATTGACGGACAACGCGCGGCTGCGTACCGGCTGACTCACCACCGGCGGTATCGACCGCAGCTGGCAGCGCGCCGTGAACGAGGCCCGCGTCGTCTACAAGCGCGAGCAGTCGGCCGAACCCGGCACATCGCCCCGATCCGTCCCCGCCGTTGCCCGCCTCACCGGTACGCCGGCCCCTGCCCGGCGCGAGCGCGGAGGGCCGACGCCCGACGCGCAACAGGCGACAGTCTCGCCCCGAACCCTCGCCCCCGATCCGCCGCTGTCTGCGTCCCCCACCCAACATCAGATACATCCCAAAGAAGCAGGCAGGACAGAAGGAGAGGGAAGAGGGTTGTCGGGATCGCTGGTCGGGCCTGGTCAAGGGGACTGACCTGCACAGACAGCGGGCAAGCCGCTCTCCCTGCCGGTAGGGGACTTGGTAGGGACACCGGTAGGGAGATTGGCGGCTAGCCCGTGGAGCTCGCCCTATACCCACGATCGTGGTCTAGGAGCGTGTCCCAGTAACCGGCAACCCGCCTGCGTTCGTGATCATTGGTGCGGGATGATCTCGGTATGCGTGGTGGCGTCGGGGAGTGGAGGCCTCGCGAGGGCCGGACTCGCTCCGCCCCCGGCCGCGAGGACTGCAGCCAGCCCCGGACACCAGCAAACGCATCACATGGTGAGCATGCCTGCACGGTAGAGGTGCGCATCACCGGCTCCGGGTCAGCGATCCGATAAGATTTTTGGCGCCGCAAAACGCGTTCGACGCAAGATTTCGGCGTGTCCGGCGGACACCGTCGAGCCACGTCCACGGCGTATGCCCGCTCCTGCGGGCCTGTGTTCATGGGGTTCTCATCGGCGAGGCCACAGCCCCGAGCCGCCACGCCATCGGGTGATGCGGCTCAGCCAGGCGAGTGACAGCGGCCACCGCAGGCCGCTACCGGGCGGGCCGGTGTTCCAGGATCGGTGCCGCCGCTGTCTCCGGCGGAATGCGCATCGACAGCGTCTGTGCCGTGCGATCGGCTCGGACCACGACTGTTCGAGGAGTCCCATCCCATGCGTTCACGCGTCATCGCTGTCATGGCCGCCGCGGTTGCGGCCACTGCCGCACTCGCGCAACCCGCCTACGCCGCCCCGCTCGTCGACGGGGTCTACCGGTTCGCGGCTCTCAGCGACGGCAAGTGCCTGGTCTGGCCCAAAACGCACGCGAGTATCGGCATGGTGTCGCTGGGCGCCTGCACGGACAACGCGTCCACCTCGGCGAACTGGCAGGTACGGCAACGCCCCAACGGAACAATGGAAGTCTCCACGCCGGGTTCCAACCCGCGCACCTGCCTGAAGTTGACGACGGACTACAAAGTGATGGTCAACGACTGCGCTGACAAGTACGCCGAGTGGACCGTCTCCTACGGCTCCGCCGGGCCCGGCAGCGTGGTGTGGGCCGACATCGAGCACACCCCCAGCGACCAATCCAACTCGTGGGGGAAGCTGGTGGACAGTCCCGACGTAACCGGTCGAATCGTGGTGAGGAAGGCCCCCATCGAGCCGCACTACTGGGCATTGCAGCAGGTCAGCTAGGAGCGTATCTCGGTAACGGGCAACCCGCCTGCGTCTCGTGATCTTTCGTGCGGGATAATACCGGTATGGGGATGGGCTGTTCGGGGTCGAGGCGACGACCACGACGGTGCGCAGTGCGGTGACGAAGTACAGGACGCGGACTCGTTCGATCTCGTCTGCGTACTGGCGCAGTTCGGGGTGGGTGGCGTCGCCGGGGATCGGTTCACCGATCTCGGGGTCGACGGAGATGGCGACCAGGGCGCGGTCCAGGGCGTGGATCTGGTGTTCGTCGGTGAGGTTCTCCAGCTGCTTCGCGGCGGAGTCGCTGAAGGCGATCTGGGCGCGGCGCCGTCCGGGCACCAGGCGACGGCCGGGCGCTGGGTGGCGAGACGGGCGAGGTGGGCCTCGCGCAGTTCCTCCCACGGCGTGCATTCCTCGACCGCCGGCAGTCCGTTGGCCGCGATGACCGGCTCCCGGAGCGGGCGACAGGTGCCATAGTCCACTTTGCGGTGCGCAGATCAGTCCGGACAGAGGCGTCCGGCGAGGGCAACTGCCGATCACCCGTAGACGCGAGGCGAACGCACCCGAAGGATCCCGGGGCAGCTTCTGGCATCCGGCCGCCGCGGTGATCGGCGACGTGCAAGGCCACACCGCCGCCGCCCCCATGGGACAGGTCCGCACCGCCGTCCACGCCTACGCCGCCACCGCCGGCGCCTCCCCCGGCGACGTCCTCGCCCGCACCAACCGCCTCCTGGTCGACCTCGACCCCGGTCTGTTCGCCAGCTGCCTCATCGCCCACCTCGACCACACCCACCTCCGTGCCCTTCTCGCCACGGACGGACACCCCCTGCCCTGCTCCGCCACCCCGACGGGCACACCGACATCCTCCGCGTGCCGCCAGGGCTGCTGCTGGGCATCGACCCGGACGCCGACTACCCCACCACCGTGATCTCCCTCCCTCTCAGCGCCGTCCTCGCCCTGTACACCGACGGACTCGTCGAAGCCCCCGGCACCGACATCGACGACGCCACCAACACGCTCGCCGGCCACCTGGCAGCAGCGGAACCCGAGAACCTCGACGCCCTCGCCGATGTCCTCCTCCACCACGCCGAACAATCCGCGCCCCGCCATGACGACATCGCCCTGCTTCTCATCCGCCCGCATGACGGACCATGAACGCTGCTGTCCTGTCTCGAACGGCCATCTCCCAGAACGAGGCCCTGACCAGGCGGAGAGGCAATCTCGCGTGTGACCGATGATCGCAGGGCCGTAGACGACGAAGTTGCCCGGGACGCTCTACGTCCCGGGCAGCCTGCGTGGGCGGCAGCCGCGAAGCTCCTGGGGAAGTCGCAGGTCCCGGCCGTCTCAGGCCGCGGACGATGGATTCGCCGATTCGGCGGCGCGGCGGTATTCGGCATTGATGCGCTGAGCTTCTTCGAGCTGGTCTTCGAGGATGACGATGCGGCAGGCAGCCTCGATGGGAGTCCCCTGGTCGACAAGCTCCCGGGCGCGGGCGGCGATGCGCAGCTGGTAGCGGGAGTAGCGGCGGTGTCCGCCTGCGGAGCGGAGCGGGGTGATCAGGCGGGCTTCACCGATGGCGCGGAGGAAGCCCTGGGTGGTGCCGAGCAGCTCGGCGGCCCGGCCCATCGTGTAGGCGGGGTAGTCGTCGTCATCGAGACGGCCGAACGAGTCGTCTGCTGTCATTGCACCTCTCTGGGAAACGCCTGGAGGGGCCCTGGCGCCATTGGCACCAGGGCCCCGAAGGAACTGCTACACCATCTGCCGGCCCTGATACTGCACCGGCCCTCTCTTTCCGCACCAGCTCACGGGGGATG
>LRTP01000612.1 GCA_001550305.1 Streptomyces diastatochromogenes
AGGACCTCGGCCGGGGTGCGGTGGTGGAAGCGCGGCAGGTCGGCGAGCAGCGGGTGCCCGTCCGGGGCCTCGCACGGCGCGCAGTCCACCGGATCCTTCCCCAGCGAGCCGGGGTTGTGCTCGGAGTGCCGCTTGCCTGTCGCGTCCGGTTCGGAGGCCCGGGTCGGCGGGTGGAAGGCGCTCATCAGCTCCAGGCCGGTCACGGCGGTGGAGCCGCGCGGCGTCATCACCCGGGACGCGAACGTACCCAGGAGCCGGGCGAGTTCCGCCGGCGCCAGCTGTGCGGCACGGCCCCAGTGGCGGGTGTCGAGCGCGTTCCAGGACGGGATGCACAGCTGCACGCACATCCGCTCGGAGCCCTGCGCCGGGCGGTAGATCCGCGCCCACGGTCCGAACCCGCGCTTGGTGAGCTTCCACTCCGCGCGGGCCAGTTGCTTGATGACCTTGTGGCCCTCCGGGATCCGCCCGGCGAGCCGCTCCTCATCCGTGAGGGCGACGGGCAGGCCGTAGCGCTCCAGCGCGGCCTCGGTGAGCACAAGCAGCGGGTCGGCGTCCTTGCCCGGGCCGGACAGCTTCGGCTGCCCGAGCCGGGCCTCCTTAAGGGTCCAGTCGACCAGGGACGGGATGGACTTGGCGGGCACGTCCAGGACCAGGCCGCCGACGCAGTACGCCAACACCTGCCCGTCCTCGATGTCGACGACCGCGAGCGGCCCGTTCTCGAACCGCGGATCGGCACCACCCGCCGGGGCTGTATTCCGCGCGGTTGGGCGGCGCAACGCCGACGACGTTCTGGCGGCGGGCTCCGGACGGGGCTGGGTGGTCTGTTCGGCAGGCGTGGCCGCAGCGGCCGGTGCTTCACCTGCGGACACAGCCCGCGATTCCGGCGCCTCCTGCGCGATGGAGCCGGTAAACGTCTCGGGCATCGCCGACGCTTCAGGCTCGGCCGGATACTTCTCCGCCCAGCCCTCCAACAGCCGCAGGTACGCCTGGCGTCGCGGCGGCCGCGGCTCACTCCGGCCGACCTCCCAGTTCTTCACCGTCTGCGTCGACGTGTGCAGCACCTGCGCGAGCCGGGCCTGCGTGACACCGGCCGCCTCACGCAGCCGACCCCGCTCCGCCGGGGGCGGCATCTCGGGCTCACCCTCCAGTAGTGCGTCCACGGCAGCGAACAACTCATCTTCAGTCGGCATGCTTCACCTCCACCCCAACACTACCGCAAATTTACCCTTGAATTTGCAGTTTTCTTATCCATGGAGTCGCACTGGACGGCCGGCTGCGAGCGCTGGAGGGGGAGGCTTGGCCTGCTGTCCCCCAGGGCAATGAGTGGTCTGTCAGGTGAAGCCGGCTGGTGGTGTTGTGGTTCCGGGCCGGTAGTGGGCGACTCCTGCGTACGACATGCCCAGCGAGACGGTGAGTACCTTGATGTCGAGTTCGTCTGCGAGGGTGAGCAGGCGGGTGGAACGCAGGATGCGTGGCAGCAGGCCGAGGGGGGCGAGGCTGTCGCGGATGTGAGCGGCACCGGCGGGGCCCGCGCAGGCGGAGGTGAGCCGGGGTTACCGAGCGGCGTCTTTCGGTCGTTGGGATCCTCCCCGCAGGCGGGGGTGAGCCGACGAGGCTGTCGATTGCCCACGGATCTACTGGGTCCTCCCCGCGCAGGCGGGGGTGAGCCGCCGCAGCGCAAGGTCCTGGAGTCGTTCCCGGCGTCCTCCCCGCGCAAGCGGGGGTGTCGAGAGGGGGTGAGCCGTCAACGCGCCAGTTCTCAATAGAGTGTTGACAGTGCTCCCCGCACAGGCGGGGGTGAGCCGAAGCTGAACCCCGTCTACTGGACCAACAAGAAGTCCTCCCTGCGCAGGCGGGGGTGTGCCGGTCTGGAAGGTGCCGTTGCCTATCGTGGCGTCGTCCTCCACGCGCAGGCGGGGGTGAGCCGGCGCAGCGTCGGCAATGCGGAGCCACTACCGCCTGCTGGGGCAAGCAGAGCAAAGGTCCCTTGCACTCCCCCACCTCTAGATAAAAGGTCTCCGCGCTCACGACGAAGAGGCCGTGGAACTGCTCGCGATTCCACAGGAGCCTCAGAAGGACGTCGCGCAGCCGTCCGAGTACATCGGTCCGCCGCCCGAGGAAGGCGAGGAAGAATCCCGCCTGCTGCTGCGCCCTCGAGGGCGTGACGTTCTCCTGGCACCCGGCCCGGACGCAAGCCGTACCTGCTGGTGAAGAAGACCCGCCGCCCACCGAAGAAGGCCTCCTTCAAGGACGCCAAGGTGCGGGAGCTGGTGACCAAGGCCCCGGAGTCCGCGCCGGTCATCGGGATCGGCACCAGCGGCAGGACCGTCTCCGTCGACCTGGACGCCGAATCGCCGCACATCCTGGTCAACGCGAGTACGGGCGGCGGCAAGTCGGTGACCCTGCGCTGCATCACCTGCCAGATGCTCCACCACGCCGCGCAGGCATACGTCCTCGACTACAAGCGGATCTCCCACCCCTGGGCGCGCGGCATCCCGGCCGTCACCTACTGCGCCGACATTCACGACGCCCTGATCGAGCTCGGCTGGGAAGGCCGGCGCCGGGTGCGCGTCGCCGACGAACTCGGCATCGACGCCGACCCGGGCGCCATCGGCCCGCGGCTGCTGATCCTCCTCGAAGAGGTCAACGCCACGATGAAGCAGCTGGCCCGCTACTGGGAGAGGACCCGCGAGTCCGACGACCCGAAGGTCTCCCCGGCGATCGACGCGCTCAACGAGGTCCTCTACATGGGCCGCCAGGTCCGCATGCACGTGCTCCTGGTCGCGCAGTCCGCCACGGCCCGCGCCCTCGGTGGGCCCGAGGTCCGGGAGCAGTTCGCCACCCGCATCCTCGCCCGCTACAGCATGAACGCCTGGCGCATGCTCGCCCCCGAGATCCACCCGGCGCCGAAGTCCACCAAGCACCCCGGGCCGCGCCCAGGTCGTCATCGGCGGCACCGCGAGCGAGACGCAGGTGGTTCTTCACCGACGCCGAAGCCCGCGGGTGGGCCACCACCAGCCCGGCGGCCACCACGAAGACACACACCGCCGTCCCGCCCCAACCCGCCCCGGTGCAGCTCCAGAAGGCCGCTGACGGCCCGCCCACCACCTGCGTGGACGACGCGACGCCGACCCTGCCCGCCGCCCCGGAGACAGCCGCTCTCCCCGCCGCCCCGGACCCGGCCGACGCCCCGGACGACACCACTCCGGCGGCGACGTCGACGGCGACCCAGGCCGTGGTCGACGACGACCAGGCGGTGGGGCTGCGCCAGGCCCACGAACACCACCTGCCGGAGATCACCCTCGCCGCCCTGCGCTACGCCCGCGCCCACGACCCCACCTTCCCGGGCTCCGCCAGCAAGCGGGGCGCCGAACTCCTCTACCGCGTCGGCGATTTGAAGCGCTGGGCACGCAACCGGCCCCGCGCCGCCGTCGGCTTCCCCGACCTGGACTGACCGCCCCGGGCCGCCGAAGTCCGCGGCCCGGCTGCTGTCCGGTCCGGCCACCACGCTGACCCCGGCCTGGAGAACACCCGGTTCACCAGGCACCGCACAGAAAAGGAACACGCACCATGTGGAAGACGACCACGAAGAACACGCTCCCGCAGCCGCTGCGCCTGACCGACCCCAGCGTCCGCGAGCAGCTGGAGGCGCTGCCCGCCTCCGTGCTCCTGATCGGCCTCGGCACCGGCGGGCAGCCGGTCCGCGTCGACCTGGGCAACGAATCGCCGCACATCCTGGTCTCCACCATCAGTGGCGGCGGCGCCACGACCACCCTGCGCACTCTCACCGCCCAGCTCCTGCACCACGGCGCCCACGCCCTGATCCTCGACCCCGAAGCCCCCCCAAGGCGGCTTCTGGCGCCTTCGAGCGGGGCGTTGCAGCCCTGGTGGAGGTGCCCGGCAAACGAGCGGCGGTCGGTGGCCTTCGGCGGTGCGGTGGGCAGCTCGTGGTCGGCGATCTGCTGCTCGGTGACGGCCAGGCGCTCGAAGTCGATCCGGGTACCGGGCGCGTCGACGGCCGCGAAGGCGGCGACGTCCTCGGCGAGCACTGCCGGTCCAAGCGGAAGTCCTGGGCGGCCGCGAGCAGCGCGTTGTGGAAGCTCGGGGGCCATCGTAGGAGACCGGTTCCGCGCTGACCTCTGTGCCTTCGCGCAGGGTGTGCCACGGTATGCGGCCGGAGCGGCGGGCCATGCCGAGCAATGAACTCCGGATGGCGGTGGTAGTGATGGGCGCGGTTCGCCCACTCGTCTCACTCGTGGAGGTAGGCGGCCGACACGCAGGATGTCGGCCGCCCGATACCGTTTCTAGATATCGATTAGATTCCAGGTCTGGTATATGTTGCCCGCTACGCAGGTACCCTGAGTCTGATAAGGGCCATTGAGGTTTCCGTCGAGACAGGCGAAATTGTCCGCGTTTTCGAACTGGTGGTTCCCGTTCCAGAGCTGCCATAGCACGGCCACATCACTGTTACCGCATGATGAGGTCGTTTCGAGGCCCCATTGGTAATCCACTCGCAGGCACAGCCCGGTGTTCACGTCCTGGATATGCCAGAGGCCGCTTCCAACATAGATGAAGCGCCATTCTTGGTAGACGTTGCCGGACTGGCAGGGATTGAAGTAGACGGATCCTCCTGTATTGCTGTCCAGGCAGGACCCGCCGATGGCGTGCTGGATGTGGTGGATGTTACCGCCGTCAGCATGTGCACTGTCGGCGCCGATGACGCTGAACCCGATTACGGCTACAAGCGCTGCTAGTAGCGCCCCGATCCGTCCGCTGATTCTCTTCTTCTCCACGTCCCACCCTCTCGTGTTGGCGCATCGTCCGCGACGAATCTAGGGCCGGCAACGCATCCTGTGGAGTGTCTGATTGCACAGTGAAGAGGGGGTTCCGGTGCCGCTGTGCACAGCGAGCCGGGAAAGCGGAGGCGGGCCCGCCTTGGCGGCACTGACGGCAGGGCTTCGGCTTAGGGCCTGTCCGGCGGATCACCGTTCAGCGAAAGAGTTCCCGTGCTCGGCGAGCTATCTCGTCCGGCGTCAAGTCCTCCAGGTGCGTCGCAGCTGATCGCCGAAAGAGTCACGCCACAGACCGATGAAAGTCACCGCTCGGCCAGGTCGAGGGCGCGGAGTGCTAGCCACTGGTCATGGACGGCGCTGGGGGACCGTAGAAGCGAGCGTTTGAGCAGTGCTTCACTACGTGTCAGGCGCTTGCGTACGGCGGATGTCGAGATGGACAGTGCGGTCGCGGTGGGGCCGATGCGTGCGTCGAGGCGCAGCCAGGTGGTGAGGGTCTCCGCGATGCATGCCGGGACGTCGGGCGCGGTGACAGGACGGAACTGTTGTT
>LRTP01000613.1 GCA_001550305.1 Streptomyces diastatochromogenes
GGGGCCCCGGCCGTACCGCTCGGGCCAGTGCTGCCGCTCGCCCCCGGGGCCCGAGAAGGCCCCGCAAGGCCCGCCGTCCCCTCGGACGGCCCACTCGCCGCGTTGCCGGGAACGGCTCACCGTCCCGGAAGGCACGCCGCGCGTACGCCATGGCGCGCCGACCGGAACCGGCACGGCGCGTGAGTGCGGTCACGCCCCGCCGGAAGACGCACCGCGTCATCCCATGCGCGTCACGGACCGTCCGGGTCCGCCCGGTTCAGGGCGGGGCGGGGAGTCGTGCCCGCTGTCATCAGGTAGTCCGCGGCGGACGTGTCCGTCACCAGGCTGGTGACGAGCCCGGACCGCAGCACCGCGTCGATGGCGGCGGCCTTGCGCTGTCCGCCCGCGATCGCCACGACCTCGGGGATGCGCCGCAGCCGGTCGGCCTCGACGGTGATGCACCGCTCGCCCAGGTCACGGCCGACCCGCCGCCCCTCGGCGTCGAAGAGGTGCGCGGACATCTCGGCGGCGACACCGAGGGTGGCGTAGTGGGCGCGCTCCTCCTCGGTGAGCATGTCGTGCACCGTCGAGATGCCGGGCTCCCAGGAGCCGATCGACACGCAGGCGACCGTGACCTTGTCGAAGTACTCGAAGGCACGGGCGATCCCGGTCTGGCTGCGCAGCGCGGCCGCGGTGGCCGCGTCGGGCAGCAGCATCGGCGCGTAGATGGGGTGGGCGTCGCCGCCCGACACCTGCGCGGCGCGGCGTACCGCCTCCACCGACCCGCGCTCCGCGGTCCCGGCGTCGTACACGCCCGTCAGCTGCACCACCGTGCACGGCGGGAGCCGGTCGAGCGCCGCCGCCATGTGGATGGTGGAGCGGCCCCAGGCCAGGCCCAGCACATCGCCCTCGTTGACCAGCTCACCGAGCAGGTCGGCGGCGACTTCACCGAGGTTCTCGGGGTCGGGCGACTCCTCGGCGTCCGCCGGGGACTCGACCACGACGGCGTGCCGCAGGCCGTAGCGGGCGCGCAGCGCGTCGGAGCGCTCCGCGTCCAGCTCGGCGGGCACCCGGATCTCGATCCGCACGAGATCCCGTTCGAGGGCGGTCTCCAGGACCCGGGCCACCTTGAAGCGGCTGACGCCGAACTCCTCGGCGATCTGGATCTTGGATTTCCCCTCGAGGTAGAAGCGGCGGGCCATGGCCGCCGCCTGCACCAGCTCAGCGGGTCCCATCCGCATGGCTGACCGGCCCGCCGACATACCCGACACGGCGATCTCCTCACTGCTGTTCACACTCTGGATTCGCCGTTCATCCTTGCAGATCCGGCGTACTTGATCAGCCCTGATGGGCGGCGTTCACGTTCCCTTTGGTCAGTGGTCGCACGCCCACGCCGCATGGGCCGTCGCGCCCTGAGCCTGGGTGCGCAATGCACGTACCGCGTGGGCCGGATCAGCGGCCCCGTACACGGCCGAACCTGCGACGAAGACGTCCGCGCCCGCCTCCGCGCACCGCTCGATGGTGGACGCCGACACACCGCCGTCGACCTGAAGCCAGAGCTCGAGACCGTGCTTGCCGATCAACTCACGGGTGCGGCGGATCTTCGGCAGCATGATGTCCAGGAACGCCTGGCCACCGAAACCGGGCTCGACCGTCATGATCAGCAGCATGTCGAGCTCGGGGAGCAGGTCCTCGTACGGCTCGATGGGGGTCGCGGGCTTGAGCGCCATGGAGGCGCGGGCGCCCTTGGCCCGGATCTCGCGGGCGAGCCGAACCGGCGCGGCGGCCGCCTCGACGTGGAAGGTGACGGAGCCGGCACCCGCCTCCACGTACTGGGGTGCCCACCGATCGGGGTCCGCGATCATCAGATGGCAGTCCAGCGGCGTGTCCGTCGCACGGGCCAGGGACTCCACCACCGGCACACCGAGCGTGAGGTTCGGGACGAAATGGTTGTCCATGACGTCGACATGGAGCCAGTCCGCGCCCTCCACCGCCTGTGCCTCCTCGGCAAGACGGGCGAAGTCCGCGGACAGAATGCTGGGGTTGATCTGCACGGCCATGCCCCAAGCCTGCCATGCCCCGGGCCGGTTGCTCTCCTCGGTCCGGCTCCTGGACCGTACCTGAGACATACCGGCGGCATACCTGCGCCATACATGCGCCATACCTGCGCCGTGCCCGAGCCGCACCGGGGCGACACCAAAACGGCACCAAAGCGGCACCAAAGCGGCACCGGGACCGTTGCGCGGGTGTCGCGCCCCGCACGGTCCGGGTGCCGCCGGTTCTTCAGCCGCGGGCGAAGGCCAGCAGGTCGGCGTCGAAGACGTCCTTGAACGGGGCCACCATCGACAGGCCGTGCGGGGCACCCGGGTACACCTTCAGCGTGGCGTCCTTGACGATTTTCGAGGACTTCTCCGCGGCCGCGACGATGGGCACGATCTGGTCGTCGTCGCCGTGCGCGATCAGGGTCGGGATGTCGAACCGCTTCAGGTCCTCGGTGAGGTCGGTCTCGGAGAACGCCTTGACGCAGTCGTACGAGCCCTTGATACCCACCTGCAGGCACCACAGCCAGA
Organism: Streptomyces diastatochromogenes; assembly: GCA_001550305.1. Lineage (GTDB taxonomy): Bacteria > Actinomycetota > Actinomycetes > Streptomycetales > Streptomycetaceae > Streptomyces > Streptomyces mirabilis_D. The sequence goes on from LRTP01000613.1 coordinate 2,550, forward strand.
ACGCGTCCCGCGTGCCCTGGGACACCTGGGACCCCGGCCGGTTGGCGCCGTAGAAGGGCACGCTGAGGTCCTCGTAGTACTGCGAGCGGTCGGTCGCGACGCCCTTGCGGATCTCGTCGAAGACCTCCAACGGCAGCCCCTCGGGGTTCGCTTCCGTCTTGAGCATCAGCGGGGGGATCGCGCCGAGGAGGACGGCCTTGGCGACCCGTCCCGTGCCGTGGCGGCCGATGTAGCGCGTCACCTCGCCGCCACCGGTGGAGTGGCCGACCAGGATCACGCCGCGCAGATCGAGGGCCTCGATCAACTGCGCCAGGTCGTCCGCGTACGTGTCCAGGTCGTTGCCGTCCCACGGTTGGCCTGAGCGTCCGTGGCCGCGGCGGTCGTGCGCGATCGCACGGAAGCCGTTTTCGGCCATCATGCGGACCTGAGGGTCCCAGGCGTCGGCGTTCAGCGGCCAGCCATGGCTGAACACGACCGGCTGCCCCGTACCCCAGTCCTTGTAATAGATTTCCGTGTCATCCTTCGTGGAAATGAAAGGCATGGCATATTTCTTTCGATCGAGTTACGTGCGGGATCCCTGATCGGCTGAAATGCATGACGGGAAATTCACGCTACCCGACACGCCGCTTTTCCGCGCGGTACGCCTCCAGCAGGCGGAGCCACACCTCGCTCGCGGTGGGGTAGCTGGGCACGACATGCCACAGCACGGGAAGCGGCACTCTCGCGACGATGGCCGTCGTGGCGGAGTGGACGAGTTCCGCGACGCCCGAACCGACGAACGTCGCGCCCACCACCGTGTCGGTACCCCGGTCGACGACCAGTTTGGCGCGCCCGAAGTAGTCCTCGCGCTGCACATACGTGCCGGCCAGCGCGGCCATGTCGTACTCGACCGTCGCCACGTCGAGTCCCGCCGCGCGCGCCGCCCGCTCGGTCATGCCGGCCGATCCGACCTCCGGGTCGGTGAACGTCACCTGCGGGTTGCCCCGATGTCCGTCGGCGGAGCCCGGCACACCGCTCCCCGCTCCGTCCACCCGCCCGTCCGTGGCACGGGCGGCGATCACCTCACCGGCGATCCGCGCCTGGTACTTGCCCATGTGGGTCAGCAGCGCGCGTCCGCAGACATCACCGACCGCGTACAGCCAGTGCCCGTCCACCGCCCGTACGGCCTGCTCGTCGTCGACCTCCAGAAAGCCGCCGTCGGGGCATCCCACCGACGACAGGCCGATGTCCTGGGTGTTCGGCGTACGTCCGGTGGCGAGCACCAGTTCGTCGGCGACGAGCGTGCTCCCGTCGTCCAGCCGGACGGTGACCTCGCCGCCGTGCGCCAGCCCGACTCCCGTGTCACGGGGATCGTCGCGCCGCACCTCGGTGACCGATCTGCCGGGAAGCAGCCGCACCCCCGCGTCCGTCAACCGGTCGGCCACCATGCGCCCGGCGAAGGGTTCCGCCCGGGCCAGCAGGCCGGTGCGCCGGTACACGACGCTCAACTCCTCGACGCCCAGCGGCTTCAGCCAGGTGGCCGCCTCGCACGCGACCACCCCACCGCCCAGCACCACGACCCGGCGTGGCACCTCGCGCAGATTGGTGACGTCGCGGGACGTCCACGGGCGTGCCTCGCTCATGCCGGGGATCGTCGGCACGGTGGTGCAGGAGCCCGTGTCGATCACCACCGCGTGCCGTGCGGTCAGCACACGGGTGCCACCGGCCGCCGTCTCCACCGCCACCGCGCGCTCCCCGGCGAGCCGCCCGTACCCGCGTACGACATCGATGCCGACGCCGAGCGCCCAGTTGATCTGCGAGGAGTCGTCGAGGCCGTTCACGACGGTGTCCCGGCGGGCCAGTACCGCCCGCACGTCCAGCTCCCGCCCGGTCAACAGCGAGGACACACCCGGCACATGCCGTCCGCCGTCCAGCACCTCGGCCGGGCGCAACAGGGCCTTGCTGGGCATGCAGGCCCAGTACGAGCACTCGCCGCCCAGCAACTCCGCCTCGACCAGCACCGCCTCCAGACCGGAGAACTGCGTGGCGTACTGAGCCGCGTTCTCCCCGGCCGCGGCGCCGCCCAGGACGATGACGTCCCACTCGGAACGATCGGGATCCACACGCGCTGCCATCATTCACGCCCTCAAATACGAGAATGGTGAACTCGGAGGATCAGGCGATGACTCTCATATTGCGCTCGGACGGGGGTTACCACGCCTCGTCCTACTCCGCTCCGGCCTTTTCTCCGAATACGAGAAAGGGTACGCCTTCGGGCTGTTCTCGGCGCTGGGAGAGGTCACGCCGTCCGGCGGATCAGCGCCAGATACATGGCGTCCGTACCGTGCAGATGCGGCCACAGCTGTACGTCGGGGCCGTCGCCCAGCGCCGGGACGCCGGGCAGGAGCGGGCGGGCGTCGAGGAGTTCGGCGGAGCCCGTGTCGTAGTGCTTGAGGACGTCGTCCACGACCGCGCGGGTCTCGGCGAGGTGCGGCGAGCAGGTCGCGTACCCGACGACGCCGCCGACCCGTACGGAGTCCAGCGCCATGCGCAACAGCCCGCGCTGGAGGGGCGCGAAGCCGTCCAGGTCCTCGGGACGGCGCCGCCAGCGGGCCTCGGGACGGCGGCGCAGGGCGCCAAGACCCGTGCAGGGCACGTCCATGAGCACCCGGTCGAAGGTGCCGGGCAGCCACGGCGGACGGGTGCCGTCGGCGGCGATGACCTGGTAGGGGCCGGGATTGCCCGCGAGCGCCTTGGCCACCAGGCCCGCCCGGTGCGGCTGCTTCTCCGCGGCGAGCAGC
>LRTP01000614.1 GCA_001550305.1 Streptomyces diastatochromogenes
GCCGCGTCGCCCGCCGCCGATCACCAGGAGGTCGCCGATCCGGTCGGCGGTCCGCACCAGGGCGCGCCCCGGCCGGTCCCACACGACCAACCCCCGGCACGGCACTCCGGGCCCGTCGGCGCCGAAGGCCGTGTCGAGGGCGGTGAGCAGCCGGTCGTCCGCCATCTGCCGGAACTCGGTCATCGGCGGCGCGAGCATCGAACTCGGGTGCGCGAGCGCGCCGCGCGGCGGTTCCCAGGCACCCACGGCCAGCAGCACGGCACCGGTGCGGCGCGCCTCGAACGCGCCCCGGTGCAGCGCCGCCAGACTCCCCGGCGAACCGCTCACCCCCACGACGACCCGCCGCCGCTCTCCCTCGCCCATCGCTCGCTCACCCCTCGGCGTACGTCGACACGGGTATCGCGTTCCATCGAACGCGGGGGGAGGGTGGCGGGCCAGGGGGTTGGCGTTCACCTGACGAGGTCCCGACCGTTCATGACACTTCGGCACACACCTCTGTCGTCCGCCCCGGTCGTCGGAGCTCGCGACGACCGGGGCGGGGGCGGTTGAGGTGCCGTGGATCAGCCGGCGCAGAGGGTCAGGTTGATGGTGGCGCCGATGGACACGGTCTTCGGGCTGTGCGGGTCGACCGAGTGGACCGAGCCCGGCTTGCCGTTCTTGCCGCAGTCCACCTTGCTGACCGTGCCGAGCTTGAGCTGGCCCTTCAGCAGCAGTTGCTTGGCGAAGTCCAGGTCGAGGCCCGCGAACTCCAGCGGGAACTTACTGCCCTTCAGCAGCACGTTGGTGGCGTCGTTGCCGGCCGAGGTGGTCGCGGCGGCGGGCTTCGCGGGGCTGGATCCGTTGGTGACGGCGGTGGCCAGGGCGGTGCCGCCGCCTGCCACGATCAGGGCGGCGGCGAGACCCGCGATGGCCGTGACGCGCTTGCGGCGGGTCTTGCGCACGATGCCGTCGGTGTCGACGGACGGCGCGTCGGCGGAGTTCGCGAATTCGTTCATGGCGTTCACCAGTTCCTCTTCGAAGGGTGTGTAACCGGTGCGGCCGGAAGACCGTGCATCGTGTGAAGTCATCGGTTTCCTTCCGTGGGCCGCTGCGGTGAAGGGCCGGGGAGCGCGGGGAACTGGCTTCTCAGCTTCTCGATCCCACGAGCGAGCTGGGACCGTACGGTACTCGTCGAGATCTTCAGATCGGCCGCGATCTCCGCGTCCGACAGATCGTGGAAGTACCGCAGGACCACGACCGTGCGCATACGCATCGGCAGCTGCTGAAGGGCGCGAACGAGCTGGTCCCTGCTGTCTATCTGCCCGTACTCGTCCCCCGGAGCGGCCCGGTCGCCGCCGCTGTCGGGGTGCGGGGTGGTGCGGCGGAATCTTCGCCAACGGTCGTTCGCCAGGTTCACCATGATCCGCCGCACATACGCGTCGGGGGCGTCCTTGGCGGCGATCGTGCGCCACTTGCGGCAGGTCCGTTCCAGGGTCTCCTGGAGCAGGTCCTCCGCGGCTTCGCGGCTCCCCGTCAAGACGAGGGCGCCACGGAACAGGGCGGCCGACCGGGCGGCGACGAAAGCGGGAAAGTCCATGTCCAGCGACTCGGTCCCGCCACGCTCGGCGCCCAGCTTCCACTCGGTTGCCAGATCCACACGCTCCTCCCTTCCTGTCACCCCTCCACGACGGGACAGCCCCCTCATCTGCTGCACGGGGGAGATGAGAGCTGGGTCACAGCGGCCGTATCGGTTCGGCATGCGGTCGGTATGCGGCCGGTATGGGGTCGGTACGCGGTAGGCATGCACTCGGCATGTACACGGCCCGGCAGCCTGACATAGCGGGATTTGCCCTCGGGGCCGGTCGTTAGGGTGAGCGCGCCAAAACGTCCAGGCCGAACCATGCCCACGGTGAAGAGTGAAGAGTGAAGAGGTGACGGCGGTGGGGGCGCCGATACGGTCGCACATTTCCGACTGCGCCGAGACCGGGCCGGCCGAGCCGTCGGCCAAGGCCGATTCCCCGGCCCCGGAACCTCGTCCGTCGAACCCGGAGCCGCGCTCAGCAGCGCCCGAGGTCGGTGCTCGGCGCTGGTTGCGGGAGCACGGATCCTCGGCGTGACCACAAAATCGTCTGGCTCTCCGCCACTCGGAGCCCCCGCTCGGATCCCGTCCCTGCCGGGGCTCGGTACCACCTGGTACGAGCGTGGTGTGCGCTACTGGCTGCGCCGTGTCTCCGGGGCCGTCCTCTGGTTCGCCGTGCTGGCCTTCGCCTGCTACATCGCGCTCGCGCTCTACCGGTCGTTCCGCGGCGACCTGCCGTCGGGCGTGCGCATGGTGTGGGACTGGGCGCAGGTGGTCGTGTCCTGCGTGGCCCTGGTCTGGGGGTGGGTGGTGCAGCGCAGGGGCCACCGCAGGGACCTCCTGGACCCGCCGACCCCCAGCGAGGCCCGCGGCCGCAGACGTGACCGGACCCGCCGCTCCACGGGGCTGGCCCTCGCCGGCCGCATCCTCTTCCTGATCGCGGCGCCCGTCCTGCCGGCCCTGCTCGCGTACGTCGTCGGCTGGGTCCTCGCCGCGTTCACCGTCCGCGAGTATCCCAGCGAGGTCGGTGCGCGGCGGGTGCTGGAGGGCTGATCGGCCGCGGTCACATGGGCGGCAGGTGGAGCAGGCGGGTGATCGTGCGCAGGACGCCGTTCTCGTTGTTGGACGGGGCGAGGTGGCGGGCCCGGTCGATGATGGCGGGGTGGGCGTTGGCCATGGCGAAGGACCACTCGGCGGTGTCGAGCATTTCGAGGTCGTTGAGGTAGTCGCCGAACACCATCGTCTGGGCGGGTGTGATGCCCAGGTCGTCCTGGAGACGGCGTACGGCGGCGCCCTTGTCGGCGGTGACGTTCATGATGTCGACCCAGTGTGCGCCGGAGACGACGACCTGGTGGGTCGAGGTGAAGGGCCGCAGGGCCGGGGCGGTGGTCCGCTCCACGGGTCCGAAGTCGAAGAGGGCGACCTTGAGGATCTCGTCGTCGACGGCGGTCGCGTCGGGGACGGGCTGGAGCCGGGTGTAGTACTGCCGGGCCTCGGCCAGGAACGCTTCGTCGGTCCGTTCGACGTACGCGGACCGCTTGCCGCAGACCACCGCGCCGACGTCGACGCCCTCGGCCCGCAGCCCCCGTGTCGTGGTGACGATGCGCGCGGCGACGGACGGGTCCAGCGGGTCGGAGCTGAGCTCCACGCCGTCCCGTACGACGTAGGTGCCGTTCTCGGCGATGAACACCATGCCCTGCCCCGCGTCGGCGAACTCCTTGGCCAGGGTGGCGTACTGACGGCCGCTCGCCGGGCAGAAGAGCACGTCCCGTCGGCGCAGCTCGGCCAGGAGCGACCACAAGCCGTCGGGTATGCGCTTGGCGTCGTCCAGGAGCGTGCCGTCCATGTCGGTGACGATGAGCCGGATGTCGGCGGCGGCTCGCTCCGCGGGCTGGGGCACGGTGACGGTCAGGGGGGTGCCGGCGGGGGTGGTCGCGGGCTGAGAAGGGAGCATGTTCTTTCCTGTGGCGGGGGTTGCGGGGGCGACGGGCGGCAGCGGAGCCGGTGTGTTCACGGCGTCCCGTACGGGTTCCGGCAGGGAGGGGTGGCCCCCGATGGGGCCGCCGAGCGGCATGAGTCCGGAGCCCGGCCCGTCGTGTTCAGCACGATCCGGGCGGTCACGGCTTACGGACCGGGGTCGTGTCGGGCGGGGCGGCGCCGGCCGTCGCTGGGCGGATCTCCATTTCCGTCACCCTACCCGGGGGACATGAGCAGGGGCCCTTGCCTTACCAAAAGGCTCATTCCGGGCACGCCGGTGCGCGCTTCGGGCTCACCCCGGCGTCAGCCACCGAAGCCGAAGTGGTCCGCCGAGCGGAGCTGACCGGTTCCTCACAAGTCACCCCCAGGCTGACGATCATGGCTTCCTTCACCCGTCGCCCGGCCTCCCCGCGACCGCGTCTCCGTACGCCCTTGACCGTCGCCGGGGCCCTGGTCGTCCTGTCCGTCGCGCTCGCCGGATGCGGGAGCACCCACGCCGCATCGGTCGGCGGCGTCCGGGAGTCGACCGGCGCCTCCGGTACGACGCAGGCCAGGCCCGGGCGGCCCGCACCGGACAGCGCGGAGTCCGCCGCGCCGGTCGTACCGGCGCGGCTGCCGGGTGTCGGCCCCGAGACGCTGGCCGGGATACCCGGGAACGCGCGGCAGGTCGTCCTGGTCACCGGCCGGGGCAAGGACTCCCCGGTGTCACAGGTGGTGCTGTACCGGCGTACGGGCGCGGGCTGGGAGCGGGGAGCGACCTGGCCGGCCCACAACGCCCTCAAGGGCTGGACGGACGACCATCACGCCGGTGATCTCCGCTCGCCCATCGGCGTGTTCACCCTCACCGACGCGGGCGGACTCCGGCCCGACCCCGGTACCAAGCTGCCCTACGACCGGTCGGTCGGGTTCACCATCGCCGGTACGGGCTTCGAGGGGGAGTCGCTGGCCGGCTCCTTCGACTACGTCGTCGCGATCAACTACAACCACGAGCCGGGCACTTCACCCCTCGACTGGACCCGCCCGCTCGGCGCGGGCAAGGGCGGCGGCATCTGGCTGCACGTCGACCACGGGGGCCCCACGCACGGCTGTGTGAGCCTGGCCCAGGAGCACCTGAAGGAACTGATGCGCACGCTGGATCCCGCCCGGCACCCGGTGATCGTCATGGGCGACGCCAAGTCCCTCGCCCGCTGACGTCTTTCCGGCTCCGGGGCGCCTGTCAGCGCGAGGGCGGCGCCGGACTTCCCGCGGTGGGCAGGACCGGAAGCCCGGACGGTCCGCCGCCGAGGAGGCCCGTGACCACCCCGACCACCGGCGACAGCAGGCCGGTCACCGTGCCCAGCGCCCCCGTCAGGGCTTTGACCAGCCCGTCGACCGTCGACTGGAGCTGGGCGAGGAGATCCGCGACCGGATCGGCGACCGCGACCGGATCGGCGACCGCGACCGGATCGGCGCCCGCGACCCCGGCCCGATCGGTGACACCGGTGACACCGGTGACGCCTGGGGCGACGGAGGCGACGGAGGCGACGGAGGCGACGGAGGCGGCGGACGTGGCGGACGTGGCGGAGGCCCGCTCCTTCAGCCGCCGCTCGAGAGAAGCGTTCGCCGTCTCCAGGGCGCGCGCGAAACCGGCGGCCTCGGCCGCGTCGAGACGGCCGCCCCGTTCGGCGACGGCGGACAGTACGTCCAGCAGCGGGTGGAACACGGCGTCGTGGTCGGCCCTGCCGACCGGGCCGCGGACCGGCGCGGCGCCGCCCGGGGGCGGCA
>LRTP01000615.1 GCA_001550305.1 Streptomyces diastatochromogenes
CGGACACCGAGTCGGTGCTGCGGGACTGGGGTGTCGGCGCCCCGGCCGCCACCCCCGCGGTCAGGGCGAGACCGCGTGCACGATGAGCGACGCCAACTCGGCGTACGCCTCCGCGTCGGTCAGCCCCGTGCGCGCGGACACCTCGCCGCGCTGGATCTCCTGCATGGTGGCGGCGACGACCTCGCCCACGAACGCGGCGTGGACGTCACGGAACGCGCCGGCGGCGACGCCGTCCGCGATCAGCTGTCTGATCCGGCCCGCGGCCAGGCGGGTGTTGGCCTCGTACACCTCGCGGGCCGGTTCGAATCCGGCCATGTCGTCGAGGAATCGCCGGGACAGCGGCCTCAACTGCTGCGCGACCGCGTTCAGGTAGACCACCACGCGCTCCGCGGGCGCCGAGGTGTCCGCCACCTGCTTCTCGATGGCCTCGGCCGCGCTCCGGAAGTAGTGCTTCACGGCCTCGCGGACCAACTCCTGCTTGCTGCCCGCCAGTTGGTACAACGTCGTCTTCGAGCAGCGCAGCCGTTCGGTCAGCTCGTCGAGCGTGAACGAGGCGAAACCTTCCGCCGCCAGCAGGGCGACCAGCCTTTCGAGCAGGTCGGTCTGGCGCGCTGTGCGACGTGTGGACGGCATGACCTCAGCGTAGCCGTTTCCCTTTGCTCGGCAGGAGGTGCTGTCAGCGGGCGGTCCAGCCGCCGTCGACGACGACCGTCTGCCCGGTGACATAGCTTCCGGCGTCGCCGACGAGCCACAGGACCGCGCCGACGATGTCGTCGGCGGTCCCCTCCTTGGGCAGCGGGGTGTTGCGGCGCAGGTACTCGGCGGCGCGCTCACCCTCGTAGAGCGGGCCGGTGATCTCGCTCCGGAAGAAGCCGGGGGCGACCGTGTTCACCCGGATCGAATGCCGCGCCCACTGCACCGCGAGTTCGGCGCTCAGGCCGGACAGACCGGCCTTGCTCGCCGCGTACGAGGCCTGCGGGATACCGGGGATGCCGACCCGGCCGCTGATGGACGAGACGTTGACGATCGCGCCGCGGCCCAGGGCGCGCATGTGGGGGAAGACGGCCTGCGCGAGCAGCAACGGGGCCAGCAGGTTGAGGTCCATGGTCCGGCGGACGGCGTCGAGCGGTTCGGACTCGGCGCGCTCGGTCGTGAACATGTTCCCGGCGGCGTTGACGAGGATCTCCGGCGGTCCCAGCTTCTCGACGACCGTGGGCACCACGGAGCCGATCCGGTCGAGGTCGGACAGGTCGCAGGGGACGGCGAGGCCGTCGATCCCCTGGGCGAGCTCGGCCAGCCGGTCGTGACGGCGGGCCACCACGGCGACCCGGGCGCCGAGCGAGGCGAGTGCGTGCGCCACCGCCGCTCCCAGCCCCGACGAGGCACCGGTCACGACCGCCACCCGTCCATCGAGGCCGAACATCCGTGCGGCGACATCGGGGTCGGGCGCCACGCCGGTCTCCCTTCGACGGCAGGGCGTGTCGAGGGCGGCTGCGGCGCTGATCGCGGACCGGCCCGGCAGGCATCCTAAGCCGGGCGCTCCATCCTTACAAGGATTATGACTTCAATGGGTCCCTGGCTCCATGGCCCCGGCGTCAGCCGCGGCGGAACCGCATACGGCTGCGGGCGGACGCGGCGTCGATGACCCGGTTCTTGAGCGTGCGGCACACCCAGCGCTGGGTCGCCGTGAGGTGCTCCTCCGCGATCCGCGCCGCCTCGTCGGCGTCGCCCTGCTCGATGCTCGTCACGAGACGTTCGTGCGCCCGCTGCGCGAGGGCACGGTCGGCGCGCGAGGGGTAGTCGCCCCGCGAGACCTGGAGGTCCGCCCAGGCCTCCTCCTGGACCGACCAGAGCGACGTCAGGCTCTTCACGACGACGCGCAGGGTCGCGTTGGGGTCGAACCCGACGACGACGTCGTGGAACTCGCGCGAGGCCCGGGTGAACGCCGCACCGTCGTCGATGCAGCTCTCGCTCGCGGCGAGCAACTCCCGCAGCCGCGGCACCACCACGCGCTCGCGGTCCGCCCGCTGCGCGCAATGAGCCGCGCACAGCGGTTCGAGGGTGGCGAGGGCGGCGCCGAGGTCGGGAACCCCGACCTGCATCGCCTGGAGCGTCAGACCGAGGGCGTAGCCGGCGGTCCCGATGTCGGGAGCGTGCACCGTGGCGCCGCCGCGGTTGCCGCGGCGCACGGTGATGAAGCCCTCGGTCTCCAGGATCCGCAGCGCCTCGCGCACCGAGGGGTAGCTGACGCCGAACTCCGAGACCAGTTCGTCCTGTTTGGGGAGCGTGGAGCCGTCGCCGATGCCGCCCGCGAGGATCCGGTCGCGCAGCGCGGCGGCCACGAGCTCCGCCATGCGCATCTGCCCGATCTTGGTGTGCTCGGACCCTGTACGTTCCATGATTGCAAGGCTAGCAGTGATACGCGGAGGGACTTCAGGCTGTTCCGGGGCGCCGTCGCGGGTCCACGAGCTCGGCCAGCCGGGTGCGTTGCACCTTGCCCATCGCGTTCAACGGCAGCGCGTCGACTTGGGACCAGATCTCCGGAACCTTGTACGGGGAGAGCTCGCGCCGGCAGTGCGCGGTGAGCGCCTCGACGTCGAGCGGGGGACCGGCGCTCCGGACCACCGCGGCCACCCGCTGTCCGAGTCGGTCGTCCGGCACCGCGCACACGGCGACCGCGGCGACGTCCGGGTGCGTCGCGATGACCCGTTCCACCTCCAGCGGGTAGACGTTCGCGCCGCCCCGGATGATGACGAGCTTCTTGCGGTCCAGCACCGTCAGCCACCCCTCGCCGTCGACGGTGCCGACGTCACCGGTGGGGACCGGGCCGGGCTCCGGCGGCCGGACGCCGCCGCGCTCCCGGAACCCGAGCATCGGCCGCCACATGTGGGCCCACGGTCCGGCGGTGGCCCCGCTCAGCCGCAACTCGCCGAGCTCCCCGGCCGGCAGGCGGCGCCCCTCGTCGTCGTACGCCGCGACGTCGTAGTGCGGCAGTACCCGCCCGCTCGTGCCGGGGCGCCACTCGTCGCCCGGTGGGTCGATGGACACGACGGTCGGCGCCTCGGTCAGGCCGTAGGTGACCCGGGGGACCAGCCCGTGCGCCTCGGTGAACGCGCGGCGCAACGCGTCCGGTGTGTCGCCGCCGCCGCTCCACACCTCCTGGAGCGGGCCGAGGTCGAGGTGCGGGCGCGCGGCGAGGTCGTAGAGCTGGGCGGGGGCGCCGTTCCACACCGTGACGCGCCGCGCGGAGATCCAGTCGGCGACCCCGTCGACGTCCCGCCGGTCCATGACCACGGAGCATCCCCCGGCCTGTGCGGTGAGCAGGGTCGACAGCACCATGAGGTTGAGGATCGTCAGTGGGAAGCTGTCGCCCTTGCGCAGTTCGGGGCCCCAGCCGCGGGTGGCGACCAGGGCCGCGCCGGGCAGGAGCAGGTTGCGCTGGCTGTGCACGACCGCCTTGGGGTGTCCCGACGTACCGCTGGTGAACGCGATCCCCGCCGGGGCGTCGAGGGCCGGCTCGACCCGGGGAGCCGGTTCGGCGCTCGCCACGAGCCGGGACCACCGATCGGGGTCGACACAGTCGGGCGAGCCCAGTCGGCAGCGCGGTCCGGCCAGGACGACCGTCGGCTCGCAGAGTTCGTACAACTCCCGCTGCTCGCCTGCCGCGAGCGCTTCGCCGACTCCCGCCCAGACGGCTCCGATCCGCTGCGTGCCGTGGAAGGCCGCGACGATGTCGAGGTCGTTGGGGAGACAGGCGGCGACGCGGTCGCCGGGGCGTACGCCGAGCGACCACAGCGCGCCGGCCGCCCGACGGGCCCGGTCGTCGAGTTCGGCGTACGACCAGGCGCCGGAGGCCGCCTCGATCGCCGTCGCGTGCGGGCGGGCGGCGAGCGAGGCGGCCAGTACCTCGGCGATGCTCCTCGGGACGGCCCTTCCCCGACCGGCCGTCAGGCCCTGGGAACCGTCGTGTGCGTACTGCGATGTGCCACCGGCATCGGTACGACTCATGCCATCTTATTATCACTATCCTTGTAAGGATTCATCCTATAGGCTCGGGTCGGAGGCCGGTCCGCACCCGCTGACGGAGGAGTGGTCGACACGTGAAGGCAGGCGCGCCGCGGCTCGGTCCGACGACACACACCGGCCCGCTGTCGGGAGTGCGTGTGGTCGATCTGACGGCGATGGTCATGGGCCCCTACTGCACCCAGATCATGGCCGACATGGGGGCGGACGTGATCAAGGTCGAGCCCCCCGACGGCGACAACACCCGCTACATATCGGTCGGTCCGGAACCGGGTATGGCGGGCGTCTTCGTCAATGTGAACCGCGGGAAGCGCAGCGTGGTGCTGGATCTGCGTTCCGCCGACGGCAAGGACGCGTTGCGCGAACTCGTCGGGAATGCCGATGTGTTCATCCATTCGATGCGCGCGAAGGCGATCGCCGGACTCGGATTCGGCTACGAAGAGGTGGCCGCCGTCAATCCGGCGGTGATCTACACCAACTGTTACGGCTACGGCCGTCGCGGCCCCGACGCGGATCTCACCGCCTATGACGACACCATTCAGGCGGAGTGCGGTCTGTCGTTCGCACAGCAGCAGTTGACCGGCCAGGTCGGCTATGTCGGCACCATCATGGCGGACAAGGTGGCCGGATTGACCGCCCTGTACGCCACCATGATGGCGCTGTTCCACCGCGAGCGGACCGGTGAGGGCCAGGAGGTGGAAGTCGGCATGTTCGAAACCATGGCCGCGTTCATGCTGGTCGAGCACGCCAACGGCGCGATGTTCACCCCTCCATTGGGCTCCGCGGCCTACCCCCGCGCGGTGGCGCCCAACCGAAGGCCCTACCGGACCAAGGACGGCCACCTCTCCGCGCTGGTCTACAACGACAAGCAGTGGTCGGCCTTCGTGAACGCCGTGCGGCCGACGTGGGCGGGGGAGCAGTTCGCCACCCTCGAGCAACGCGCCCGCCAGATCGACACCGTCTACGCCCTGCTGGGGGAGACCTTCCTGGAGCGTACGACGCAGGACTGGCTGGACCTGCTCAAGTCCCTCGACATTCCCGCCGCGCCGGTCCGCACCCTCGACGAGCTGTTCGACCACCCGCATCTGAACGGAGTGGGGTTCTTCGAGACGGTGGACAGTCCGAACGGCCCCGTCCGTTTTCCCGGCATGCCGGCCTGGTTCTCGCGAACTCCCGGTCGTGTCGCCGGCCCTGCCCCTCGGCTCGGCGCCCACACCGAGGAGATCATGACCGATCTCGGCAGGGCGGACACCTGAGTGAGGGAGTCGGAAAACCAGTGACCAGTACCGTAGAACCCTTCAGCGCACGCTCCTGGCTGTTCGCCCCCGGCGACAGCGAACGCAAGATGGAAAAGGCGGCCGCCGGTCCGGCGGACATCGTGCTCCTCGACCTGGAGGACGCGGTGGCCGAGGAGGGAAAGCCCAAGTCCCGCGCGATGATCTCGTCCTTCCTGGCCGACCGGTCACCGGAGGAAAGAGGCCGGCTGTGGGTGCGGATCAACCCCCTGGACGGCGCCCACGCGTTGGCGGACCTGGCGGCGGTGATCCCCGCGGGGCCCGGCGGCATCATGCTTCCCAAGGCGCGCGGGCGTGCGGATGTGGAGCTTCTGGACCACTATCTGTCCGCGTTGGAGGTCTCCGCCGGGAGGGAGCGGGGCTCGACGAAGGTGATCGTCCTGGTGACCGAGACGGCCGAGGGCATGTTCACCACCGGCACCTATCAGGGCGCGCCGAGGATGGTCGCCATGACCTGGGGGGCGGAGGACCTCGCCGATTCCGTGGGCGCCAGTGAGAACCGCAACCCCGACGGAAGCTACGGATTCACCTACGAGTTGGCCAGAAGCCTGTGTCTCCTGGGAGCGGCCGCCGCCGGTGTGGCCCCCGTCGAGACCATCCAGGGCGACTTCCGTGACGTGGAGGGACTGCGCAGGCGGGCCGAGAGGGTGCGCCGTGACGGCTACCGGGGCATGCTGGCGATTCACCCCGCCCAGGTCGATGTGATCAACGCGGCCTTCACCCCCACGGAACAGGAACTGGCCGCGGCCCAGGAGATCGTCGATCTCTTCGCCGCCCGTCCCGGTGTCGGCGCCATCGGCCACCGGGGCGTCATGCTCGACCGGCCCCACCTCGCCCGCGCACAGGCGCTGCTGGCCTCGGGGGGACGGGCGTGAAGGTCCTGTCCGACGTCGGTGACCTGGACCTGAGTCAGTTCCTGCGCCCCGGAGACCGCATCGTCATGGGCCAGGCCTGCGGTGAACCCACCACGCTGGTCGAGGCGTTGATCGAACAGAGCCCCGGCATCGGAGGTCTCTCGGCCTTCATAGCGACCAGCTTCTCCGGACGGTTCACCCCGGCGGCGGTGAGCGGGTTGTCCCTGGCCAGCATGGGGGCGATCGGCGCGTTGCGCTCCCTGACCAAGGAACACAGGCTCGGCGTGATCCCCTGTCATGTCAGCCAGATCGCCCCGATGATCGAGGCCGGGACCATCGGCTGCGACGTCGCTTTCGTGCAGGTCAGTCCCGCCGACGCGAACGGAGACCACAGCTTCGGCCTCATCAGCGACCATGTGCGGGCCGCGGTCACGAAGGCGCGCGTCGTCGTGGCGGAGGTGAACGAGCAGGTGCCCTTCACCCACGGGGAACTGCTGCCCGCGGCGGAGATCGATGTCGCCGTACAGGTCTCCCGCCTGCCGGTGGAGGTGCCACCGGGGAGAATCGGCGCGACGGAGGAGGCCATGGCGCGACACGCCGCCGCCTACGTCGAGGACGGCTCGGTCATCCAGACCGGGGTCGGCGCCGTCCCGGACGCCCTCCTTCGACTGCTGCACGACCGCAAGGACCTCGGAGTGCACTCCGGCATGCTGGGCGACGGCCTGGTCGAGCTGGTGGAGGCGGGCGTCGTCACCAACGCGCGCAAACGCATCGACCGCGGGGTCTCGGTCAACGGCGCCCTGATCGGCACGAAGCGCCTCTACGAATTCGCCCACCGCAATCCGCGGATCCGCATGTGCGCCACCTCGTACACCCACGATGCCGCCGTGCTCGCCCGGTTGGACCGACTGGTCACCATCAACTCGGCCCTGGAGGTCGATCTGACCGGCCAGGTGAACGCCGAACAGAGCGGCCCGGCCTACCTCGGCGGCACCGGCGGGCAGGTGGACTTCGTGCGCGCCGGCGCCCGCTCGCCCGGGGGGCACGCCATCATCGCGCTGCCCGCCACCGCCAAGGGCGGCACCGTCAGCAGGATCACCGCCGACCTGTCGGGACCGGTCACCACGGCCCGTAGCGACGTGGATGTAATCGTCACCGAATTCGGCTCGGCCGAGCTCAGGGGGCAGACCCTGGCCGAGCGCACCCGGCGTCTGATCGCCGTCGCGCACCCCGATTTCCAGGAAGGGCTGGCGCGGGCGGCCCACACCATCCAGCGGCGAGGCTTCTGAGCACGAGAGCCGTGCCGTGGAGAGGGCCGTGCGGTGTGGAGGGCCGTACGGTTGAGACGGCCGTGCCGTGTGTCTACCCGCGCGGCCGCGTGGCAGGCTGTCCGCGCAGCCGACTGGCGGCCAGTTCGCGGAGCTCGCCTGACTTGATCTTCGCGCTGCCGGTGAACGTGATCTCCTCGTCGCGGAAGAAAAGCACATGGCGCGGCACTTTGTAGCTCGCCAGGCGTTCTCGCAGGAACGCGAGGATCTCCCCGGGTTCGAGGCCCGCGCCCTCGTGGGGGACGACGCAGGCGGTGACGATCTCGCCGAGTGTCTCGTGCGCGACGCCCACGGTGCGGGCCACCTTGACGCCGGGACAGGCGCAGAGCGCCTCGTCCACCTCGAGCGGTGAGACGTTGGCGCCGCCCGTCTTGATGATGTCGGTGAGCCTGCCCTCCCAGAAGAGCCGGCCGCTCTCGTCGAGGTGTCCGCCGTCGCCGGTGGGGAAGAAGCCTTCGGCGTCGAGTGTCTCGTCCAGCGGTGTGCCGAGGTAACTCAGCATCAGGGTGGGGCTCTTGACGCATATCTCGCCGTGCTCGCCACGCTCGACGACGGCGCCCGTGAGGGGATCGACGATCTTGACCGACACGCCCGGCAGCGGCTCGCCACTGCTGCCCGCGGTCACTTCCGGCGGTGTGTCGGCCGGGAAGCACGTCGTGATCGTGAAGGTCTCCGTGTTGCCGTAGGCGCTCGCGGGTTCGTGCCACCGGCCCGACACCGTGGGGTGCCGCGCGATCGGGGTCCTGAAATCCGCGAACCGTACGCTGCTCAGATCCACCTGGCTCCAGTTGGGCGCGCTTTCGAGCTGGGCCCACTGGTGCGGCACGGCGAGGGGGAAGTTCACCCGCTCCGCCTGCATCAGGTCGAGCGCCTCGGCGGCGGCGAAGGTCGACTGCAGCACCAGGGACCCCCCACTGGCGAAGGTCGTGCCGAGGCCCATGGCGAAGTTCCCCGACCAGAAGAAGCCGTTGGCCGTCCAGCAGCGGATGTCGTCCTGCGGGACGAATCCGTACATGCGCCGGAAACGCCACAGCTGGATGGCGACGGCGCGATGCGCGCTCAGGATCCCCTTCGGCCTGCTCGTCGAGCCCGAGGAGAAGAAGAGCACGGCCGAGTCGCCCGCGCGCACCGCCGAGGCCGTCGCCTCGACCAGTGCGCGCGACTCCTCGTGCCCGCGCGCCAGGAATTCCTCCCAGGTGTCGACGGTGCTGTCCGGCAGGGCGTCCCCGACCATGGCGAGCCGGCGCAGGAACGGGAACTTCGCCGACCGCAAGGTGCCGGGCGACGCCTTGCCGATCTCCGGCTCCAGCTTGGTGAGGTCGGCGGCGAGGTCCTTCTTCGAAACCCGCCGCTCGAACAACAACACGGAAACACAGGACACTTGAAGCAGGTGCTCCAGCTCGGGCGGTGTCGAGAACGTGCTGAGCGTGACGGCCACCCCGCCCGCCAGCGAGGTGCCGAAGACCGCCGCGATCCATTCGGCGCGGTTGGTCATCAGGACGCCCACACGGCTGTCCTTGCCCACGCCGCACGCCCGCAGGGCGCGCGCCACCTCGACGGCGCGCTCCCAGAGTTCGGTGTACGTCCAGCGGGTGGTGCCCTCCGCCGTACGCATCACCAGCGCCTCGCGCTCGCCGTACAGCGCCGTCACCTCGCGCAGGAAACCGGGCAACGTGAGCTGCCCGAGCCCCGGTTCGTCGCTCAACGGCGGCCCCGACACGATCGAAGGGGTCCGCACGGATTCGGCGTTCGTCTCAGTGCCCATCGCTCACCGCCCCACAGCTCCTCGTCGCGTCAGTACGGCAGCTCGACCTCGGCCGTGCAGTCCACCAGCAGGCCGCCGTTCTGGTCGCTGAGCCGCAGCTTCACCTGGACGAGCGGCACGCCCCACGTCGACTCCGTCTCCTTGCCGACGACCTCGGCGTCGAAATAGGTCACGTCACCCTCGAAGGCGGGGCCGCGGAAGTTCGCCTTGGAATGGCGCACCTTGCCGTCGTGGCCGGCCCAGTAGGAGAGGTAGTCGGTGCACCAGGCTCCCAGCGTGGCGCCGTAGCCGTAGGCGCGCCCCATGCCGATCTCGCTCGCCTTGTCACTGTCGATGTGCCCGCGCGAGGGGCCGACATAGAGCCCGTCGCGCTTGCGCGGGTCGATCTTGGCGCCTTCCTCGTCGAAGCCGAAGCCCTCCACCCACCCCGGATCCTGGTTGATCCAGGGGTCCTTGACGCCGGGCGGAGCCACCCAGTGGGACGTGCCCCAGATGTTGAAGAGGAAGGCGCGGTACTCGGTGGTGAAGCTGGCGATGCTGTGCGGACCGATCACACGCCGGGGCAGCTTGTCGCCGACGCGCACCTCCTCGAAGTGCGGTGACACGCCCAGCCGGTTCGACAGGAGCCACTCGTGGCGCAACTTCTCGATCTCGTTCAGCTCGCTGTCGCTCCAGCGCTTCACGACCAGACTCCGGTCCTGGTACATGCCGCGCTTCTCCGCTTCGAGGGCGAGGTAGCGGATCGCGGTGGAGCGCTCGCGCGCCACGAGCGCGCCGTGCTGGTTGGTGTGGGTGGTGTCGCCGCGCGAGAACATCGTCGGTCCGGCGAACTTCGTCTCGACCACCTTGTAGTCGTGGAAGCGCCGCTCCTGGAAGAGCGTGTCCCCGGCCCGTACGAGGCAGCCGTAGAACCACCATTCCTCGCCGCCGAAGATCAGGTGGCTGCCGGGGATGTACCCCACGCAGGCGGGCTGGGCGCCGTGTCCGTAGTCCAGGCCGACCGCGATGGACTGCGGTGCGACGAGGCCGCCGAACTTCGAGTCGCGGGCGAACTCCTCGTCCCAGTGGAGCGGATTGGGGTAGTCCATCGCCATCACCCAGCGACGGATGTCCGAGGTGCTGCACGGGTCCCACAACTGCCCGCCGCCGACCGGTTTGCCCACGCGGTGGTCGACGTCGGAGAGGTCGAGTTCGGTGATCTCTGCTTCGGTGGACTTCTTGCTCACGCCTGCTCCCGATGCTCCCGGCTGAAGGGCTGAAGGGCTGAAGGGCTGAACGGCTCAAAGGCAGAAAGGTTTATCGATTGACGTCGACGACGACGCGGCCGCGCACCTCGCCCTCCATGAGCCGGCCCGCCGCGGCGATCGCCTCGCTCAGGCCGACCTCCTGGGCGATCGCCTCCAGCGCGTCCACGTCCAGGTCGCGCGCGAGGCGGTCCCAGGCGGTCGTCCGTACCGTGCGCGGTGCCCGTACGCTGTCGATCCCGAGCAGGGACACCCCGCGCAGGATGAACGGGGCGACCGACGCCGGGAAGTCCATGCCCTGGGCCAGGCCGCAGGCGGCGACCGTGCCGCCGTAGCGCGTCTGGGCACAGGCGTTGGCCAGGGTGTGGCTGCCGACGGAGTCGATGACACCCGCCCAGCGCTCCTTCTGCAGCGGCCGGCCGGCCTCGGAGAATTCGGCGCGGTCCAACACGGTCACGGCGCCGAGCTGTTGGAGGTACTCGGCCTGCGACGCGTTGCCGGTCGCGGCGGCCACCGTGAAGCCGGCCTTCGTCAGGAGCGCGATCGCGACGCCGCCGACGCCGCCCGTCGCCCCCGTCACCAGGATCTCGCCCTGCTCCGGGCGGATCCCGTGCTCCAGCAGGGCGCCCACGCACAGGCTCGCCGTGTAGCCCGCCGTGCCGATGGCCATCGCCTGTCGGGCGGTGAAGGCGGGAGGCAGGGGCACGAGCCAGTCGCCGTCGAGGCGGGCGCGCTGGGCGAGGCCGCCCCAGTGGTTCTCGCCGACGCCCCAGCCGTTGAGTACGACGCGGTCGCCCTTGTGCCAGTCCGCGTGCGCGCTGTCGGTGACGACGCCCGCGAGATCGATGCCGGGGACCATCGGAAAGCTGCGGACCACGGGTGAGGCGCCCGTGATGGCGAGACCGTCCTTGTAGTTCAGCGTCGAATACTCCACCTCGATGCCGACGTCGCCGTCGGGCAGATCCGCCTCGTCCAGCCGCGTGAGCGAGACCGTCTGACCCGTCTCGCCCTTCTCGATCAGGAGTGCCGAAAACATCGCAGAACGTGTCCTTACCCAGGTCGGCTCAGGCCCTCATGAATACCGCAATCTCGCACGTGAGAATGTCATTCTCAATAGATGAAGATGATGCTTGCACGGTGACGTGTCGGCGTCAACCTGCGGGGAGGCCGGGCCTGTTTGTTCGCAAGGCTAGCAATCCTTGTAAGGATTGAAATACGGTGGCGGCATGGACTTCAGGATGGGGGAGCGCGCCACCACGCTGCGGGCACAGCTGCGCGGCATGGTGCGCGAGCACGTCCCGGCCGACTTCCTGGGCGCGTTCACCGAGGACCCGGCCGATCTGGAGGTCGCCCAGCGCTTCTGCCGGCTGCTGGCCGACCGGGGACTGCTGTGCCTGGCCTGGCCCGAGGAGTTCGGCGGCCGGGGCGCCTCGGTGTGGGAGCAGACGGTCGTCCGCGAGGAGATGTGGGCGCACCACGAGCCGCGGGGAGCGCAGTACATGGGCGTCAACTGGGTGGGACCCGCGATCATGCGGCACGGCACCCCCGCACAGCAGCGCCGGCACCTGCCCCCGATCGCACGCGGTGAGGTGATCTGGTGCCAGGGCTTCAGCGAGCCGGACGCCGGATCCGACCTGGCGTCCCTGCGCACGACGGCCCGCCCGGACGGAGACGGCTGGCAGGTCTCCGGCCAGAAGATCTGGACCTCCTACGCCACCATGGCCCAGTGGTGCTTCCTGCTCACCCGCACCTCGCGGGGGGCCAAGAAGCAGCACGGGCTGACCATTTTCCTCGTGCCGATGGAACGGGCGGGCATCGAGGTCCGCCCCATCCGCTCCATGATCGGCCCGCACCACCTCAACGAGGTCTTCCTGGACGAGGTCCGGGTCGGCCCGGCCGATGTCCTGGGCACCGTGGACGACGGCTGGAGGGTCGTACGAGAGGTACTCGCGTTCGAGCGGGTGGGCATCGCCCGGTACGCGCGCTGCGAGCGCCTCCTGCAGTCCGCACCGTCCGCCCTCGGGGACCAATGGGACACCCTGCCGGGGGAGTTGCGGGGCCGATGGGCGGGGATGCTGGTGCACTGCCGACGGGCCCGGCTGCTGGCCTACCGCGTGCTGTCGCTCCAACTCGAAGGACGGGTCAGTCCGGCCGACACCGCCGCCTATCGGATCGCGGTCACCCAACTCGACCAGGACAGCGCCGAGGTGCTCATGGAGATCGTCGGGCACGGTCCGCTCACCGATGCGGACGGGCGCCGATTCCGGCGCGCGGTCCAGGACCACTGGCGGTACGCGCAGGCGTCCACCGTCGCGTCGGGAAGCATCGAGATGCAGCGCATCCTGCTGGCCCGGGCCCTGCTGGCGGGCGCGTGAACATCGACCTGAGCAGGGAGGCGACGGAGTACGGCCGCCAGGTGTTGCGGGCCCTGGAGACGGCCGGCGGCGACCGGCTCGTACAACAGGCCGAGGAGGAACCTGACCGTCGCGAGAAACTCGTGGCGCCCGTCCTGGCCGAGCTCGGTGCGTGGGAGCTGGACGTACGGGGCAGCGCCGACGAGTTGGAGGCGGCGGCCGCGGTCTGCCGGGCCGCCGGATACCGGGCCCTGGCCTACCCGGTGGCCGAGCGCCTCTCCCGGCCCGCCGACCTCGACGCCGACGGGCTGCTCGTCGTCGGCGACAACGCCCCCGCCGGTGCGGTGGCCGACCTCGACCTGCGCTGGGTGGCCGTGACGCTGGACGGCGAGCGCAGCCACGCCCTCGCCCTGCCGCCGAGTTCGCCGCCCCGCCACTCGGCCTTCGTCGCCGACCTCGACCTGACACGGATCGACGGCGGCGGGGCGGCGGACGCCGTGCTCGGACTGGTCCTGCCCTGCTGGACGCTGCTCGGGATGCTCGACCGTGCGATCGACCTCACCCGCGCACACGTGGTCGTCCGCACCCAGTTCGGCCGGCCGCTGTCGGCCTTCCAGGCGGTCCAGTTCCAGCTCACCGACGCCGAAGTCGAGCGCGGCGGCGTCGAGATGCTGGCCAAGTACGCGTTGTGGAGCCTGCGGGAAAGCCCCGCGGACGCGCTCGCCGACGCGCTCGCACTCCGACTGGCGGCGCTGGAGGCGGCCCAGACCGTGTTCCGCGTCGCCCATCAGTTGCAGGGCGCCACCGGGTTCTGCGACGAGGCGTTCCTGTCCTGGCTGTCGCGCTACAGCCAGCCGGTACGCCGACTGCCGCTCGGCCTGTCCGCCACCCGCGACCAGCTGGCCGGGCTGGTGGACCGGCGGGGCCTGACCGGGCTGTTCACCGACGCCGATGACCCACACGGACGGCCGACATGGTGACGTACGACCAGCGGCTGCTCGCGGTGCTCCGGAAGGGGCGGTGACCATGACACACGGGTCGGCTTCACCCGGTTCCCGGCCTGGGCTGTCCTCGACCGCCCCCTCCTGGCCGGACGACCTCGGCGAGTTCCGTGTCGCCGTGCGGGAGTGGTGTCGGGAGCATGTGCCCGCGCAGTGGCGGCGGAACCAGACCGGCGTGCCGGAGGCGGAGTTCGTCGTGTTCCAGAAGGAGTGGTTCCAGCGACTCCGGGGGGCCGGCCTGGCCGTCCCGCACTGGCCGCGGGAGTGGGGCGGCGGGATGCCGGTCACCCACCAGATCGTGCTCTACCAGGAGTTGGCTGCGCGGGACGCACCCAGACTGGTCCTGGCCTTCGTCGCGATCCACCACGCCGCCTCCACGCTGCTCGTCGCGGGCACCGACGCGCAGCGCCGACGCCACCTCCCGGCGATCCTGGACGGCGAGATCTGGGTCCAGGGCTTCTCCGAGCCCGAGGCCGGTTCCGATCTCGCCGCCCTGCGCACCACGGCCCGCAGGCAGGGCGAGGGCTACCTCGTCAACGGCCGGAAGCTGTGGGCGAGCGGCGCGCTGCACGCCGACTGGTGTCTGCTGCTCGCGCGGACCGACCCGCACGCGCCGAAGCGGCGCGGCATCTCGTACTTGCTGCTGGACATGCGCGGCCCGGGCATCGACGTACGCCCGATCCGGCAGGCCACCGGTGGCGCCCACTTCTGCGAGATCTTCCTCGACGACGTCGTCGTACCGGCGGCCAACCTGGTCGGGCGCGTGAACGAGGGGTGGCGCGTCGCGCAGCGGACGCTGGGCGCCGAGCGCGGCACGACGATGCTGGAACTGGCCGAGCGCCTGGGCAACGCCGGGTTCCGGTGGCTGGTGGAGGCGTGCGCGAGGACCGGTCCGCACGGGCGGCGGCCCCTCGACGATCCCCGCGTGGCCGACCGGTTGGCGGCCCTGGAGACCGAGATCACCGGCCTGCGGGCGCTGTGCCGGGACCTGGTGGAGCGGCACGCCGTCGGCGCCGTGGGCCCGGCCGACGCCTCGATCGTCAAGCTCCACTACAGCGAACTGCTCCAGCGCACCATGGACTTCGGCGTCGAGATCGCGGGACCGGCCGGGCACACGGTGCTGGCGAAGCCGGCCTCCGGCGGCTGGGAGTCCGGCGCCTGGCTGCTCGACTTCATCGGCTCGTGGGAGTGGACCATCCCGGGCGGGACGAGCGAGATCCAGCGCACCATCATCGGCGAGCGCGGTCTCGGACTGCCCCGAGAGCCGGTGGGCGACTGATGGCCGCCGCGCCGGAGACCGAGGTCCGCGACGAACTGCGCGCGGTCGCCCGCGAGTTGCTCGCGAAGGGGCAGGCGTCGGAAGGGGTGCCCCGGCGGCGGCTGGCCGAGGCCGGGTGGCTCGGCCTGGAGGTCCCCGAGGAGCTGGAGGGCGCGGGGGTGACCTTCGCGGAGACGGCGGTGGTGCTGGAGGAGCTCGGCCGGGCGGCCGCCCGCACCGGGTACTTCGGGACGGCCGTGCTGGCCGCCGGGACACTGACCGCGCTCCAACCCACCGCCGAACGAGACGCGTTGCTGCGCCGGACGGCGAACGGGACGCAGGCCCTGACCGCAGCCCTGGTGGACGCCACCGACGACAGCCTGGTCGCCGGCACCTTCGACGACACGGATGTGCCCTTCCGGATCGAGGACTCCCCGGCGGGACCACGGCTGAGCGGTCACGCGGGCTTCGTGCCCGACGCAGCCGGGGCCGACCGACTGCTGATCCTGGCGCTCGACCCGGCCGGCACACCGGTCGTCGTCCTCCTCGCCCCGGGGACCAAGGGGCTGACGGTGACCGGGCAGCCGGTCCTGGACGCCACCCGCCGATTCGCTCGGGTGCGTGCCGAAGCGGTGGCCCCGGACGCGGGACGCGTGCTGCGCTTCGACGGCGAACCGCGGCGCGCCGTGGGCCGGTTGCTCGACCGGGCCGCCGTCGCGACGGCCTGCGACAGCCTCGGTCTCGCCGAGGCCATGCTGCGGGCGACGGTCGCACACACCCGCGGCCGAGAGCAGTTCGGGCGGCCGGTCGGATCCTTCCAGGCCGTGAAGCACGCCTGCGCGGACATGCTGGTACGGCTCTCGGTCTCCCGGCACCTGGTGTCCGAGGCCGTGCGCCTGATCGCCGAGGACCACGTCGAGGCGGGCGTCGCGGCCTCGATGGCGAAGTCGTACGTCTGCGCCGCCGCGGTCGACGTCGTCGGCAAGGCGATGCAACTGCACGGCGGCATGGGCTACACGTGGGAGAGCGGCATCCACGTCCACCTCAAGCGCGCCACGCTCAACCGGTCGCTGTTCGGCTCACCGGCCGCCCACCGTCGACGGCTGGCCAGGCGGTACGGATGACTTTCCATTGCCTGCGCCCCTAACAAACGCTAGATTGAAATGAGAGTGAGATTCTCTACAGGGAGAATCTTATTCACCTCAACGACGAGGTCTCCGGGAGTCCGTCACCATGCTGCTGCCAGGAGCGCGCTACACCAGCGCCACATCGACAAGCCTCGCCGAGGGCTGGAGTCTGGAACGACTCACCCCACCCAGCCGCCTGTTCGGCGCCAACGGTCTGCGCACCGGTCCGGACGGCCGCGTCTACGTGGCCCAGGTGACCGGCAGTCAGATCAGCGCCATCGACGTCGGCACGGGCCGCCTGGAGACCATCAGTGCCAAGGGCGGCGACATCATCGCGCCGGACGACGTGGCCTTCGGCCCGCAGGGCGACCTCTACGTCACCGAGGTCATGGACGGCCGGGTGAGCGTGCGCGGGGCCGACGGGCGTACCCGCGTCCTGCGCGACGACCTCCCCAGCGCGAACGGCATCACGGTGCACCAGGGTCGCCTGTTCATCGGCGAATGCCGCGTCGGCGGGCGCCTGCTGGAGCTCGATCCGAACGGCGGTGCACCCCGCGTGATGCTCGAGAACGTGGCGATGCCCAACGCCATGGAGGTCGGCCCCGACGGCCTCCTCTACTACCCGGTGATGGGCACCAACGACATCTGGCGGATCCATCCGGACGGCGGCGAGCCCGAACGGGTCGTGGGGGACCTCGGCGTCCCCGACTCCGTCAAGTTCGACTCCGAGGGGTACATCGTCTCCACCCAGGTGGCGACCGGCGAGGTGCTGCGCATCGATCCGCGCAGCGGCGCGCGCACGGTGCTGGCCGCCCTGAACCCCGGTCTCGACAACTGCACCTTCGTGGGCGACCGGCTGTTCGTCTCGAACTTCACCGGCGAGATCACGGAGATCCTGGGCGGCGGCGAGACCCGCACCACGCTGCCCGGCGGGCTCAACTGGCCGCTGGACCTGACCGTGGGCGACGACGGCACCCTCTATGTGGCCGACGGGACCTTCTTCTACGCCCTGCGGCCGGGCGGTGAGCCGCAGACGCTCGGGATGCTCTTCACTCCCGGCTATCCGGGCTTCGTCCGCGGGGTGACCGCCATCGGTGGGGGCGAGTTCGTCGTCACCACCTCGGGCGGCCAGGTCGCGCGCTACTCGCCCGGGAACAGGGAGAGCGAGGTACTGGCCCAGGACCTCGACCAGCTCTACGGCGTGGTGGTCGCTCCGAACGGGGCCGTGGTGACCGCCGAGTTCGGCACCGGCCGTGTGCTGTCCGTCCGGTCCGGCCAGGTCGAGGAACTCGCCTCCGGGCTGAACCAGCCGCTCGGTGTGGCGTTCGGACCCGACGGCAGCTGTCTCGTCTCCGAATCGGGCGCCGGACGGATCGTCGCGGTCACCGGTGCCGGTGTGGACACGGTGGTGGACGGCCTGGAGAACCCCCAGGGGATCCTGGTGCGCGGCGGACGGCTCTACATCGTCGACACCGGTGCCAAGGCGGTGATCGGCGTCGATCTCGAGAGCAAGACCCGGCACACCCTCGCCCGTGACCTGCCGGTGGGCGCCCCGCCCGGCGTGACCCCCAAGCCGCTGCGGGGGCTGCCGCCGTTCTCCGGGCCCCAGGGCCCCTTCGCCGGCATCGCCGCCGGACCCGACGGCACGCTGTACGTCTCCGCCGACGCCGACGGCAGCGTGCTGGCCCTGCGCGAGACAGGAGGAACCGCACGATGACGCAGGAGTTCCTGGGCCTCGACGGACGCGTCGTCATCGTCAGCGGCGCGGCGGGCGGGGGCATCGGCACCTCGGTGACGCGCATGGTCGCCCGAGCCGGGGCGACCGTCGTCGCGGTGAGCCGCTCTCCGGAGAACCTCGAGAAGCATGTCGCGCCGCTGGCCGCGGAGGGCCTGTCGGTCGTGCCGGTCGCGGCCGACGCCTCCACCGACGACGGCATCGCACGCGTGATGAAGGAGGTCGGCCGGAGGGCCGGCGACCTGCACGGCCTCGTGAACGTCGCCGGGGGCGCCGCACCCTCGACCTGGATGCCCTCGATCCGGGTGACCCGGGCGGACTGGCGCGCGCTGTTCACCCAGAATCTCGAGACGATGTTCTTCATGAGCCAGGCGGTCGCCGCCGAGCTCACGTCTCAGGGCCGGCCGGGGTCGATCGTCTCGATCTCCTCCATCAGCGGCATGAACTCGGCGCCCCTGCACATCGGTTACGGCACGGCCAAGGCGGCGCTGGTCGCGGCGACCCGCACGATGGCCGTCGAACTGGCCGGGGACGGCATCCGGGTGAACGCCATCGCGCCCGGTGTCACCGAGACCCCGGCCTCGGGGACGTACGTCGACGAGGACGCCGAGCGGGACCGCCGCGCCATCGCCATGGGGCGACGCGGCCGCCCCGAGGAACAGGCGGGCGCCATTCTCTTCCTGCTCTCCGACCTGTCGACGTACATCACCGGTCAGACCCTGCTGGTCGACGGCGGCCTCAACCTCAAATGGACCCACCTGGCCGCCGACAACACCTCTCTCTTCCTCAAGGACGAGTCGTTCCGAGCCGCAATGACGCGCTGACACGGCTGGAGAATGTCATGAGCGAAACCGCCGAGAACGAAGCCCTGTCGCAGCCGCTGACGATCGGTGTGGAGGCGTACATCTCGCAGGAGTACGCCCGGGCCGAGCGGGACAGGCTGTGGGCCAAGGTGTGGCAACAGGTCGGGCGTGTAGAGGAACTCCCCGACGTCGGTGACTACCTCACCTACGAGATCCTCGACGACTCGGTCATCGTCGTACGCACGGCGCCGGACACGCTCCGCGCCTACCACAACGTCTGCTCGCACAGGGGGCGCCGCCTCCTCGACACCCCGCCGGGCAAGCGGGACGCCCGCGGCCGTGGCAGGCAGTTCGTGTGCGGGTTCCACGGGTGGCGGTACAACCTGGACGGCCGGTGCACCCATGTGCCCGAACGGGAGGACTGGCCGTGCGGGCTGTCCGCCGGGAACACCGGCCTGACCGGGGTCGAGGTCGACACCTGGGGCGGCTGGATCTGGATCAACATGGACCCGGAGTGCGAACCCCTGCGCGACTACCTGGAGCCCGCGGCCACCCTGCTCGACCCCTTCCAGCTGGAGAACATGCGCTACCGGTGGCGCCGCTGGCTCGTCTTCGACTGCAACTGGAAGACCGCCCTCGAGGCGTTCATGGAGACCTACCATGTGCCGTACACCCACCCGGAGTTCATGAGGTTCGGCAGTTTCCTCGGCTGGTCCAGGGCCCAGGGCAAGCACAGCAACATCGGCTACGACGCACCCAAGGGCCTGGACGAGAACCAGGCGAAGCTGCGGCTCGGCGGCGGCACCGACCCCCGCGAGTCCACGGCCGAGCTGCAGAACTTCACCTGGGCGAACGCGAACACCAACACCACCCAGACCCTGGTCGACGCGGCGAACCGGCTGGTCGAGGAGGTGCCGGAGGACGCCACGGCCGCCGACGTGCTCAGGCACTGGCTGGACACGGCCCGGCGCACCGACGCCGAGCGCGGGGTGAGCTGGCCGACCGTGGAACCCGCGCACGTCGCGAGGAGCGGCACCGCCTGGCAGATCTTCCCGAACTTCCAGATCGGGCACGCGCTGAACAACATGCTCTGCTACAGCGCCCGGCCCCATGGCAACGACCCCGACAAGTGCGTCTTCGAGGTCGCCGTGTACGAGCTGTACCCGCCCGGCGAGGAGCCGGAGACCGAGTGGGTGTACACGCCGGAGGACGACCCGGACTGGCGCACGGTCCTGCCGCAGGACTTCACCAACATGGCCGCCGTCCAGAAGGGCATGAAGGCCCGCGGCTTCTCGGGCCCGAAGCCCAACCCGTACCGCGAACGCAGCATCGTGAACCTGCACCACCACCTGGCGACCTACATGGGTACCGGCGAACCCCGCGACCTCGCCTGAATCCCGCCCTCTCCGTACGCCCTGAGGACGAACGACCCGAGTGACCGCCCGAGCCGAGGACTTCGCATGCCGAAATGCGCACCGACACAGACGCCTCAGACAGACCACGCGGCCCTCAGGGCGAAGTACCTGCTGGAGCGCGACAAGCGGCTGCGCGGCGAGGGGCAGAAGCAGTACCTGGAGGCCGAGGGCGAGTTCGAGGAGTACTACGAGGCCGATCCGTACACGCCCGTCGTGCCCCGGCCCCCGATCTCCCAGGACATCGACGTGGCGGTCCTCGGCGGCGGCCTCTCGGGCCTGATCACCGCGGCGCGGGTCAAACAGGCCGGCGTCACCGGCTTCCGGGTCATCGAACTCGGCGGCGACTTCGGCGGCGCCTGGTACTGGAACCGCTACCCGGGCATCCAGTGCGACACGGACTGCTACTGCTATCTGCCGATGCTCGAAGAGGTCGGCTACATCCCGAAGCAGAAGTACTCCTTCGGGGACGAGGTCTTCGAGCACTGCCGGCGCATCGGGAAGCACTTCGGGCTCTACGAACACGCCATCTTCAGCACCCTGATCCGCTCGATGGAGTGGGACGAGTCGATCGGACGCTGGCGGATCGGCACCAACCGGGGCGACGACATCCGCGCCCGTTTCGTCGTCATGTGCCAAGGCCCGTTCAACCGGCCGAAGCTCCCCGGGATCCCCGGCATCAGGGACTTCCGGGGGCACACCTTCCACACGGCGCGCTGGGACTACGCGTACACCGGCGGCGACATGAGCGGCGGGCTCGACAAGCTCGCCGACAAGCGGGTCGCCGTCATCGGCACGGGAGCCAGCGGCATCCAGGTGGTCCCGCACCTCGCCCGCTCCGCCCGGCACCTCTACGTGTTCCAGCGCACGCCCTCGTACATCGACGAGCGCGGCAACGTACCGACCGACCCGGAATGGGTGAAGACGCTGGAGCCGGGCTGGCAGAAGGAACGGCAACGCAACTTCCACACCGCGGCGTTCGAGGCCTTCGCGCCGGGCCAGCCGGACCTCGTCTGCGACGGCTGGACCGAGGTCAGCCGCAATCTGGCCGCTCACCTGGACGCCACCGACGGCTGGGCCGCGCTGGCGGATCCGGAGAAGTTCATGGAGCTCAGGGAGATCCAGGACTACCGGGCGATGCAGCGCCTGCGCGACCGCGTCGACACCGTCGTCGAGGACGAGAGGACGGCCCGGGCGCTGAAGCCCTACTACCGCTTCCTGTGCAAGCGGCCCTGCTTCAACGACGCGTACCTGCCCACCTTCAACCGCCCGAACGTCACCCTCGTCGACGTGTCGGACACCAAGGGCGTCGAACGCATCACCGAGAACGGCATCATCGCCCACGGCGTCGAGCACGAGGTGGACTGCGTCATCTTCGCCAGCGGCTTCGAGATCACCACCGACCTCGACCGCCGCCTCGGCATCCGGCCGTTCGCCGGGCGGGACGGGCTGTCGCTCTACGACCACTGGGCCAAGGGCTACCGCACCCTGCACGGCGTCATGAGCCACGGCTTCCCCAACCAGTTCTTCACCGGCTTCCTCCAGGGCGGCGTGACCGCGAGCACGACGGCGATGTTCGAACAGCAGGCCCAGCACATCGCCTACATCATCAAGGAGACCCTGGCGCGCGGCGCCTCGACCGTGGAGCCCAGCGAGGAAGCGCAGGACCAGTGGTGCGCGACCGTCCGGGAGACCGCGGTCGACAACACCAACTTCCAGAGGGAATGCACGCCCGGCTACTACAACAACGAGGGCGAGCAGCAGATCCGCTCGCACCTGGGCGAGCCCTACTGGCCCGGCTTCTACGCCCTGGAGGACCTGCTCCAGGCATGGCGCGACACGGGCGAGATGCGGGGCCTCGTCCTGAACGACTGACTCGCCCCCGTCCCGCACCGCGCGCCCCGCGAGAGGAACACCTCATGCCCGAACTCAGATTCGACGATCGCGTAGCCGTGATCACCGGCGCCGGCCGGGGGCTGGGGCGCGCCTACGCCCTGCTGCTCGCCGCGAAGGGAGCGAAGGTCGTCGTCAACGACCCGGGCGGGAGCCTGACCGGGGACGGCGGCGACACCGGTCCCGCGGACGAGGTGGTCCGGGAGATCACGGCGGCCGGTGGTGAGGCCGTCGCGTGCACCGAGTCGGTGGCGACGGCCGAGGGTGGCCGGGCCGTCGTCGCGTCGGCGCTCGACCACTACGGCCGGATCGACGTCCTCGTCCACAACGCCGGCATCGTCCGTTCGGCACCGCTGACCGAGATGACGTACGAGGACTTCGACGCCGTCCTCGACGTCCATCTGCGGGGCGCCTTCCATGTCGTACGGCCCGCGTTCCCGCTGATGCGCGAGGCGGGCTACGGCCGTGTCGTGCTGACCTCGTCGATCGGCGGCCTGTACGGCAACCACCGCGTCGCCAACTACGGCATGGCCAAGGCGGGGATGATCGGGCTGTCCAACGTGGTCGCCCTGGAGGGCGCCGCCGCGGGCGTGAAGTGCAACGTCATCGTCCCCGGCGCCGTGACGAGGATGGCGGAGGGCATCGACACCTCGGCCTATCCGCCGATGGGACCGGAGTTGACGGCTCCGGTCGTGGGCTGGCTGGCCCATGAGTCCTGCTCGATCACCGGGGAGATGCTGGTGTCGATCGCCGGCCGGGTGGCGCGGGCCTTCGTCGCCGAGACCCCGGGCGTGTACCGGCCCGCGTGGTCGATCGAGGAGGTCGGCGAGGAACTCGCCGCCATCCGCGACACGAAAGAGCCCTGGATCCTCCCCGTCGTCCCCTCGGCCCATGTCGACCACATCCGCAACAGCTTCGCGATGGCCAGGCACAGTGAAGGGGTAACACGTTGACGAAAGTCTTCGCACGCATCCTCGAGCTCTTCGAGGCCGAGGGCATCGACACCATCTTCGGCATACCCGACCCGAACTTCGTCCACATGTTCCACCTTGCCGAGGAGCGCGGCTGGAACGTGGTCGCCCCCCACCACGAGGAGTCCGCCGGCTTCATGGCGGAGGCGGTCTCGCGCATGACCGGGAAGGCCGCGGTGTGCATCGGCACGCTGGGCCCGGGGGTCGCCAACCTGGCCGGCGCCATGATGTGCGCCAAGGTCGAGAACTCACCGGTCGTCTTCCTGGGCGGCCAGCGCGCCCGGATCACGGAACAACGGGTGCGCCGCGGTCGCATCCAGTTCGTCAAGCAGGCCGCCCTGTTCGAACCCTCGGTCAAGTACTCCGCGAGCATCGAGTACGCCGACCAGACCGACGAGGTGATCCGCGAGGGCCTGCGCAAGGCACTGTCGGGGACACCGGGCCCGGTCTACATCGAGTACCCCTCCCATGTGATCCAGGAAGACCTCGACGTACCCCCGGCGTTGCCGCCCGAGGCCTATCGCCTGGTGGGCCAGACGGCCGGCCCGGACAAGGTCGCCGAGGCCGTCGCGTTCATCCGCGCGGCCAAGCAGCCGATTCTGCTCGTGGGGCACGGAGTTCACACCGCCCGTGCGGGGGAATCGGTCAGGGCCCTCGCCGAGGCGATGGCCTGCCCCGTCATCCAGACGTCGGGCGGCACCTCGTACATCGCGGGACTCGAGGACCGTACGTTCCCCTACGGCTTCTCGGCGGCGGCGATCGACGCGGTGGTCAAGTCCGACCTGTGTCTGGCCATCGGCACCGAACTCGGCGAGCCGGTCCACTACGGACGCGGGCGCCACTGGGTCGCGAACGAGGCGAACCGCAGGTGGATCCTCGTCGAGCAGGATCCCCAGGCCATCGGCGTGAACCGCTCGGTCGACGTCCCGCTGGTGGGTGACCTGCGGGCGGTCGTCCCGCAGCTCGTCGACGCGCTCGAGGCCACACCGCGTACCGCGTCCCCGGAGCTCGCGGGCTGGATCACACAGGACGCGGCCCGGTTGGCGGAGCTCGCGGAGACGGCACCTTCCGGCATGTCCCCCGTGCATCCCGCACGACTGATCGTCGAAGCGACCAAGGTCTTCCCGAAGGACGGCATCATGGTCCGCGACGGCGGCGCCACGACCATTTTCGGCTGGACGTACTCGCAGGCCAAGCCCCATGACGTGATGTGGAACCAGAACTTCGGCCATCTGGGCACGGGACTTCCCTACGCGATCGGCGCCTCGGTGGCGGAGGGCGGCAAGCGGCCCCTGATGCTGATCACCGGGGACTCGTCGTTCCAGTTCCACATCGCCGAACTGGAGACGGCCGCACGTCTGAACCTGCCGCTCGTGTGCGTCGTCGGCGTCGACTACGCCTGGGGCCTCGAAGTGGGCGTCTACAAGCGCACCTTCGGCCAGGGGTCCCTGGAGACGGGCGTGCACTGGAGCAACAACACGCGCCTGGACAAGGTCGCCGAAGGCTTCGGCTGCCACGGCGAGTACGTCGAACGCGACGAGGACATCGCCCCCGCCGTCAAGCGCGCCTACGCCAGTGGCAGGCCGGGAGTCGTGCACGTCGCGGTCGACCCCAAGGCGAATTCGGAAGAGATGCCGAGCTACGACGAGTTCCGGACCTGGTACGCGGAAGGGACGCAGTGACCATGCGGGAGTATGTGAAGTTCTACATCGGCGGCCAGTGGACCGATCCGGCCGGGGCAGGGACCTTCGAGGTCGTGAATCCCGCGACCGAGGAGGTCTGCGGCAAGGTGGCCCTCGGTTCGGCGGCCGACGTCGACCGGGCGGTCGCGGCGGCCCGGCGGGCCTTCCCCGGCTGGTCGACGACCACGCGCGCGGAGCGGGTCGAGGTACTCCAGAACATCCTCGACGAGTACCAGAAGCGGGCCGGTGACCTCGCCGCGGCGCTGACCGAGGAGATGGGAGCGCCGGCCGCACTCGCGGGCGGCTTCCAAGTGGACCTCGGATCCGGGCACTTGAGCACGGCGATCGCGGTACTGAAGGACTTCGTGTTCGAGGAGCGACGCGGCGCCACACTGGTCGTCAAGGAGCCGATCGGCGTCTGCGGTCTGATCACCCCGTGGAACTGGCCCATGAACCAGATGGCGGTGAAGGTGTTCCCGGCGCTGGCGACCGGCTGCACCATGGTGCTCAAGCCGTCGGAGAAGTCGCCCTTCACCGGGCAGGTCTTCGCCGAGATCCTGGATGCCGCGGGTGTCCCGGCCGGTGTGTTCAACCTCGTCCAGGGCGACGGCCCCGGCGTGGGGGTGCCGCTCGCCGGTCACCCGGACGTCGACATGATCTCCTTCACCGGTTCGACGCGCGCGGGCATCGACATCGCGAGGAACGCCGCGCCCACGGTGAAGAGGGTGACCCAGGAACTCGGCGGCAAGAGCCCGAACATCGTGCTCGACGACGAGGCCTTCGCCGAGAACGTCGACAAGGGCGTGGCCACCATGATGGGCAACTCCGGGCAGACGTGCAGCGCGCCCTCACGGATGCTCGTCCCCGCCGCCCGGATGGACGAAGCCATCGCCATCGCCCGGCGGACGGCGACCGGGATCACCGTGGGCGACCCCCAGGGCGACTTCGTGATGGGACCGGTGGTCTCGGGGGCCCAGTTCGAGAGGATCCAGGCGCTGATCCGGAAGGGCATCGACGAGGGCGCCACCCTGGTGGCCGGCGGCCCGGGACGCCCGGACGGGCTGGAGAGGGGCTACTACGTGAAGCCCACCGTCTTCGCCCGGGTCACCAACGACATGACCGTCGCCCGCGAGGAGATCTTCGGGCCGGTGGTGACGATCCTCGGCTACGACAGCGTCGACCACGCCGTCGAGATCGCGAACGACACCGAGTACGGTCTCGCCGGCTATGTGGCGGGCGCGGACCCGGAGAAGGCGCGTGCCGTGGCGCGTCGCATCCGGGCGGGATGGGTCGCGATCAACGACGCGTTCGACTTCGGCTGCCCGTTCGGCGGATACAAGAAGAGCGGCAACGGGCGGGAGTGGGGCGAGTTCGGCTTCCACGAGTACCTGGAGACCAAGGGCATTCTCGGCTAGGGGGTGATCCGAACGACACCCCCGACACGCCTGAGGCGGCCTCGTCGGGCTGACGAGGCCGCCTCACGGAGCGGACATCCGGGTGCCGGCGGATGCGGGCGGGGATGCCGGACGGGTCAGGCGCCGCAGGAGCGCAGGAACTTGCGGGTGCGTACGGCGATCGGGAGCGGCTTGTCCGGCTCGCAGGGGTACATGTCCTGCTCGACGATGGCGAACAGGTCCACGCCCAGACGCTGGGCGGCCACCAGCACCGGCTCCAACTCCGGTACGCCGGAGGGGGGTTCGCACATCACGCCGCGCTGCACGGCGGGACCGAACGGCACCTCGTTCTTGACGACGTCGGCGAGGATCGCCGGGTCGACCTGCTTGAGGTGCAGATAGCCGATGCGCTCGCCGTACGTCTCGATGAGCTTGACGCTGTCGCCGCCGCAGTAGGCGTAGTGCCCGGTGTCCAGGCACAGGTTGACCAGGTCGGAGTCGGTGGAGTCGAGGAAGCGCTCGACGTGGTCCTCGGTGTCGATGTGCGTGTCCGCGTGCGGGTGGACGACGATGTCGAGGCCGTAGGTCTCCTTGACCTCGTGGCCCAGCCGTTCCATGCCCTTGGTCAGGTGGGCCCACTGCTCGGCGGTCAGCTCGGGCGGCTCGATGATCTCGGCGGTCTTGTCGTCCCGCCAGAAGGAGGGGATGACCACCAGATGCTTCGCGCCCATGGCCTGGGTGAGCGCGGCGACCTCGCTGACGTGTTCCCAGGTGGCGTCCCAGACGGACGGTCCGCGGTGCAGCCCGGTGAAGACCGTACCGGCCGACACCTTCAGGTCGCGCTTGTCGATCTCGGCGGTGAGCCGGGCCGGGTCGCTCGGCAGATAGCCGTAGGGGCCGAGTTCGATCCAGGAGTAGCCCGCCTCGGACACCTCGTCCAGGAAGCGTTCCCAGGGCACCTGCTGGGGGTCGTCGGGGAACCAGACGCCCCAGGAGTCCGGCGCGGAGCCGACCCGGATGCGGTCCAGGGGAGCGGTCATGTCAGGAGGTCCCTTCGGGAGTGGCCGCCACGGGTGCTTTGAGGTCCTCCGCCTCGGGGAGTTCCTCGACGTCGACGCCTCGGACCTGGGCCAGTTCGTGCTTGAGCGCGGCGAGTTCGGCGCCGCCGGCCATGTGGTTGGTCAGCTCTTCCAGGCTGACCTCGCTGCGGGCGGCGCTGAGTTCCATGGTGCCGAGGCGCAGCACGCTGAAGTGGTCGCCGACCATGTAGGCGTGGTGCGGGTTGTGGGTGATGAAGATGACGCCCAGGCCGCGGTCGCGGGCGGCGGCGATGTACTTCAGGACCACGCCGGACTGCTTCACGCCGAGGGCGGCGGTCGGCTCGTCCAGGATCAGCACGCGGGCGCCGAAGTAGACGGCGCGGGCGATGGCCACCGACTGGCGCTGGCCGCCGGAGAGGGTGCCGATGGGCTGGTCGAGGTCGTCGAGGACGATGCCCATGTTGCGCAGTTCCTCGTCCGCGGTCTTCTTCATGCGGTCGATGTCGAGGCGCTGGATCGGCCAGGGGCCCTTGGTCATCTCGGAGCCGAGGAAGAAGTTGCGCCAGACCGGCATGAGGGGGACGGTGGCGAGGTCCTGGTAGACGGTGGCGATGCCCTTGTCGAGGGCCTCGCGCGGGGTGGAGAAGCGTACCGGGACGCCGTCGACGAGGAACTCGCCCTCGGTGTGCTGGTGCAGGCCGGAGATGATTTTGATGAGGGTGGACTTGCCGGCGCCGTTGTCGCCGAGGACGCAGGTCACCTGGCCGGGGTGGACGGCGAGGGAGACTCCGTGCAGGGCACGGATGTTGCCGTAGGCCTTCCCGGCGCTGCGCAGTTCGACGATCGGGGCGGTGCCGTCCTCGGGCGGGGCGTCCGGGAGGATGGCGCCGGCGGGTCCGGATCCGTTGGTTGTCATGGGTCGGTTCACCTCCGGGTCGCCGCGCGGCGGACCCACAGATTGATGAGCGTGGCGCCGAGCAGCATCACGCCGAGGAAGGCCTTGAACCAGTCGGGGTTCCAACCGGCGTACACGATGCCCTGGTTGACCATGCCGAACATGAAGGCACCGAAGACCGGTCCGATCGCGGAGCCGTAGCCGCCGGTCAGCAGACAGCCGCCGATCACCGCCGCGGCGATGTAGATGAGTTCCTGGCCGACGCCCTCGCCGGACTGCACGGTGTTGAAGGAGAACAGCTGGTGCATGCCGATGAACCAGGCGCCGAAGCCGACCATCATGAAGAGCGTGATCTTGGTGAAGGTGACCGGTACGCCGACCGCGCGGGCGCTGTCCTGGTTGCCGCCGACGGCGAAGATCCAGTTGCCGTACTTGGTGCGGAGCAGGACCCAGGTGGCGATGGCCGCGAAGACCAGCCACCACACGACGGTGATCTTCACCTGGACGCCGCCGACGTCGAAGGAGGAGGCGAAGACCTTCTTCGCCTGGTCGAAGCCGTCCATGGTGCTGATGTCGTCGGTCGCCACGTTCCCGGTGATCAGCTTGGTCACCGCGAGGTTGACGCCTTGCAGGATCAGGAACGTGCCGAGAGTGACCAGGAAGCTCGGTAGCCCGGTGCGGACCATCATCCAGCCGTTGAACGCGCCGACCGCCAGCGAGACGATGAGCGCGACGATCACGCCCACCCAGACGTTCATGGTCAGTTGGTAGCTGATCATGCTCGCGGTGAGCGCCGAGGTGATCACGGCGACACCGGCCGACAGGTCGAACTCGCCGCCGATCATCAGCAGGGCCACGGGCAGTGCCATGATCCCGATCGTCGACGACTGGTAGAGGACGGTCGCCATCGAGCTGCCGGAGCGCACCGACGGCGCCGCGATCAGGAAGAAGACGAACACCGCCACGGCGCCGAGGAAGACGCCGACCTCGGGTCGGGCGAGCAGCCGCAGCGTCAGGGAGCGCTGCGCGGTTCGCCCGTCGGTCTCCTTGGGGCCGGGGGCCGGCGGTGTGGTCACCGCCGGCTCAGCCTGCTGGGCCATGCTCATCACCGGGTGCCCTTCGCGGCGAACTGGGCGACGGTGTCGACGTTGGACTTGTCGACGAAGGCCGGGCCGGTCAGGATCGGCTGCTCGCCGCCGCCGCTGTAGTTGCCGTTCGTCTTGTAGAGCCACAGCGAGTCGACGGCCAGGTAGCCCTGGAGGTAGGGCTGCTGGTCGACCGCGAACTGGATCGTGCCCTTGCTGATGGCGCCGGTCAGGTCCTTGTTGAGGTCGAACGTGGCGATCTTCGCCTTGCTGCTGGCGTCGCCCACCGACTGCACCGCGGTCAGGGCGTACGGTGCGCCGAGGGTGACGACGTAGTCGATGGCGCTGTCCTGCTTGAGCTTGGCGGTGATCGTCGACTTCACGGACGGCATGTCGGTGCCGTTGACGTACAGGGTCTCCGTCTTGCCGCTGAAGGTCTTCTTCACTCCGTCGCAGCGCTGGGTGAGTCCGATGTTGCCCTGTTCCTGGATCACACAGACGGCGTTCTTCGCGCCTTCCGAGTTCAGCCTCTTGCCCAGCGC
Organism: Streptomyces diastatochromogenes; assembly: GCA_001550305.1. Classification (GTDB taxonomy): domain Bacteria; phylum Actinomycetota; class Actinomycetes; order Streptomycetales; family Streptomycetaceae; genus Streptomyces; species Streptomyces mirabilis_D. The sequence goes on from LRTP01000615.1 coordinate 29,702, forward strand.
CTCACCTGCCACCGTCTCGTCCTGGCCGAAGAACTCCATCAGACCCAGCTTCTGCCAGTCGCTGACGCCCGAGTTGAGGCCGACCACGGGGATCTTGGCCGACGTCGCCTTGCTCACGACGTCCTTCATGGCGTCCGGCTTGGCCAGGGTGATCGCGATGCCGTCGACCTTCTGGTCGATGGCGTTCTGGACCAGGTTGGCCTGGTTGCCCGCGTTCGGGTCGGCGGAGTAGATCAGCTTGACGTTGTCCTTGGCCGCGGCTGCCTCGGCGCCCTTGCGGACGATGTCCCAGAACGTGTCGCCGGGTGCCTGGTGGGTGACCAGCGCGACTGTCATGCGGGGCGTGCTGGCCTTGCCGGCCGACACCGCCGCCCCGCTCTCCTCCGCCTTCTTTCCGCCGGAGCTGCTGGAACAGCTGGCTATCAGCAGCATGGATGCTGCCGCGGTCGCGACGAAGGGGGCGATTCTGCGGGTACGGGGGTGAAACGTGCGGTCCATCTTTCCAGCACCTCACTGTGCGACAGGGGAAAGGGAACGGGACGGCGCCGGGGCGCTGGGCCCGTGCGGAGCTCGGACAGGACGTCCGGGTCGATGCGGGTGACTCGGCTGCTTCGTTGGGACGGGATACAAGTCCCTGACGCACCCCCCTGTCAATACTTTGTTAAGACATCATTTCCTGAGCAGGTCCGAATGTCAGTACAAAGTCTTGACAGGGGAGGGCCGTGGGTCCTACACCTAAGAGGCACCGGGCGCCCCGTTGCCCGCATCCCACGCATCAGGAGCGTCACGCATGCCTGAGTCCGCTGAATCCTTCGACGCCGAGTCCCTGGACGTCATCACCATGGGACGCATCGGCGTCGATCTGTATCCCCTGCAGACGGGTGTGCCGCTCGCGCAGGTCGAGTCCTTCGGGAAGTTCCTCGGCGGCTCGGCGGCCAACGTCGCGGTGGCCGCCGCACGCCTGGGCCGGTCCACCGCGGTGATCACCCGCACCGGACAGGACCCGTTCGGCACCTATCTCCACCAGGCGCTCAAGGAGTTCGGCGTCGACGATCGCTGGGTCACACCCGTCGACGCCTACCCCACGCCGATCACGTTCTGCGAGATCTTCCCGCCGGACGACTTCCCGCTCTACTTCTACCGGCGGCCCAAGGCACCCGACCTGGAGATCCGGACCGACGAGCTGGACTTCTTCGCGATCCGCGCGGCCCGCATCTTCTGGATCACCGGCACCGGCCTGAGCGAGGAGCCCAGCCGCTCCGCCACGCTCGCCGCACTGAAGGCGCGCGCCAAGTCCGGCACCACCGTCTTCGACCTCGACTGGCGGCCCATGTTCTGGTCCGACCCGGACGAGGCACGCCCGTACTACGCCGAGGCGCTGCGGCACTCCACCGTCGCCGTCGGCAACCTCGACGAGTGCGAGATCGCCACCGGCGTACGCGAACCCCGCGCCTGCGCCGAAGCCCTGCTGGCGGCCGGTGTGGAACTCGCCGTCGTCAAACAGGGCCCCAAGGGAGTCCTGGCCGTCCACCGCGACGGCACCGTCGCCGAGGTCCCGCCGGTCCCGGTGGAGGTCGTCAACGGCCTCGGCGCCGGAGACGCGTTCGGCGGCTCGCTCTGCCACGGTCTGCTGTCCGGCTGGGAGCTGGAGAAGACCATCAGGTACGCCAACGCGGCCGGCGCGCTCGTCGCCTCCCGTCTCGCCTGCTCCTCCGCGATGCCCACCGAGTCCGAGGTCGAGGGCCTCCTCGCGCGCGGCTGACCGCCGCCACCCCCTGAACGGAGCCTGTCTTGAGCATCAGCATCCCCGACCTCGCCACGGTACGCGCCCGGCATCCGGAGGCCATCGCCGAAGCGGCCGCCCG
>LRTP01000616.1 GCA_001550305.1 Streptomyces diastatochromogenes
GAGAAGGCGGTGGCCGCCGCCGAGGCGGAGCTCGGCGGCCGGGGGCAGGCGGTCGGTGTCGTGGCCGACAACGCCGACCCCGTTGCCCCGGACCGGCTCATCGGCGCGGCACGCGATGCCTTCAATCGGCTGGACGGGGTGCTCATCAGCGTCGGCGGGCCGCCGGCAGGTACGTCGGACACCATCGACGACGACCTGTGGCGCGCCGCCTTCGAGTCGGTCTTCCTCGGTGCGGTGCGGCTGTCCCGCGCCGTCGCGGCGGAGCTGGACGGGGGAGGGGTCATCGGCTTCGTCCTCTCCAGCTCCGTGTACGAGCCGATTCCCGGTCTCGCGCTCTCCAACGCCTTCCGGCCGGGCCTGGCCGGTTACGCGAAGAACCTGGCGAACGAGCTGGGCCCCCGGGGCATCCGCGTCGTCGGCCTGGTGCCCGCCCACATCGAGACCGACCGGGTCCGCGAACTCGACGCGCACACCGGCCACGCCGACGCCGCCCGCGCCCGTGCGACCGCCGGTGTCCCCCTGCGCCGCTACGGAACACCCGAGGAGTTCGGCCGCAGCGCCGCCTTCCTGCTGTCGCCCGCCGCGTCCTACCTCACGGGCGTGATGCTGTCGGTCGACGGGGGCGTGCGCAGGAGCTTCTAGGGCGTGCCCGGTCGGCCAGGCCGCGGACGCGGGGTCCGGCACGCCCGTCTGCGGTCTGGCCGTCGGCGGAATTCAGGGGCGCAAGGCGACGTCGACGGCCATGGTGAGCTTGTCGACGAATGCCGGACGGTCGGCGACGCGGTGCTTCCAGCCCTCGGCGGCGGCGTTCAGGACCTCGGCGATCTGCCGCGGGGTGACGCTTGCGGTGGGCCGGCCGGAGGCGGCGACGGTCTCGGTGAGCGCGTCGAGGAAGGCGCCCCGGTAGTCGTCGTACATGCTCTGGAGTTGTGCCGTGCCGTGCTCCAGCAGGTCGTCGACGCCCTCGTTGATGTGTGTGCCGACGTACCGGCCCAGATTGGCGTCGAGCGCGGCCACCAGACGCGCGTTGAGGTCCGCGCCGGGCGCGGCCAGCGCCGTGCGGACGTCGCCCAGGGCCTCGTCCAGCGCCTGCCGCATGGTCTCGCGGAACAGCTCCTCCTTGCCGGAAAAGAGGAAGTACAGGCCGGGGCGGGAGATGTCCGCCGCCTGAGCCACCGCGTCCATCGACGTCTTGCGATAGCCGAACGTGGCGAAAACGGTCAGTGCCGCCGCGAGCACCTGCTCACGGCGCTGGGTGTCCCCCCGGGTCGCTGCCATATGCACACCATACCGAATGAGCATGCTATACATGTTTTGTAGATTCTGTTTAGTAGTGAGTGTGCGTGCAGAGGCCACGCCACGAGAGAGGGCAGCATGCGCAAGACCGTTCTGATCACAGGTGCTTCGACAGGTATGGGCGAAGCGGCCACCTTCGAGTACGCCGCGCGAGGCTGGAACGTCGTGGCCACCATGCGCGACACGGCCAAGGCCAACCCGGCCTTCGCCGGCCTCGGCAACGTCCTGGTCGCACGCCTCGACGTCACCGACGCCGCCGTCATCGAGCAGGCCGTCAAGGAGACCGTCGACCGCTTCGGCGCCATCGACGCCCTCGTGGGCGCCGCGGGCTACGGGCAGGTCGGCACGGTCGAGGAAGTCAGCCCCGACCAGTTGCGCGACCAGTTCGAAACCAACGTGGTGGGCCTCGTCCAGGTGATCCAGGCCGTACTCCCGCACATGCGGGAACGCGGCCGCGGCCACATCATCAACATCGGCTCCATGGGTGGCCACGTCAGCCTGCCCACGATGGCCGTGTACTGCGCCTCGAAGAGCGCCGTGCAGAACCTGAGCGAGGGACTGGCCAAGGAGGTCGGCCCGCTGGGCATCCACGTCACCCTGGTCGAGCCGGCGGGTTACAACACCAGCTTCGGGACCAACGCGAAGCTCCCCGCCACGTCCATCCCCGCCTACGCGCCCTCCTACGCCGCCATGGCCGCATTCGACCAGCAGGCGGTGCGGGGTGACCTCGTCAAGTCCATGGCGGCCGTCGCCGACATCACGGGCATCGACGAGCCCCCGCTGCACCTCGCGGTGGCCACCGCCGGCCTGGAGATGGTGCGCGGCCGCTTCGCCGAGCTGATGGACGAGTACGCCCGCTGGGAGCCGGTCACGGCCGGCACCGACTGACGGCGAGCAGCGGCACACCGATCGCCCGGGGGTGGCAGTCCCGTCGGTCGGCGCGAGGGAGTGTCATGCCGCGGCGCTGCGAAGGAGCGTCAGGCCGAGGTACTGGACGGCCAGCAACGCGACTTCCAGATCGATGCGGCGCTCCTGGACGGGATGGCCCATGATCTCCTCGGCCTTCCGGATGCGGTAGTGCACGGTGTTCTTGTGCAGAATCTGGGCGCCGGCCGTGGCGGTGTAACTGCAGCCGGTGTCCAGGAAGATCTGCACGGTCTCCCGCAGCCGCGCGCAGTTCTCGTCATCGACAGCCAGCGGGCCCAGAACCTCCCACACCCAGGCGCGCATGTCCTCGACATTGGCGCACATCAAGGCGATCGGAGCCACCCGGGAGTACTCGGTGAACCGGGTGCCGGGACTGGCCAGCGTCGCCAGCTCCTGGGTGCGCAGTGCCTGATGGTGCGTGGAGCGGAAGCCCCCGATGCCGGGCTCCACGTTCCCCACGCACACATGCACCGAGGCATCAGTGCTCTCGATCGCGTCCGACAGCTGTTCCCAGGAGACGTCGTGGTGCGAGCCGAACGGCAGCCACGCCCAGGACAGCGCCTCGTCCCGGGGAACGAACAGCGGCCGGGCAGGACACCCGAGCGCTTCGGCGATCACGGTGGTCATCCGGTCGAGTCTGGCCAGCCCCGCGCCCGCCTCCGCCAGCGGGGGCAGCCAGGACACCAGCCCGAGGTGGTACTGCCGGATGCGGTAACCCAGAGCCGACTCCGCCCAGTCGAGATCGACGTCCTTCCCGGCGAGGATGTCCCGCACGCGCGCGGCGCGCACGGCTGTCCGGCTCAGCAGCCAGTGGTCGCGCTCGAGCTGGTAGACATCGATGACATGCTCCGTGACCCGGTCGATGTAGCCGAAGCTCAGGTTCAGCATGCGCCAGTTGGTCGCGGCGGACAGGGACTGGTCGGCGCCCTGACGGTTGAGCTCGTCGAGACACCACTGCAGGAAACGCCAGTGCCCGATCCGGTAGGACCTGATCAGCGCACTGAGGGGTACGTTCCGCTGGGCCAGTCTCCTGGCGTACTCCGAGGCGACCGGGAGCCTCTCGACGTTGTCCAGCGGTATGTCGTTCTCGAAAATGTGCAGCAGCGTGGCGACGTTCTCCGCGACGCTCGCTTCGAGGATCTTGATGACGGTCCCGTCACCTCGGAGCTCCGGGATCTCCGTGAGCAGCTGCTCCCCGATGTCACGGCTGACGTCGGAAAGATGTGCCCCCACACTCTCCGCGACCACGGACAGCTGCTTTGCGGCCTCGGGATACTCCGCAGCCATGCCCTGATCGTACAAAACGAGATCACCGACTGCTCATCGGCGGACCGCGCACGCGGACGTGACCGGGGGGCCGCGGCGGATCAATGTACGCCGGCCACAACTCCTTCAGCGCGGTCTGTACCGCTGTGACCTCGCCGCCGTCCCGTCTCGGCCGCACGATGAGAAGCACTGGTCCCCGACGGCCGGGGCAGGTGAGGCGAGGGCGGTGACCCCACGGATGAACCGGGAGCTCGACGGGCAGTTCGGCGACTACCAGAACGAGATCTACATCGACGGGCTGTCCGGCGTGCTGCCCGCCCTGCCGATGGAGTTCCAGGAGCTGGAGGCACGAGCACAGGCGGTGCTGTCGCCGTCGCTGCTGTCGTATGTCGCCGGTGGCGCAGGAGACGAGTCCACCCAGCGGGCCAACGTCTCGGCGTTCCTGCGGTGGGGGCTGGTGCCGCGGATGATGGTCGGCGCGGCCCGGCGCGACCTGTCGGTGAACCTGTTCGGGACGAGCTTGCCCTCCCCGCTGTTCATGGCACCCGTCGGGGTGATCGGGCTGTGCGCGCAGGACGGCCGCGGCGACCTGGCCACGGCCCGCGCAGCCGCCCGTACGGGCGTGCCGATGGTGGCCTCCACCCTCAGCGTCGATCCGCTGGAGGAGGTCGCGGCCGAGTTCGGGGAAACCCCGGGATTCTTCTCGCTGTACACCCCCACCGACCGGGAGCTGGCCGAGAGCCTGGTGCGCCGGGCCGAAACGGCGGGCTTCAAGGGCATCGTGGTGACGCTGGACACCTGGATCACGGGATGGCGCCCCCGCGACCTGGCAACTGGCAACTTCCCGCAGCTGCGGGGCCACTGCCTTGCCAACTACACGTCCGACCCGGTCTTCAGGGCCCGGCTGGCCAAAGCCCCCGAGGAGGATGTGCGGGCCGCGGTGCTGGAGTGGGCACGGATCTTCGGCAATCCGCTGACCTGGGACGATCTCGGCTGGCTGCGGTCGATCACCGACCTGCCGCTCGTCCTCAAAGGCATCTGCCACCCCGACGACGCGCGCCGCGCCAGGGACGGCGGCGTGGACGGGATCTACTGCTCCAACCACGGCGGCCGGCAGGCGAACGGCGGACTGCCCGCCGTGGAGGCGCTGCCGGGAGTGGTCGAGGCGGCGGACGGCCTGCCGGTTCTGTTCGACTCGGGTGTCCGCAGCGGTGCGGACGTGGTCAAGGCGCTGGCGCTGGGGGCCACCGCCGTGGGTGTGGGCCGCCCGTACGCATACGGGCTGGCTCTCGGAGGCACGCAGGGCATCGTCCACGTCCTGCGCTCGCTGCTTGCCGAGGCCGACCTGATCATGGCGGTGGACGGCTACCCGGCTCTTGAGGACCTCCGAGCGGACGGCGCGATACGCCGCCTGTGACGCGCGGCGGCATCAACCCCGCCGAACAGCCCCGGAGTTCAGCGGCCAGGCCCCTGCCCGGCAATGAGCACGGCGGGGGTCGCGCAGCCTCGGGACGAGGTCGCGCACGCCGGACGCGCCTGGTTCAGGGGTCCGCGGCGGCGCCCCGCGCCCGGCACAACAGGGGGCCTGACCGTGGGAGTGCGGTGCGGTCGATGCGTGAAGTGCCGGGTCGCCCGGCAGCGCAGGGATGCGACGTGTTCGGTGCGCCAGGAGGCCCTGTCGCCGCTGCACGCGCCCGCACCCGCGCAGCCCGGCCGGCCGGGACATCCCGGCCGCGGC
>LRTP01000617.1 GCA_001550305.1 Streptomyces diastatochromogenes
GGGGGAGGGGGGAGGGGGGAGCGGAACGGGAGCCGGACGGGACGGTCGCCCGGCTCCCGCCCGGTCATGGGAGGGTGCGCGCGGGCGACCTTGCGGGGCCTAGTGGAACTGCTCCTCCTCCGTGGAGCCGGCCAGGGCGGTCGTGGAGGAGGCCGGGTTGACGGCCGTGGAGACCAGGTCGAAGTAGCCGGTGCCGACCTCGCGTTGGTGCCTGACGGCGGTGAAGCCGTGCTGCTGTGCGGCGAACTCCCGTTCCTGTAGGTCGACATAGGCGGTCATGCCGTGCTCGGCGTAGCCACGGGCCAGGTCGAACATGCCGTGGTTGAGGGAGTGGAACCCGGCCAGCGTGATGAACTGGAAGCGGTAGCCCATCGCACCCAGCTCCCGCTGGAACTTGGCGATCCGGTCGTCGTCCAGAGCGGCCTTCCAGTTGAAGGACGGCGAGCAGTTGTAGGCGAGCATCTGGTCCGGATACCGGGCGTGGACGGCCTCGGCGAACTCGCGAGCCTGTGCCAGGTCGGGGGTGCCGGTCTCGACCCAGATCAGGTCGGCGTACGGGGCGTAGGCGAGACCGCGGGTGATGACCGGCGCCATCCCGCCCCGCACACGGTAGAAGCCTTCTGCCGTGCGCTCGCCGGTGACGAACTCGGCGTCGCGCTCGTCCACATCGCTGGTGAGCAGCGTGGCGGCCAGCGCGTCGGTGCGCGCGATGACGAGCGTCGGCACGTCGGCGATGTCGGCCGCGAGCCGGGCCGCGTTGAGGGTGCGGATGTGCTGGGAGGTGGGCACGAGGACCTTGCCGCCGAGGTGGCCGCACTTCTTCTCCGAGGCCAGTTGGTCCTCGTAGTGGATGCCCGCCGCGCCGGCCGCGATCATCGCCTTGGTCAGCTCGAATGCGTTGAGCGGGCCGCCGAATCCGGCCTCCGCGTCGGCGACGATCGGGGCCAGCCAGTCGGTGGTGTCCGCGCCGCCCTCCGCGGTGGCGATCTGGTCGGCGCGCAGCAGCGCGTTGTTGATGCGCCGGACGACCTGCGGAACGGAGTTGACGGGGTAGAGACTCTGGTCGGGGTAGGTGTGCCCGGCCTGGTTGGCGTCGGCGGCGACCTGCCAGCCGGACAGATAGATGGCCTGGAGCCCGGCCCTGACCTGCTGCACGGCCTGGCCGCCGGTCAGGGCGCCGAGCGCGTGGACGTAGTCCCGCTCGTGCAGCTGCCGCCACAGACGCTCCGCGCCGCGCCGGGCCAGGGTGTGCTCCTCACGGACGCTGCCGGACAGCCGTACGACGTCCTGCGCGCTGTAGGTGCGCTCGATGCCCTGCCAGCGGGAATCGGTGGCCCAGCGCCGCGTGAGCTCCTCGGCCGTAGTCGTCTTGGGCTCTGTCATGGCCTTCACCGTTTCCCTCGATGGTCCGGTCTGCCAATCCCCGACGTCACTGAGCGGGGAACTGGCACTGCGTGTCTCATTCGGAAGTGCGACTCGCCGCCCGTCGCTGAGCGGAGCCGAGCAAGGCTGCCGTGCGGACGGCACCGATGCCGGGATCTCCGACGTCAGGGCATGAGTCGTGCCCGGTTCTGGGTGCCGACTGCTGAAGGTCCGGCGGGCCGCACTGGAACTCTGGCACTGGCACTGAGTGCCAACAACCGTGGACGCATGCCAACTTCTGTGAATCTTCGAGAGCGCTTTTGCCAAGTTTGCGAAGGGGGCGATGAGCGGATCTCGCGTACGCTGACGGCCGTCCGGAGCAACGGAGGAGCACGGTGGGCAAGACCTACGCGGGGGCGCGGCTGAGGCGGTTGCGTGAGGAGCGCCGGATGAGCCAGGCCGAGCTGGCCCGGGTCCTCGGCATCTCGCCCAGCTATCTGAACCAGATGGAACACGACTCCCGGCCGCTCACCGTGCCGGTCCTGCTGAAGCTGACCGAAGCCTTCGGTGTCGACCCCGGCTTCTTCTCGGAGCGCGACACGACCCGGCTGGTCGCGGACCTGCGGGAAGCACTGGCGGGAGAGATCACCGAAGACCGGGTGTCCGCGTCCGACCTCGCGGACCTCGCCTCGCGCATGCCCGCGGTCGCCACGTTCCTGCTCGGCCTGGGGCGTCGCAACCAGGCGCTCACCGAGCGGCTCGCCGGAGCCGCGGACGGCCGGGACGGCACGCAGGAGGAGGCACCCCGCTCGCCCCACGAGGAGATCCGGGACTTCTTCTACCGTCGCCAGAACTACCTTCACGACACCGACCTCGCGGCCGAGCGACTCGCGGAGGACATCGGCATCCGGCCCGGCGAGGTGGTGCGGGCGCTCACCGAGCGGCTCGCCGACGGGCACGGCGTGCGGTCGGCCGCCGAATCCGGCGATCGCCTGCATCACTACGACGAGGCGTCCCGCACTCTCCATCTGTCGGGCCGTCTGCGACCCGGTCAGCGGGCGTTCCGGCTGGCGACCCAGCTCGCCCTGCTCGAGTACGGCGACGAACTCGACCGTCAGGCCGCCACCGACTTTCCCGCCGGTTCACCGTCGCACGCGCTGGCCCGGATCGGCATCGCCAACTACTTCGCCGCCGCGCTGATCCTGCCCTACCGCACCTTCCACGCGGCGGCGGAGGAGGTGCGGTACGACATCGAACGCCTCACCGACCGGTACGGCCTCGGCTACGAGACCGTCTGCCACCGTCTGAGCACCCTCCAGCGCCCGCGGCTACGCGGAGTTCCCTTCTCCTTCGTCCGGGTCGACCGGGCCGGCAACCTGTCCAAACGGCAGTCCGCGACCGACTTCCACTTCTCCCGGGCCGGTGGCACCTGCCCTCTGTGGAACGTCTACGAGGCGTTCGCGGCCCCCGGCCGCATCCACGTCCAGATCGCCGAAATGCCCGACGGCCAGCGCTACTTGTGGACGGCACGGGCCCTGACCCGCCACCGCGGAGGCTGGGGCGAACCCGGCAAGACCTACGCCATCGGCCTGGGCTGCGAGATCCGCCACGCCGCACGCCTCGTCTACGCCGACGGACTCGACCTCGGCAACGCCGCCGCGGCTACCCCCATCGGCATGGGCTGCCGCAGCTGCGAACGCACCGACTGCCCCCAGCGTGCCGCACCCCCACTCGGCCGGCGACTGAGAATCGACGAGAACGACAGCACCTTCGTCCCGTACCCGGTGGCCGACCCATCGCCTTGAGGGCACGTGGAAGCGCCTGGCGGGGAGGTGAGCCTCCGTCGAACGCGACGGTCGCGCGGGTGAGTGCTCCAGCCGTCAGGCGTCGAAGCGGTGGCGGGCGGCCTCGATGTGGCTGAGGTACTGGTGGGTCCAGCCACACATCGCGTCGACCGTGGCGCGAAGACCCTGGCCCGATTCGGTGAGGGTGTATTCGACCCGCGGCGGCACGGTGGGGTGCACGCGGCGCTCGACCAGGCCGTTGCGCTCCAGCATGCGCAGGTTCTGGGTGAGCATCTTGTGGCTGATGCCCTCGATCTCGTCGCGCAGCTCGGTGAAGCGCAGGGTGCGTTCACCGAGAGCCTCGATGATCAGGAACGCCCACTTGTTGGCGACGTCGGAGAAGATCTCCCGCGCCAAAGAGTCCGCGCGCCTCAGGTCCGCATCCTCGGGCGAACCCTTGAACTGCTTGGTCACCATAAGGTTCCTCAGTCACTGAAAAGTGCGTTCTTCCAGGTCAGCGGCCACTCTCCTACAGTTCCCGAGTAACCACAAGAGACCGAGGGTCTCGTGGCTCGGTGGACGCGAGCCACGGGCGCTCATGACGAGGAGGCAGGCAACATGGCCATCACCCTGGTGAACCCCGGCGGATTGCCGAAGATCCCGGTGTACCGGCAGGTGTCGATCGCGACCGGGGCGAAGCTGGTCTTCGTCGCCGGGCAGGTCGCCTGGGACGCCGAGGGGGTCACGGTCGGCGAAGGTGACCTCGCCGCTCAGGTCGAGCGGAGCTACCTCAACGTCGGCACCGCGCTGGCCGAGGTCGGCGCTTCCTTCGACGACGTGGCGAAGCTGACCGTCCACGTCGTCGACTGGACCCCCGACAAGATGCCCCTGTTCCTGGAGGGAGTCGCGCGGGCCTCCGCGAAGCTGGGGATCACCCCGATGGCGCCGGGCACGCTGATCGGCGTGGCGGCACTGGACGTCCCCGACCATCTGGTGGAGGTCGAAGCCACCGCGATCATCGACTGAACATCCGCTCTTCGCCGTCGCCTGCGACGGAGATGACACAAATCTGTGTCATCTCCGTCATTGGTGCTAGGTTCGCGAGGTGCCGAATGACAGCCGGCTGATCTTCGCCGACCACGTCGGGCGGTTCTATGCCCGCCAGTACGGGTTTCCGCCGATGGCCGGGCGCCTGTTGGGGTACCTGCTCGTCTGCGATCCGCCTCAGCAGACGATCGACGAGCTGAGCCAGGCACTGCTGGCGAGCCGGAGTGCCATCACCGGTGCGGTGAAGCTGCTCGAGAGCTACGGGACGGCGCGGCGCACACGTGCCGCCGGCGAGCGCATGGACCGGGTGAGCCTGGATCCGGCCGACCGGCAGCCGCGGAACTTCGACTCGGCCATCCACAGGGAGCATGCGGCGCTGTTCAGGGAGGGGCTGGCGCTGCTGACCGACGCTCCACCGGAGCGGCGCGCGCCGCTCGAAGAGATGGCCGCACTGGCCGAGTTCCTGGCCGACCGCCTGCCCAGGCTGGTGGACGAGTGGCACGCACACCGCGACACACTGCGCGCCTCGGGAAAGCTGCCGCGCCCCGGCGCATAGCCGCACAAGGTCCAGGGCCGGCCGGTCCCGGAGCGAAACCACGGAGAGGTTGCCCGTCATGACCGAGCCCGAACTGTCTGCCTTGCGGGAACGCGCCGAGCACGGCGACGCCTCCGCGACCGACGAGCTGATCGAACTCGCCACCGAACTCGGCGATCTGAACGAACTGCGCCGCCTCGCGGACGCGGGCAACCCCACCGCGACCGACGAGCTCATCCAACTCGCCGCAGAGCAAGGCGACCTCGAAGAACTGCGCCGCCTCTCGGACCGCGGCAACGCCACGGCCACCGACCAGCTGATCGAACTCGCCACCGAACAGGACAACATGGACGAGCTGCGACGCCTCGCCGACCAGGGCAACACGACAGCGGCCGAGCAACTCGCGGAGCTCACCGCCGAATGATCGCCTGTCTGTACTCCTCAACAGGTCGATCGCAGAGCGGCGCGGGCGCCTGCCCCGGTGTTCCGGGGCA
>LRTP01000618.1 GCA_001550305.1 Streptomyces diastatochromogenes
CGGCGAAACCCCGCTCCCTGCCCTGCTCCGCAGGGGTTTCGTTTCCTCCCCCGGCTGAAGCCAGAGGTATCCACGAAAGGACTCGGATGAAGCCCACCCGGCCCACCCCCGAGCCCTCCCCAGCGCCGTGGCGCAGCGCCCGAACGCGTTGACGCGCTCAGCTGCGGAGCGCCCGCAGGCCGGGGGGAACCAACCGAGAACCACGTCCGGGGAGCCCTGCCGGGCGGTGTGGCCGAGGGCCCGCACCGGCATTCCTGCCTTCAGCCGGCCAACGCGGATACGGATCACGGCACAGGGACACGAAGGGGGCCGACTCGTCAGCGGGGTCTGCGGGAGAAGCGGGTTCGGCCGGGGCCGGCTGGCTCGATACAGCGGGGCTGGACGTGCTCATAGGCCATGGTGGTCTGCACGTCGGCGACTTCTCTGCGTTCGGTGAGCCGGTCGATGACGAAGGCGTACACACCGTCGACGTCGGAGACCGCGATGTGCAGGAGGAAGTCGTGCGTGCCGGAGGTGACGAACAGGCCGATCACCTCCGGCAGGCGTGCGGCCCATTCCCGGAACCCTTCAATGACGGGGCGGGCCGGGGGGCGGATGCGCACCGAGATGAGTGCCTGCACGGACCGGCCGACCGCGTCGAGGTCCAGGGCTGCGTGGTAACCGGTGATTACGCCGCGCTCACGCAGCAGCCGTACCCGCTCAAGCGAGGTGGAGGGGGAAACCCCGGTCTTGGCTGCAAGGTCGCGGTTGGTCTGCCGTGCATCGTTCTGCAGTTCCCGCAGAAGAGCCCGGTCCAGCGCATCAAGTTCCATGAAGAGGACTATATGCCGCAGGAAATGCGCCTATCCTCCGCAGCGCCTGGGACTTTGCCTAGCCTCGGCGACTATGAACACACGAACGAACGGTCCCTTGCGCGGTGCGGGCCTGGTGCTGGGCGCGGCTGTGCTGTGGGGGACAGTCGGTCCTGCTCAGGTGGTGGCGTCCAGCCCTATGACGCCGACGGCCCTGGGCGGCTGGCGGCTGGTGGTGGGCGGCCTGATCCTGGCGGCCTTCACCGTCCGCAGGAACACTCTGCAGGCCCTGACCACGGGCGCAGTGGTGCGCCCCCTGCTGCTCTGCGCCGTGGCTACAGGCGTCTTCCAGGCGGCGCTCATGTCCTCGGTAGCGCGGACCGGAGCAGCCCTGGCCACAGTCGTCGCTCTGGGCGTCGCGCCCGCAGCGATCGGCCTGTGTGCCCGGTGGGTCACCGGCGAGCGCATGACAGCCCTCTGGATGGCCGGCACCACCGTCGCCGTCGCAGGCTGCACCCTGCTGCTGGCGCCGGGGAGTACGGGCGTGGACCCGCTGGGCCTCCTCCTAGCCGTGGTCGCCGGTACTTGCTACGGCCTCTACACCGTCTTCGCCAAGAAGCTGGCTGCCGTCGCTGGCACTGCACCGCTGCCCGGATTCTCCGCGCTCTCCCTGCTCGCAGGATCCCTTCCGCTGACACCATGGATGATCAGCAACACCGCTCCCGTGCGGCAGGGCGCCACCTTCAGCCTGATCGTCTGGCTGGGCGTGGCGACCACGGCCCTCGCCTACTGGTTGTTCACCACGGGGGTGACGCAGGTGCGCTCAACCACAGCTGGAACCCTCAGCCTTGCCGAACCACTGGCAGCCGCGCTGATCGGCGTACTCCTTCTCCACGAGAAGCTCTCACCGGGGGCATGGACCGGCGGCGCGCTGATTCTCGCCGGAATGATCACCATGTGTCTGCCGCCACGGTTCCTTTCCCCCCGCGAGGCACCCGTGCCACGGATCTCCCGCGGCAGGCGCAGCACGTCCGCCGCTGCCCTCGCATCTCCCGCACCAGGCGAACTCGGTGCAGAGCAGGCGCCGAAGTGCCACATGCCTGCGTAGCACTTCCCCACCTCACCAGACAAGTAAAGAGGATCACATGCCCCACCCTCACGGGCTGATTCGCTCGCCGCGGTCCTGCGCCCTCCAGCTGAAGAAGGAGGAGGAGAGGGGGAGGTTGCAGCGAACAGCTCGCGCCCGGCGTTCCTGGTGCAGCGGCCCTTCAGCCAAGGCTGGCAGTGCCAGTGGGACATCGGGCGGCCGGATGCTGTGCGTGCCCCCCCCGCTGTCCTGCCCTGGGTCCCCCGAGGCGCGCGGCCGGCCGCGCGCCTCGGGGGACCCAGCTGGCGGCGCTTTCCGTCACCAGGTTCCTGTCGTCAGTGTGCGACGACGGGGGCTGCGTCGGGGTCCGTCTCGATCGGGCCGCTCCTAAGCAGCGCACCGCAGGTCACGGCCCCCACTGCGAAGATGCCGGCGGCCCACCAGAACACCGTGGTGTAGCTCTCCAGCCCGGCGGGAGCTTGGTTGGCGGGGGTCGGAGTTTTGCCTTCGAGGTAGTCCGATGCGGCGGTGGCGGCGAAGGCGCTCAGCACGGCAATGCCGATCGCGCCCCCGACCTGCTGAGTGACGTTGACGAACGCGGACGCGACTCCAGACTGCTCGGTGCCGACCCCGGAGGTTGCGGCACTGAGGGCTGACGCCACTGCGAGTCCGATGCCGAAGCCGACGATGACCAGCCCGGGGAGGATGTTCGCGGCGTAGCTGCTGGTGAGCTCCAGCTGTGCCAACAGGACCATGCCGACGGCGGCGAGGAGCAGCCCGATGAAGATCGGGATCCTGGGCCCGATGCGGGGCACCAGCGCGGATGAGCCGCTGGCGCCGACCATGACGGCAAGGTCCATCGGGACGAACGCGAAGCCTGTCTTCAACGGGCTGTAGCTCAGCGTCAGAGAGACGTAAGTAGGTCAGGAACAGGAAGACGGCGAACATGCCGGTGCCGATGATTGCCAGGGTCAGGTACGAGCCGCCGCGGGTCCGGTCCCAGATGATAGGCAGGGGCAACAGGGGATCTTCCACCCGTTCCTCGATGACGGCGAACACGGCGAGGAGCGCGGCCCCGAGGCCGATGCACGTCAACGTGGTGGCGCTGCCCCAGCCGTTGGACTCCGCGCTCGACAGGCCGTAGATCAACGCCACCAGGCCGGC
Organism: Streptomyces diastatochromogenes; assembly: GCA_001550305.1. Taxonomy (GTDB): domain Bacteria; phylum Actinomycetota; class Actinomycetes; order Streptomycetales; family Streptomycetaceae; genus Streptomyces; species Streptomyces mirabilis_D. The sequence goes on from LRTP01000618.1 coordinate 3,043, forward strand.
GATGACGACGAGGATGCCCGGAACGTCCAGCCCCCTCGCGTTCTCGGGCTTGGCCTGGCGCTTGAGCAGAAGCAGGGCGCCGGCCACCGCTATGAGGGCGAAGGGGACGTTGACGTACAGGCACCAGCGCCACGACAGCGAGTCGGGCGTGAGACGGTCGCCGCGGTGCAGGGGGTGCGAGAAGGGCGCATTTTATCATGGGTGGCGTGGGCTGGAGGGCGGCTTACCCGCACCGGTCGGGGTGCGGCAGACTGGTTCGGATCCGGTGGTGTCCAGCCGGACGTGTAGCAGCCGAAGCAAGGGAAGCCGCCAGATCCGTGAGTGACGAGCCCGACGCCCCGAAGCCCGCTGACGAGGGAGTGTTCGGCATCGACGCGTTCTCCCTCGACGACCGGCTGCGGCTGTTCCACTTCGCCGCCGCCGAGAAGCGCCACGAATACCTGTGGCTGCTGCGCGCCTTCGACCGCGGACGCGCCAACTACCAGGTGCTTCTGCACGCTTCGGACGCGGCGGGACTGCTTGAGCGGCTCGCAGTCGACCATCCCGCCGCAGGCGCCGTCGGCGACGATGTCCAGCCGCTGCTCGACGCGCTCGCGGACTGGCAGATCCTGGACCGGTCGTACGACGGGACGCGCGCCGCGAACCTGGCCGAGTACCGCAAACGGCACTACGTGTACCAGTTCACCCAGGCCGGATACCGGGCGTACCGGGCCGTGGAGGACGTACTCGGCGCGCGCCTGGAGGACGCCCAGCTCTCCCGCCTCGTCTTCCCCGACATCCTCGGCGACCTGCACGCGCTGGCCGAGGCCAACGCCGCGGGCGACGCCGAGGAGGTGTACCGCAAACTCGGCCGTCTCGACTCCGTACTGAACGAGATGGCGCAGCGCGCCGCCCGCTTCTACCTCATGCTGGGCGACCTGGCGCGCACCAACGACACCCGGCCCGAGGTGTTCCTCGCCCACAAGGACACGCTCCTTGCCCACATGCGGGAGTTCACCGCCGAACTCGGGCGCTACGCCCCGCTGCTCGCCGAGGCGGTCGAGAAGGCCGCCGCAACCGGTGTCGACCGGATGGTCGAGTACGCGGCCGAGGCCGACGAGCGGCTCTTCCGTAGCCCCGCCGAGCGCCTGGCGGACTGGCGGCACCGGTGGGACGGCATCGTCCACTGGTTCGCAGAGCGCGAGCACAGCGAGACCGAGCGGCTGCAGGACGCCACCGTCACCGCGATCCGTTCTGTCCTCGCCCTGCTGCGCCGTGTCACCGAGGCGCGCCGGGGCGGGGTGAGCCGGGAGAGCCAACTGCGCCACCTCGCCCAGTGGTTCACCTCCTGCGAGAGCGACGAGGACGCGCACGCCCTGTTCCAAGCGGTCTTCGGGCTCGGCGCACCCCGCCACATCGCCGTCCCGTACGCCGATCCCGAGCAGATCCCGGGGCGTACGTCCTGGTGGGAGGCCGAACCGGTCGAACTCGCCCGCACCCTGGTCCAGTCCGGCCGCACCCCCGCCCTGTACGGCCCAGGCCGCATCGAACGCAACGACGACCGGCGGGCCCGGCTCCGCGCCGGGCAACTGAAGGAGCAGGCCGAGCGCCGCAGCGCCGCGAACGCCCTCGCATCGGACGGTGTGTACGGCCGGACGCTCGACGAGCCCGAGACGCGGGCCCTGCTCGCCCTGCTGGACGTGGCGCTGGCCGCCCGTGTGCCCGCCAGCCGCCTGGTCACCGCCGCCTCCGGCTCCGCCCACGGGGTACGGCTCACCCTCATCCCCGCCGAGGGCTCCACCACCGTCGACACCGTGCGCGGCCGCCTCCATCTCGACAGGCTGCGCCTGGAGGTCACCGCATGAAGGCCCTACCCGGTGTCCTGTGGCCTGCGGAGCTCACGAGGGGCAGTCCGACCCATGAACCAGGCAGGACCGCATGAGCCGCGTCTCCGAGGGCGTCTCCCCGCTTGAACTCGCCGACTACCAGAAGGCGGTACGGCTCGTCCTGCGGCATCCGCTGGTCACGCCCGGGTATCCGGACAAGACGGCGCTGGCGACGGTGCGCCGCTGGGCCGGGCAGCTGCGCACCGATCTGATGGAGGTGCTCGGCTACCGGCTCGTCACCACCGCCGACACCGCCCGGCTGCAGCGCGCCCAGGACGGCCTGGACGCCACCCGCCCGGCCCTCACCCGCGC
>LRTP01000062.1 GCA_001550305.1 Streptomyces diastatochromogenes
CCCGCGGGGCCCGGCACCCGCCAGCGACCCGCACCACCCGAGCGACCGTCACGGGTGGTGCGGGTGGGAAAGCGCAGCCTGGCCCCGGGCGGAGCGCATCCGTACCGCGTGCTCATTCGTCCGTACGTCGTACCTCATCAGCTGCGGCAGGCACCACGCCAACACCCCCACCGCTCCCACGCAGACCACACCCCCGGCCCAGATCGACGCCCGCACCCCCGTCCAGGCCGCCGTCCCGCCCGCCCGTACCTGCCCCAGCTGGGGCCCGACGGAGTACGAGAGCAGCTCGATCCCGGCGAGTCGCCCCCGTAGCTCGTCCGGAATCGTCTGGTCCCACATCGCGCCCCGGAAGATCCCGCTCACCATGTCGCAACAGCCGCCGAGGACCAGGAACAGCAGCACCAGCCACACGTCGTGCACGGCTCCCGCCCCCACCATCGCAAGCCCCCAGCACGCCGCCGCCAACGCCACCATCCGCCCGTGCCGATGCACACGCGAGGTCCACCCGCTGGTCAGCGTCACCAGCATCGCCCCGGCGGGCAGCGCGGCGTACATCAGTCCGAGCGACCACGCGGCGTGGAGCTCGTCGGCGAGGAACGGCAGCACCGCGAGCGGCATCGCGAAGAAACATCGCGGCCAGGTCGATCACGTACGTGCCGAGGAGTTCCTTGCGGTTCCACGCGTACCGCGCGCCCTGGGCGATGGAGGCGAGCGACGGCTTCGCGGCCTCGTGCGCGGCCGGTGACGCGGCGAGTCCGACGATCAGTACGACCGACACCACGAAGGTCACCAGGTCCACGGCGTACGCCCAGCCGAGCCCGGCGTACGCCACCACGACGCCCGCGAGCGCCGGCCCCGCGACCCCGCCGACCGACCAGCGCAGGGAGTTGAGGGAGGCCGCGGCGGGCAGGTGCTCGTGCGCCACGATCCGGGGGACGAGCGAGTCGAGCGCGGGCCGCTGCACCGACCCGAGCGCGGAGGACAGCGCGGCGACCACGTACAGCGGCCACACCGCCGGACGCGGCATCAGCGCGTTGACGAGCAGTCCGCCGCACAGCAGCCCCTGCCCGGCCTCGGTGTAGAGGATCAGCTTCCGTTTGTCGAGGGCGTCGGCGAGCGCCCCGCCGTACAGCCCGAACACGATCAGCGGTACGAGTTCCACGGCCCCGATCGCCCCCACGGCCACCGCCGACCCGGTCAGCACCTTCATCTGTACCGGCAGTGCGACGAAGGTCAGGAAGCTGCCGAAGTTGGTGATCAGCCCGGCCAGCCACAGCCGCCGGAAGTCGGCCGACGCCCGCCAGGGCGCGAGATCGGGCAACAGCGACCGCAGTCGCGCACCGGCATCGGCGCCACCGCCGGCATCGGCGGC
>LRTP01000619.1 GCA_001550305.1 Streptomyces diastatochromogenes
CGCCTTGCCGCCCGCCTTGCCGAGCGCCTTGCCGCCCGCCTTGCCGCGCGTCCTGCCGAGCGCGTCGCCGGCCGCTCCGTAGCGGCGCTCGAAGCGTTCCACCCGGCCCGCGGTGTCCAGCACCCGCGCGTTGCCCGTGTAGAAGGGGTGGCTCACGTTCGAGATCTCGACGTCCACCACCGGGTAGGTGTGGCCGTCCTGCCATTCGATCGTCTTCTCCCCCGCCGTGGCGGCGAGCGTCGAGCGGGTGAGGAAGGCGTGGTTCGCGGCGCGGTCGCGGAAGACGACGGGGCCGTACTCCGGGTGGGTTCCCTCGCGCATGACGGTCAGCGCTCCTCTCGGAAGTCGACGTGCCGGCCGGCGACCGGGTCGAACTTGCGCAGGGTCATCCGGTCCGGGTCGTTGCGCCGGTTCTTGCGGGTGACGTACGTGAAGCCGGTCCCGGCCGTGGACCGGAGCTTGATGACGGGACGGAGTTCGTTGCGTGCCATGGCTGGTATGTTAATGAAAATGACTCCCATTCCCAAGAGATCCTAGAGAGAGGTGCGTCACCCTTGTCCGCACACTGCATGCTGACCGGCGCCACGCCGGGCTTCGGCAACTCCATCTCCCACTCCCACCGGCGCACGTCCCGCCGCTTCGACCCGAACGTCCAGCGCAAGCGGTACTGGCTGCCGAGCGAGGGCCGTCACGTACGGCTGCGGCTGAGCGCGAAGGGCATCAAGACCGTCGACGCGATCGGCGTCGAGGCGGCCGTGGCCAGGATCCGGGCCCGTGGGGTGAGGGTCTGATGGCGAAGAAGAGCAAGATCGCGAAGAACGAGCGGCGCCGGGAGGTCGTCGCCCGGTACGCGGCGCGGCGGGCCGAACTGAAGGAGATCCTCCGCCGGCCGTCCTCGACCGAGGCCGAACGGGCCGCCGCGCGGGAGGAACTGCGCCGCCAGCCGCGCGACGCGAGCGCCACCCGCGTCCGCAACCGCGACAGCGTGGACGGCCGCCCCCGCGGCTACCTGCGGACCTTCGGGCTGTCCCGGGTGAATCTGCGGGAGCAGGCGCATGCGGGATTCCTGCCGGGTGTGCGCAAGTCGTCCTGGTAGCGCTGCGCGCCCGACGGCGCTCGCGAGGCACTCCCGATGCCTCGCCGACTCCCTCGAAACGATGACTCGGCGACTCCCTCCGAACGATGACTCGCCGACTCCCTCGAAACGATGGCCCGACGACTCCCCCGAGACGATGGCCCGACGACTCCCCCGAGACGGTGTCCCGACGACTCCCTCAGAAGATTCGTAAGTTCTCCCGATGTCTCGCTCAGGGTGTTCGGGAGTGTGGCTGATAGCTTGCTGCGGTCGTTCCGGCGACCCCAGCCACACCATCACCCTTGGGGGCTTCAGTGACATCGGCGACTTCGGCGACCCTTCCGCGTCGGCGGGCCCGGGGCGCGGCCATGGCCTTGGCCGCGGGTCTGGCGGGCACGCTCGCGCTGACCGGGTGCAGCAGCGACTCGGGGTCCGGCTCGGGGGACGGGTCCGCGAGTCCCGGCGCGTCCGCTTCGGGGACGGCCGGCACCGGCGGCGAATCGGGCACCCCTTCGACCGCCAGCAGCAAGCTGGAGGGCAGCTGGGTGGCCACGACCGGCGGCAAGGCGGTGGTGCTGGTGATCACCGGCAAGCAGGCCGGGCTCTTCACGACGGGCCGCACCGTGTGCACCGGGACCGCCGGTGACGAGGCGGGCATGCAGATGATCCACCTCAAGTGCACGGACGGGAACAAGGACCGCGCGACGGGCATGGTCGACTCCGTGAACAGCACGACGCTGAAGGTCACCTGGTCGGGGAACCTCGGCAAGGAGTCGTACACGAAGGCCGAGGGCGGTCAGCTCCCGTCGGGACTGCCGACGGCGAGCCTGGGCTCCTGACCGGCCCGACCCCTCCCTGACCCGCCCTGACCTGCACCGATCTACCCCGGTCGGCTCTTGGCGGCGGGCCGCGGAATCCCTGGGACTCCGCGGCCCGTTCGCGTGTCCGTCGCTCATGCCGTCGACGCGGGGCGACCTTCGGGTCGCATTCGGGACATACGCGACGCGGGAGAGGTGCGTGACAGGGGGGCCGCGCAACGCGTGCCCACCGGTCTGCGTGATGATCCATGAGCACCTTCACGAACCCAAGGGGAAACCCATGCGCGCCCTTCCGATCGCCGTCGTCGCCGCCGCGGCGGCACTCACCCTCACCGCCTGCGACAGCGGCGGCAGCAACAGCACCGAGGACGGCAAGAAGGCCTCGACCGCCTCCTCCGCCGCCGCCTCCTCCACGGCCTGCAAGATCGACCAGATCGGCATCCAGGTCGGTCCCGCCAACGCCGCCCCGACCGCCGGCGACACCGGCAACGTGCCCGTCACGCTCACCAACAAGGGCGCCGAGTGCACCCTTCAGGGCTTCCCCGCCGTCAAGGTGCAGGACGGCGGCACGGGTACGGACGTACCCGAGGAGAAGTCCGCGACTCCGCCGAAGCTGACACTGGCGGCGAGCGGTACCGCCTCCTTCACGATCACCTACGTACGGGGCACGGCGGGCGACGGGAAGAGCCTCGCCGCGACCACGCTGAAGATCGGCCTGCCCGGTGCCGCCACCACCCAGGGCTTCAAGTGGTCGTACGGTCCCCTCGCGGGCAAGACCGGTCCGAACGACCCGAACGCCTCCGTGAGCTCGTTCCAGCCCGCGGGCGACTGAGCGGATCCCGGCGCAAGCCGAAAGACGCCCAGCCGTCCGACGGAAGCTGGGAGGCGGGAGGCGCTCGGTCGTCCCGCGCAAGCCGGGCGTCAGCGAAGTGGCGGACGTGCTCTGACCTGGGCGCGGTCCGCCGCCGCGGCTCCTTCCTGCCACCCGGCCGCGTCGTTGACCCCGCGCAGCCGGGTGGTGACGGTGTCCGGGAACATCCGCTCCATGTGGTCGTTGACCGCCACGTCGCGGGCCGCCAGGACGGGCAGCAGCTCCGCCACCGGGGCCTGCGACGTGGCCTCCCCCTCGGCCTCCTCGGCGGCGGTCGCCAGCCGGTCGCCGATCCGGTGCGCGTACGCGGCCAGGAACGACTGCCGGAAGCTCTTCGTACGCTTCCTTCCCCCGGCCCGCTGGGCCGCCTCCGCCTTCGTCATCGCGCCCGTGGCCTGCACGAGCAGCGAGGTGTAGAGGAGTTCGACGGCCTCCAGGTCGGGTTCGAAGCCGACGACGGTCGAGAATCCGAGCGACTCGTTCCACACGGCGCGACAGCGGTTCGTGTCGGCCACCGCGTCCAGCAGCACCGCCTTGGCCGTCTCGTACGGCGGCTCGACACCGATGCGGCAGGCGCCGGGCGCGTCCTTGGCGTGCGTACGGGCCGCGAGCAGCGCCTCGTCGATGCTGTGCCGGGCCATCAACTCCTGGGCCTTGGCACTAAGCGCCTCCGCCTCCTCCGGGAACCCGGTCGCCTCGGCCTTGGCGAGCAGCGCGCGGATTCGGGTGAGCATGCGGGAGTCCTGCGCGGCGCCCGGGTGCCGTGATGAGCCGTCGGGCAGGTGCGCGTCGAGGGGTTCGAGGGTGGGGAGGCGGAGCAGCAGCCGGTACAGCTCCAGCGCGGCGGTCGCGAGCGAGAAGCGGTCGGTGCGCGGGGCACGGGCGTCCAGTTCGTCGAGCTGCGCCGCCCAGCGTGGGCCCCGGGGCCGCCGGTCCCGGCCGGCCTCCGCGCGCACCAGCTCCGACACCAGCTGCAGGTGTACGTCGTCCAGTTCGCGCCGCACGATCCGTACGACGTCGGCGGGCTGCCAGCCGCGACGCCACGCCGCGGCGACGAACTCCTCGCCGCGGCGGGCGAGTTCGTCGTCGGAGGCGGGGTCGGCGGCGAGCAGCGAGGCACCCGTGTCGAGGGCCGCGTCGCTGTCGGCGTAGAGCGCGACCTCGAAGGCGCGCTCCACGGTGCTGGGCGTACTGCTCATGCGTCGATCGTGCCACGCCCGCCGAACCGGACCGTCCACACCCTGTGGACAGGGAAGCGCGGACGCGGGCACAGCGGGTGTCAACTACGGGTTGACACCCTCCACCTGTCAACCTACGGTTGACACATGACGACGAACCCACCCGGCAAGGCATCCGTACGTCTCGACGACCTCATCGAGGCCATCAAGAAGGCCCACACCGACGCCCTCGAACAACTCCAGGACGCGGTGATCGCGGCGGACCACCTCGGCGACGTGGCCGACCACCTGATCGGCCACTTCGTGGACCAGGCCCGGCGTTCGGGCGCGTCCTGGACGGACATCGGCAAGAGCATGGGGGTCACCCGGCAGGCGGCGCAGAAGCGCTTCGTCCCCAAGGCCGAGTCGGACCTCGACCCCAGCCAGGGCTTCGGCCGCTACACGCCCCGCGCCCGGAACGCGGTCATGGCCGCGCACAACGAGGCCAAGGCCGCGGGCAACGCGGAGGGACTCACCGAGCACCTCGTCCTCGGCCTCCTCTCCGAGCCCGAGGGGCTCGCCGCGAAGGCGATCACCGCGCAGGGCGTGACCCTGGACGCCGTCCGCGAGGCCGCGACCGCGGCGCTCCCGCCGGCGGCCGACGAGGTCCCGGAGCTCATCCCGTACGGCCCCGCCGCCAAGAAGGTCCTGGAACTCACCTTCCGCGAGGCCCTCCGCCTCGGCCACAACTACATCGGCACCGAGCACATCCTCCTGGCCCTCCTGGAGTACGAGAACGGCAACGGCGTCCTCAGTGGCCTCGGCATCGACAAGACAGCGGCGGAGACGTACCTCGCGCGCGTGCTGGAGGTCATCGCGGTGGGGGGACAGCAGAAGGACCAGCAGAAAGACCAGCAAGAAGATCAGTAGGGTCGCGTCCGCGGCCGTTGTCAGACCCCCCTGCGAGACTCGGAACCATGAGCGACCGGTGGGCTCTCGCGCCGGCCGAGGACGGTGGTGCGGAGGTCGCCCCCCTCGGCTCCGACGGGCTGCCCGCGGGGCCGGTGCGCAGGGAGGCGGACCTGGTCCAGGCCGTGCGGGGGCGACCCGACGTGGTCCGGTGGGTCTGGCGGTCCACGGCCGAGGTCTATCCGCGTCTGCTCGCCGCGGGGGTGCGAGTGGAGCGGTGTTACGACATCGAGGCGGCCGAGACACTGCTGCTCGGCCACGAGGGCCGGCTCGGCGAACCCCGGTCGGCGGCCGCCGCGCTGGCGAGACTGCGCGGCGGCC
>LRTP01000620.1 GCA_001550305.1 Streptomyces diastatochromogenes
CGTCCGCCGGTGCTCGGCTGGGGACGGATCGTCGGCGCCACGGCCGCGGTGGCGGGCGCCCTCGCGGTCGGCGGTTACTGGGTGGCCGCGGCGGTGCAGGAGAACAACCCGCCACAGCAGACGGTCGCCGTCTCGCCGACCCCGGTCGTCTCCCCGGACGCGACGAGCCGCGCGCCCGTCGTGCCGCACCCCTCGCACACCTCGGGTGCCTCGAAACCGTCCGGGAAGGCGAGCGCCTCCCCCTCGGACACCCCCTCGGCCGCGAACCCCTCGCCCGCCGCGCCCAAGGCGCCGGCCGCGGGCAACCAGGACGGCTCGCTGTGGTCCGACGGCTCGGTCGATCCGCACAGCAACGACTTCTGGGCGCAGAGCAACGTGACCCTGAAGAACGCCGACAAGCTCACCTCGCTCACCGTCGAGTTGAAGATCAGGCAGACCGGCGGGGTCAGCGACGCGGGCTCCTGGCGCTCGGCTCCCGAGAGCGACTTCACGACGACGGTCACCGAGAAGGACGGCTTCCTCGTCTACACCTGGGTGCTCAAGGACGGCCACACCCTCGCGGCCGGCCAGTGGGTCTTCGCGGGCCAGTACAACCACACCCGCGGCGGCCGGGACGCCAAGGACGACCGCTACTCGGCGGACGCGAGGAGCGCGGACAGGACGCTGTCGGTGGCGGGGGGCTTCGCCGCCACGAGCGGCACCGACGGCGACTCGTAGAAAATCCCCTCGAAAAAACCTGCGGACGGCGGCAACCCTTTCCTCACCCGCGGCGACCAGGAGACGAACACGTCCCCTCCCCGCAAGGAAATCCGCTTCATGTCTGCACGAGTTGAACAGCGCGTCCGGCACCGTCGTCGCCTCACCGGGCGGCGGTCCCTGATCGGTGGGGTCACCGCACTCGGCATCACCGGGGCCGCGCTCGTCACGACGTCGATGCTGAGCACCGCGGGCGCGAGCTCCGTCTGGCCGACGGCCAAGGGCAGCAAGGCCGTCTCGAAGACGATCTCGGTCTCGGGCACCTACGACGGCAAGCTCACGAAGTTCTTCGGAAGCGGTTCCCTCGGCACCTCCGACCAGTCGGAGAACCAGGGCCCGATCTTCGAGCTGAAGGACGGGGCGGTCCTCAAGAACGTCATCATCGGCACCCCCGCCGCCGACGGCGTCCACTGTCTGGGCAGTTGCACGCTGCAGAACGTGTGGTGGCTGGACGTCGGCGAGGACGCGGCCACCTTCAAGGGCAAGGCGTCCTCCGCGAAGTACAACGTGATCGGCGGTGGCGCGCAGAAGGCCTCCGACAAGGTGTTCCAGTTCAACGGCGCCGGCAAGCTCACCATCACCGGATTCCACGTGGAGAACTTCGGCAAGCTGGCGCGTTCCTGCGGCAACTGCAAGACGCAGGTCAAGCGCACGATCGTGCTCAGCGACATCGACGCGACCGCCCCGGGCAAGGCGCTGGTCGGCATCAACTCCAACTTCGGCGACACGGCGACGCTGTCGAAGATCCGTGTCACCGGCGACACCAGGAAGAAGCTCAAGACCTGCGTGCGCTTCAAGGGCAACAGCAGCGGCAAGGAGCCCACCGAACTCGGTACCGGCGCGGATGGAACCTTTTGCAGGTTCACGTCATCTGACATCACGTACAAGTAAGGGATCTGCTGGCCTGAGCCCCCCTCGGAGCCAGTCAGAGGAACGCCCCCGCCGGTGACGACCGGCGGGGGCGCTCACTTTCCCTCGTATGTCAGTACGCGGGTACGTCAGTTCATGGTCGAGCCGATGGTCGTCGAGCCCGTCGTCAGGAACGTGGTCGCCGGCAGCGAACCGCTCGACGAGCGGGCACCGTACGCCGTGGTCGCGTCCGTCGACCTGAAGGACGGCGTCGAGGTGCCGCTGTCCCAGTTGTTGGCCGCGGAGACCGTGGCGGAACCGAGCTTGTCCAGGCCGCCCTTGTTGCTCACCGCGAGGTTCCTGGCCAGCCGCGCCTTGCCCGTCGCGAAGAAGAAGCCCGCGTCGGTGTTGGCGTAGGCCGTGTTGCGGTTGAGCACGATGGCCCCGGTGTTGGAGTTCTCGGTGAAGCCGTTGCCCGCGTTGTCCCAGGCCGCGTCGTTGTTCACGACGTGGGCGACCGAGGCCCCGCCGCCGCCGAGCTTGAAGCCGTTGCCGTTGCCCTCGAAGGCGGAGTCGTTCCAGCGGTTCTTGCCGTTCCCGTACGACCACGAGTGCTCGATGGTGATCGGCGAGGAGAACTGCCAGAGGTCGAGCCCGTCGTCCGCGTTGTTGTAGAGGCGCGCGCCGGTGACCTTGTTGCCGGTGCCGGAGCCGAACTTGATGGCGATGCCGTCGGCGTTCTGCCCGTGGTTCGCGGCGTCGTAGTTGCCGTAACTGTCCAGGTTCTGCACGAGGTTGTCGGTCGTGCCGTCGCCGCGCAGCGTGAAGCCCGAGTCACCGTTGTTCGCGGTGACGAGGTTCTTGAAGACGCCGCCGACGGAGGAGGTGGCGACGAAGCCCTGTGCGGGCGAGTTCTGCCAGGTGATGTTCTGGACGGTCCAGTAGTCGCCGTAGATCCCGGCCAGCCAGGAACCGGCGGCCAGCTTGGAACCGTCGATCTTCACCTTCTCGCTGCCGTACGCGGTGAGCGTGATCCGCGAGGAACCGGTGCCGTTCGCCGTCGACTTCAGCGTGGCCGTCGGGTAGTACGTGCCGCCGCGCACCTGGATGGTCGTGCCCGCGGCGGCATCGGCGACGGCCGTCTGGAGCTGCGCGGTGGTGGAGACGGTGACCGTGGTGGCGGCGGCCTGCGCCGAGCCGTTGTTCGCGAGGCCGAGGTAGACGCCACCCGCCCCCGCGGCGACGGCCACCGCCGCGGCGATCGAGAGCGTACGGGTCCTGCGGTGGCGTCCGGTGCTCAGAAGCACGGGGCGTTCCTTTCCTGGGGGGACGGGAGACGAAGCGGGCCGGAGGGGCCGCCCCGGCCCGCTTCTGCTCCCGGGTCGCCGCGGTGGCGGGAAAGGTTGCCGAGGGCTCACGAAAAAGGTCGAAACTTTCGCTGGCTGTCGTGCCGCTTTCATCAATTGACGCGCTGTCCCCCACTGGCAACACTCCGAGAGCGTTTCCCGCACAGAATCCACCAGACTCCGACAGGATGTGTCATGCGACGCCGCACCGCCCGCGCGCTCCTGATCCCCGTCCTCGCCCTTCTCCTGGGCCTGCTGGCCGCCCCACCGAGCCCCGCGTCATCGTCACCGTCACCTTCGGGAGCACCGCACGTGAACGAACCGAAGTACGCCGGTTACCTCTTCGCCTACTTCACCGGCGAGGGCACGGCCGACGGCGAGCAGATCCGCTACGCCCTGAGCCGCGGCAACGACCCTCTGCACTGGCGGGAGTTGAACGCGGGCCGTCCCGTCCTGACCTCCACCATCGGCGAGAAGGGGCTGCGCGATCCCTTCGTGATCCGCTCCCCCAAGGGCGACAAGTTCTTCCTCATCGCCACCGACCTGAAGATGTACCAGAACTCCAGCGGCAGCTGGGACTACGTGCAGCGGCACGGCAGCAGGTCCATCATGATCTGGGAGTCCACCGACCTGGTGCACTGGACCGACCAGCGCCTGGTGAAGGTGGCCCCCGACAACGCGGGCAACACCTGGGCGCCGGAGGCCTATTGGGACGACTCGCTCGGTGAGTACGTCGTCTTCTGGGCGTCCAAGCTGTACGCCGACGACGACCCGGACCACACCGGATCGACGTACAACAAGATGCTGTACGCCACCACGAAGGACTTCCGCACCTTCAGCGAGCCGAAGGTCTGGGACGACCCGGGCTACTCGGTGATCGACTCGACGGTCATCAAGAACAAGGGCAGCTACTACCGCTACACCAAGGACGAGCGCGATCCCAGCTCCTCCAGCCCCTGCTCGAAGTTCATCACCGGCGAGAAGTCGACCTCCCTGACGAACACCAAGTACGACTTCGTCTCGGACTGCATCGGCAGCGGCTCGATCGACCGCGGCGAGGGCCCGACGGTCTTCAAGTCCAACACCGAGAACAAGTGGTACCTGTTCATCGACGAGTACGGCAGCCGTGGCTACGTCCCCTTCGAGACGACCGACCTCGACTCGGGCAAGTGGACCATGTCGACGAACTACCAACTGCCCGCGAGCCCCCGGCACGGCACGGTGATGCCGGTGACGCAGACGGAGTACGACCGGCTGCTGGCCGCCTACCCGGTGACCGGCACGTCGGTCGTGGACGCGACCGCGAAGGGCCAGAGCGGGTATGCGATCGTCACCGAGTCGGCCTCGAAGGTCGTCCTGCCGATGAGGCCGGACACGAACCTCAGGCACCTCGCCCCCGCCCTCGCGGTCGGCGCGGGCGCGAAGGTCAGCCCGGCCTCGGGCACACCCCGGGACTTCCGCACCCCGCGCGCCTACACCGTGACGGCCCCGGACGGGACGAGCCGGACCTGGACGGTCGAGGCGGTACCCAACCGCAGCCCGGTCCTCCCCGGACTCAACGCCGACCCGGACGTCCATTACCTGGACGGCCAGTACTGGATCTATCCGACGACGGACGGCTACGCGGGGTGGAGCGGGACGAGCTTCAAGGCGTACTCGTCGAAGGACCTGGTCCACTGGAAGGATCACGGTGTGATCCTGGACCTGGGACCCGATGTGTCCTGGGCGGACAAGAACGCCTGGGCCCCGGCGATCGCCGAACGTGACGGCAAGTACTACTTCTACTTCTGTGCGGAGCAGCAGATCGGCGTGGCGGTGGCCGACTCCCCGGCCGGTCCCTTCAAGGACGCGCTGGGCAGACCCCTGGTCGCCAAGGGTCAGTTCACGGGTCAGATGATCGACCCGGCGGTGTTCACGGACGACGACGGGCAGTCGTATCTGTACTGGGGCAACGGCCACGGATACGTGGTGCCGCTGAACGCCGACATGGTGTCGTTCGACGGCTCGCAGGTGCGGGACATCACGCAGCCCGACTTCCGTGAGGGATCCTTCGTCGTCAAGCGGCGGGGCACGTACTACTTCATGTGGTCCGAGGACGACACCCGCAGCGAGAACTACCACGTCGCCTACGCCACCGGACCGTCCCCGCTCGGTCCGTGGACCAAGCGGGGCACGATCCTGTCCAAGCGCCCGGAGTACGGCATCAAGGGCACCGGACACCACTCCGTGGTGAACGTCCCCGGCACCGACGACTGGTACATCGTCTACCACCGGTTCGCCCTGAACGGCCCCGGGAAGGCGGGCGGGGACGGCACGCACCGGGAGACCACGATCGACCCCATGGAGTTCGCGGCCGACGGAACGATCGAACCGGTGGTGCCGACCCTGGAGTCGATCCGCCCCGTACGGACCGGGTCCTGAGTCCTAGCCGACGAAGTACGTCGGGTTCGGGAGCTTGAACGTCTTGTCGGCGTAGCCTCCGTCGAGGTCGGAGTACTGGTCGCCGAAGTTGGCGACGATGTCGTACCCAAGGGCCTCGATGTGCCTACGGGTGCCGGACTTGTACTGCACGGTGGTGCAGTTCCAGGCGGCGGCCGTGGCGCAGGCGCTCAGGTAGGCCGGCGGGTTGGCCGCGTCCTTGAGGAACATGTGGTCGGCGTCGAGGTTGATGTCGGCGCCGACCTTCTTCAGGTTCGCGACCGCGGAGACGCGCTGCGACTCCTTCAGGCCCGAGTTGTAGAAGACCTCGACGCCCTTGGACTCGGCGTACGCGACGAGTTCGGGGGTGCCGAAGACGGCCGGACGGTCGGCCTGGGCCACGTACGCGGCCCAGGAGGCCGAGTTGTACGTGTAGTTGGTCTTCTTCTCGTAGTCGAGGGAGAGCAGCAGCGTGTCGTCGATGTCGAAGACGACCGCGGGCTTCTCGCCCCGGTGCTTCGCCTTGTGCGCAGCCCTGTCGATGTAGCGCTTGGCGTCCGACTCCAGGCGCGACAGGTCCTTGGCGTACTGGCTGTCCTTGGACGCCTGGTACACGCCGTTGCTGTCGAGCGTGGCGCCGTAGTAGGTGTCGATGTCCTTGACCAGGAGCCCGATGTTGTAGGGCTCGTGGGTCGAGTTGGCCGTCGACTGGCCGGCCGTGGCGACGCCCGTGCCGTAGAGGGCTCCGCCGGCGACGGCACAAGCGGCCGCGATGGCTGCCGCTCTGAGGGACTTCCGCATGGATTCTCCGGATCTGGGTGATGGGTGACCAGGTCATTCCGCACCAGGTCAGGGACTGTCTACGCGCATCACGCATGCCATGCGGGAGGCTTTATCCGATCGAGACCTGACCCGCGGGCGGCGTCTCCCCGGATGCATTGCCCGCGGGTGGCGTCCACTTGACCTTCCCTTGAACCGGTTCTCCTAGGGTCGGAACGCACATGCGAACGATGCGTCAGACGGGGAGAGCCGCATGGGTGACGGCAACGGCGACGGCATGGTCCTGCACATCCACACCGCCGATCTGAAGCGCGCGGCGCCGGACTTCCACGAAGGGGCCAAGAACCTCAGCAAGGCACTCACCACCCTCGTCACCACCCTGGACAGCCTGGGAAAACCCTGGGGCGAGGACAAACAGGGCAAGGAGTTCGGGGACGCCTACTCACCGCAGCAGAAGAAGATAGAGAGCGCGGCGGGCACCCTCGTACTCGGCCTGGTGAGCATCCACGAGGCCATGAACGACCTGGCGGACGGCACCGTCGACAACGACCAGCTCATCGCGGGAATGTTCACCGAGGTGAAGACCGGCGGGACCGACAAGGCGGGGAGCGACGGTTCCGGTGAGCGTTGAGGACGAGGCCAAGAAGATCCTGCTGAAGCTGGGCCTGTGGTGGCCGGACGCCAACTCCGGTTCGCTGCGGGCCGCGGCGACCGCCTGGCGCACCTTCGCCGACTCGGTCGACGACGTACGGGGACCGGTGCACACGAGTGCGTCCTCCCTCATCCACCACAACACCGGCGAGTCGATCGACGCCTTCGAGAAGTTCTGGAACCGCTACGCCAAGGGCAAGGACACCGGTTGGCTCAGCGACCTGGCGGAGTCGTCCCGGGCGATGGCGAAGGCCCTCGACAAGTTCGCGGACGCCATCGACGACGCCATCAACAAACTCTGGACGCAGATCGGCATCGACGCCGCCGTGATCGCGGGCGGGGTGGCGCTGGCCTTCTTCACGGCCGGCCTCGCCTCCGGAGCCGCCGTCGCGGCGGCCGACGCCATCATCGAGTTCGGCACCACCATGGGCATCGCGGTCTCCACCACCGTCGCGGAGATAGCGGCGGGCACCCTGGTCGCGGCGGCCTTCGGCGGTATCGAGTCGGTCACCGTCGACCTGGCCGTGGCCCAGCCCCTGAAGATGGCCACCGGTCTGCAGCAGGGCTTCAGCCTGGACGAGGTCAACCAGGCCGCCAAGGACGGCATGATCTTCGGCGGCGCGCTGGGCGCGGGCGGCGGCGTGCTGAAGGCGGGCATGGAGGGCGCGTTCAGCGACACCACTCCCCTCCTGCTGCGCCCGCCGTCCCTCCGCCCCGACCTGGTCGAGCTCGGACCCGCCGCGCGCAACGCGGATCGCACGCCGTGCGTCGGCGAGCCGATCGACGTGGCGACGGGCGCCATGCTGATGTCCCAGGCCGACCTGACACTGCCGGCCTCCCTTCCCCTCCTCTTCCAGCGCACCCACCTGTCCTCCTACCGGGGCGGGGTCTGTTTCGGCCCGAACTGGATCTCCACCCTCGACGAGTGCGTGCAGATCGACGGCGAGGGGGTCGTCTTCGCGGCGGCGGACGGCATGCGGCTCGTCTATCCCGTGCCGGAGCCGGACGTGCCGACCCTCCCTCTGAAGGGCGCGCGCTGGCCACTGCGCTGGGACGGCAAGCCCGACGGCGTCATGACCATCACCGACCCCGCCACCGGAGTCGTCCGCACCTTCAGCACCCCCTTCTCCTCGGGCTCCTTCGGCGTCTTCCATCTGCCCCTGGACTCCTGGAGCGACCGGAACGGCGCTCGCATCGACGTCGAGCGCGACGACGAAGGCATCCCGTTCGGCATCCGCCACTCCGGCGGCTACTACCTGGCCGTCGACACCCGGGGCCCCCGCGTCACCGCCCTGCGCCTGCTCGACGAACCGCCCTCCCGCTACGGCCCCGACGGCCCGGTGGGCGACGGCACGCTCGTCATGCGGTACGGCTATGACACCTCCGGCAACCTCACCGAGGTCATCAACTCCAGTGGTGAGCCGCTCCGGTTCACCTACGACGACCAGGGCCGGATGACGCGCTGGACCGACCGCAACGGGACCTGGTTCTCCTACGTCTACGACGAACGCGGCCGCGTCGTCCGCACCGAGGGCGTCGACGGCATCCTGTCGGGCACCCTGACGTACGACGAGGCGGCGGCCACGACGACGTACACCGATTCACTCGGCCGCGTCTCCAGCCATCGGTACAACTCCGAGGGCCTGGTCGTCGAGGAGACGGACCCGCTCGGGCATGTCACGCGCACGGAGTGGGACGAGTGGGGTGCCAAGCCCCGCTCGGTCACCGATCCGCTGGGCCGTACGACCCGGTACGGCTACGACGGCTCCGGAAACCTGACCGAACTCACGCTTCCCGACGGCTCGGTGGCTCGGGCGGCCTACAACGCGCCTGCCCTGCCGACGGAGATCCTCGAACCGGGCGGAGCGACCTGGCGACACACCTACGACGAGCGCGGCAACCTGCTGACGACCGTCGACCCGGTCGGCGCCATGACCCGGTACACGTACGACGAGTCGGGCCGTCCGACCACCGTCACGGACGCGCTCGGTCATACACGCACCACGGCGTACGACACCGCCGGACTGCCCGTCGCCCTCACCGACGAACTGGGGCACACGACATCGGTACGCCGGGATTCCTTCGGACGGATCGTCGACGTGACCGACCCGCTGGGTCACACCACCCGCATGGGCTGGACGACCGACGGCAAGCCCGCCTGGCGCGAACAGGCGGACGGCTCAAGGGAGTTGTGGACCTGGGACGCCGAGGGCAACCTCCTCACCCATACCGACCTCGCGGGCAACACGACACACCGTACCGCCGGTCACTTCGACGTCGCCGCCTCCCGAACGGACCCGGACGGTGCGACGTACGCGTTCGCCTACGACACCGAGTTGCGGCTGACGGGCGTTACCAATCCGCAAGGGCTGACCTGGTCGTACAGCTACGACGCGGCGGGCCGCCTGACCGCGGAGACCGACTTCAACGGCCGGACCATCACCTACACGCACGACGCCGCGGGCGGCCTGCTGTCCCGCGCCAACGGCGCCGGTGAGACGCTGCACTTCACGCGGGACACACTCGGCCGGGTGACAGAGCAGTTCGACGACACGGGCACAGTCACAAGGTACGCGTACGGTCCGGACGGTCACCTCGCGCACGCGGCCAACGCGGATGTCGACATCACGATCAAGCACGACGCGCTCGGCCGTGTTCTCACCGAGACCGTCAACGGTCGTACGACCGTGAACACCTACGACGCTCTCGGCCGGCGCACCCGTCGCCGAACCCCGAGCGGCATCACTTCGCAATGGACGTACGACGCTGCGGGGCGTCCGGCCGAGCTCCGGGTCGCGGACGGGGAGTTGCGGTTCACCTACGACGCGGCGGGACGCGAGACACGTCGCCTCATCGGTACGGACACAGCCCTCTCCCAGAGCTGGGATGCGAGCGACCGCCTCACCGCCCAGTCCCTCACGACACGGGGCGCCGAGGCAGGGGACCTCCTGCTCCAGCACCGCGCCTACGCCTATCGAGCCGACGGCTACGTCACCGAAGTCCGCGAACTCACCTCCGGAACCCGCCGCTACGACCTCGATGTCATGGGGCGAGTCACGGGCGTACGCGGTCACGGATGGACCGAGACCTATGCCTACGACACGTCGGGCAACCTCGCCCACGCTTCGGCGCCAGCCCATGACGCGGCTGGTGACCATGAATCCGAGGGCACCCTCGTCCGCCGCTCCGGCCGCACGTCGTACGAGTACGACGCGCAGGGCCGCCTGGTACGCAAGACCCGCAAGCTGCTCAACGGGCAGCAACGGATCTGGACACTCACCTGGAACGCGGAGGACCGTCTCACCGAGGCAACGACACCGGAGGGCGAGCGCTGGCGCTACGCATACGATCCGCTCGGTCGCCGCATGTCCAAGTGCCGTCTCCATGAGGATGGTTCAGCGACCGATCGCACTCACTTCACCTGGGACGACACCCATCTCGCCGAACAGCGGGCCGCTGACGGCGGGGTCACCACCTGGGACTACGCGCCCGGCACACACCGCCCTCTCGCTCAGACCACTCACAGACCTGCGGAGGTGGCCCGGGGCACCTCGTTCCTCGCCCGGCTCGCCGAGGACACGACGGCCGACCGCACGGTCCGCTTCCACGCTGTCGTCACGGACTCGGTCGGTACCCCGACCGAACTCGTCTCCACCGACGGCAACGTGGCCTGGCAGCGCCGTACCACCCTCTGGGGAACGAGGTATCCGGCGCCCACGGACGACCACGAGTCCGTGGACTGCCCGCTCCGGTTCCCGGGCCAGTACGCGGACCCCGAAACCGGCCTGCATCACAACTTCCACCGGTACTACGACCCGGAGACCGCACGCTATGTCTCGTCCGACCCGCTCGGTCTGGACGCCGGCCCGAACCCATACTGGTACGGCCCGCATCCGCTGACCTGGATCGACCCCTACGGGCTCGCGATCTGCCGCACCACTCCGAGGCTTGAGGACGGCAACCCCAAGGAGGGCTGGCAGCACATCGACGAACGTCACATCGCGGGTACCGCGAACGGCGGCCACGGCGATCTCCTGCCTCCGTCGACCACACGCGCCCAGGTGGAGAAGGCCGCGGAGACGATGATCGAGAAGGGCACACGCGTTTCGGATCCTGCGCGCCGGATGCAGACCTACGAGAAGAGGATGATCGTGAACGGAATGCGGGCCCGGTACCGCCTGGTCGTCGACTCGGACGACGGGAACCGCATCATCACCTTCTTCCCGGTAGGAAAGAGCTACACCCCGTGATCACTGTGCAGTTCACCGTTCGACCCGGCCAGGGCGACCCCAGCGGATTCGACCTCGGTGACATGTCCGTCACCGGGGGTCTCGGTACGGCAGACTCAGCAGGCCGTACCCCCGACCAGGGCATGATGATCTACCTCTCGGTGACACAGCTGCTGGACAGCCTCCGCGCTTTTCTCAGCGGCAACGGCAAAACGCTCACTTTCACCGGTGTCGACACCTCGTTCAGCCTCGTCTTCCGACGCGTCAAGGACGGAATCTCCGTCGCCTTCAAGGACGGCGTCATCGCCCGCACGACGTCGGACGAACTGGCATCAGCGGTACTGGGTGCAGCCGAATCACTGTCCCTCACCCTCCCCCCCGGGGATCCTGCCGCATCCGACTACGCGGACGCCTTGGCAGCCTTTCGTCCACTCGTGTCCAGGCACGAGCATGGCGGCGGTCATTGACGTGAGCAGAGGCGAACTGGTTCCGGCAGGGAAGATCCGAAATGATTTCTTTGAAGGGATCCGAAGAATTGACTGATGGGTTCAACGTCGCCGCGGGGTCGCACGGCCCCTCGCCGGTCATCCTCGCCGTGTTCCTGTTGGGCGGCCTGGTCGCCCTCTGGTGCGGCATGAGTTGGGCGTTCGACGTGCGGGGGATCACCACCCGGCGCTCCGAGCGGATACGCCGCAAGAATGAGGAGAGCTGGGCGGCGATGGGGCGTCTGGGCGGATCGCCCACCCTTTTCGCGACCCCCGGCTATCTCCGGTTCCTGGGTGCGCTCATGGCGTTCGCCGGTGTGATCCTGTGCGTGGTGGCGTACGCCCTGTGGCACTTGGGTTGAGTGGGCGCCGACGTACATGCGGGAAGCGGTCGGCCGTGCCGCTTCCCGCACGGAGCGCCTGCTGAGGACTAGTTCATCGTGGCCCCGATCGTCGTGCTCCCCGTCGTCAGGAACGTCGTCGCGGGCAGCGAGCCGTCGGGCTTGCGGGAGTTGTACGTCGTCGACGCGTCCGTGGAGAGGAAGGACGGGGTGGAGACGCCCGAGTCCCAGTTGTTGCCGGCGGACGTGACCGAGGATCCCTTGGCGACCGCCGCGCTGCCGTTGCTCACCGCCAGGTTCTTGCCGAGCTTCGCGGAGCTGGTGGCGAAGTAGTAGCCGTACTTGCCGTTGGCGTACGCGGTGGTGCGGTTGATGACGATCGAGCCGGTGTTGGAGTTCTCGGTGAAGCCGTTGCCCGCGTCGTCCCAGGCGGCGGAGTTGTTCACGACGTGCGCGACGACCTCGCCGTCGCCGCCCAGCTTGTAGCCGTTGCCGTCACCCGCGAACGCCGAGTCGCCCCAGCGGTTCCTGCCGTTGCCGAAGGACCAGGTGTGCTCGACGGTGACGGGCGACGAGAAGGACCAGAAGTCGATGCCGTCGTCCGAGTTGTTGTACAGGCGGGCGCCGGTGATCAGGTTGCCGGTGCCGGAGCCGAACTTCACGGCGACGCCGTCCGCGTTCTCGCCATGGGTGGCGGCGTCGTAGTTGCCGTACGAGTCGATGTTCTTGACCGTGTTGTTGACGGTGCCGTCACCCGTGAGCGTGAAGCCGGAGTCGCCGCCGTTGATGGTCTTGATGTTGTTCCAGTTCGTGCCGGTGCAGGACTGGCAGACGACCGCGCTGTCCGGGGAGTTCTGGAAGGTGAGGTTGGAGACGTTCCAGTAGTCGGCGGTCAGCTTGAAGATCCAGTCCCCGGCGGGCAGCGACGAGCCGTCGATCTTCACCGTCTCCGTGCCGTACGCCTGGAGGGTGACCGGGCTCGACGAAGTGCCGTTGGCCGTCGACTGGAGGGTGGCCGTCGGGTAGTACGTGCCGGCGCGCACCTGGATGACGGTGCCGGCGGTGGCGTTCTTGATGGCGCTGGTGAGGTCGGCCGTGGTGCTGACGACGACGGTCGCCGCCTGGGCCTGGGTGGGCAGGACGGCGAGTCCGGCGCCGAGCGCCAGGGCGGCGCCGAGGACGAGAGCGGTTCGACGAGACATGGAGTGCGGTCCTTTCGTCGATACGGTGGGGGACTGCTTCGGTGCCTTCTTCGGGAACATCACGGGCGCCAGTCGCCCAGATACGCCGCACGCGTGTGCGACACGGCTTCCGTGTCCGTGAGCTGGGGACGGTTCTCCGGCACCGTGATCTCCGCGCCGGGGCCGGTGTTGCGGTACTCGCGAAAGCGCATGGACTGCCACGGGTAGGCCTCGCGCATGTTGACGTAGGGCGCCACCGCGTCGATGCCGGGGCCGAGTTCCGTCTCCCGTACGACCAGGGACGGCCGGGCCGTCGTCTCGTACGACGGCACCCACGGCCGCGCGATCTTGTACGCACCGTCCTGCGCGCCCGAGGTGACCCGGCCGCGCAGGGCCAGGAAACCGTGCGGGTTGGCGCGGGCCGTGGAGGGCGCGAAGACCATCCCCTCGGGCTTGAAGGCGACGTCCCGGTCGAGGGTGTGGAAGTGGCAGCGCTCGAAGACGGCGGTGGCCCGCCCGAAGACGAAGTCGACGTCGCCCTCGATGTAGCAGTCGCGGTAGTACTGGCGGTCGAAGGCGGTCAGGGCCGTCGTGTCCGCGAACAGCGTGTCCTGGTGTGCCAGCAGGCGGACGTGGGTGAAGGACGAGCGGTCGCCGGTGACGTAGGCCGCCACCGCCTGGGTCCCGGTGATGTCCGGGTGGTCGGCACGCAGCCAGTCGTTGGCGAGCGTCAGCCCGCGCACGGTGAGCCCCGGCGCCGCCGAGGTGAAGGTGGCGGAGCCCGCCGTGCCGTACGTCCCCGAGCCGTCCGGCTTCTGGGTGCCGTTGGCGTTGTCGTACACGACGACGGCGTCGCGCGGGTCGCGTCCGGCGCCGAGCAGCGTCAGGTCGGCCTTGTCGGCGGGGATGTTCACGACCTCGCGGTACGTGCCCGGGTGCACGACGATCGTCCAGTCGGCGCCCGTCACCGCGTCGACGGCGGCCTGGACGGAGTCACCGGGTCGGACGTGCAGCACCCGGCGCCCGCCCGCGAAGGCGGGAGTCGCACCGACGACGCCGAGCGCACCGGCCGTGGCGAGAAAGGCGCGTCGGCGCATCTCAGCACCCCTTCCACGGTGTCCAGTCGCCGAGGTACGCCTCCCGGGTCGCCGACTCGGCCTCCCCGTGGCTCAGTTGGGGACGGTTCTCCGGGACGCTGACGACCGCGCCCGGCCCCGTGTTCCGGTACTCGGCGAAGCGCTGGCTCTGCCACGGGTAGGCGTCCGCCATGTTGGTGTAGGGCGCGACCGCGTCGATCCCGGCGGCGAGGCGGGTGTCACGGACGGTCAGCATGGGCCGGGCGGTGGTGTCCGAGCCGGGCACCCAGGGGCGGGCGAGCTTGTAGTACGCGTCCGGGGCCTCGCTGCTGACACGGCCGTGGGTCACCAGGTAGCCGCGCGGGTTGGCGAGCGCGGTGGAGGGGGCGAAGACGAAGCCGTAGGGGGCGGTCGCCAGGTCCGTGCGGTTCAGGGTGCGGAAGTGGCAGCGCTCGAAGACGGCGGTCGCCCGCCCGAAGACGAAGTCCACGTCACCTTCGACGTAACAGTCGCGGTAGTACTGGCGGGCGAAGGTGCCGAGCGCGATCGAGTCGGCGTACAGCGTGTCCTGGTGGCCCAGGAACCGGCACCCCACGAAGGCCGAGCGGTCGCCCTGCACCTTGACGGCGACCGCCTGAGTGCCGGTGATCTCGGGGTGGTCGGCGCGCAGGAAGTCGTTGGCGAAGGTGATCGAGCGGGCGGTGAACCCGTCGGCCTGCACAGTGGTGGTGGCCGACCCGGTGGTCCCGTAGGTGCCGCCGCCGGGCTTCGGGGTGCCGTTGGCGTGGTCGTACACGACGACGACGTCACGCGGGTCCCCGGAGGCGCCGATCCAGGTCATCTCCGTACGGTCGACACCGACGGCGACCGTCTCGCGGTACGTGCCCGATGCGACGACCAGCGTGTGTCCGGCCCCGCTCGCAGCGCTGACGGCGGCCTGGACGGTGGTGTGGTCGCCGAGGCCGCCGTGGTGGACGTACAGGGTCCGCTCGGTGAGCCGGGCGGACGGCGAACCGTAACGCCCGAAGGGTGACTTCTCCTGGGGCCGCGCCTGGGCCCGCGCGGGAGTCGCGAGGCCGAGCGCGAGAGCGGCTCCGGCGCTGGCGACGAGGAAGGTTCTCCGGCTGGGGACGGCAGAGCCGGGTGTGGTGGTGCGGGAGAGCATGGCGATGCTCCTTCGCTGTGCCGCGAGGCTCAGAGGCCTCGCGGGCTCTGCGGGAGGGAAGAGGGGCCGGAGCGGCGCGCCCTGGGTGAGGGGCGGTGCGGAGCCGCTCCGGCCTGACCGGGAGGGGGAACGATCGGAGCCGGTTCGACCGGATCAGCCGGTCGACCGGGTCGGCTGATCGACCGGGTCGGCTGATCGACCGGGTCGGCTGGTCAGCCGGATCAGCCGGATCAGCCGGTCAGCAGATCATTCCGGCGCCCGCCCCGTGGTCCACGATCCGCGGCACCGCCCTGGGCGAGTCGACCTTCGTGCGCAGGGTCGGCGTCCATCCGGCCCCGGACTGCAGCGTCTCCGCCGGGATCTCCGCGTTGTGCACGGCGATCAGGTCGGTGGCCGCCCCGTTGACGTAGTTGTCCGCGGCGGTGAGCGGCGCCTCCTTCCACTTCTTCAGGACGGTCGCCGCGCTGACCCCGGCGGGGAGCGTGAACGCGTTGTGCTCGGCGACGAGTTGGGACTCCATGCCGATGCCGTAGCTGTAGGAGTAGCCGTCGCCCGCGACGAAGTGGTTGTTGTACGAGTCGACCTGGCCGAAGCGGACGCGCGGCGCGCGCTCGACGAGGTTCGAGAACAGGTTGTGGTGGAAGGTGACCTTGAGGTGGCCCCGGTCGACCGCCGCGGTGGACGCGCTGTCGCTGTTGCCGATGAGGATCGTCTTGTCGTGGTCGGCGAAGACGTTCCAGGAGGCGGTCACGTAGTCCGCGCCCTTGACGATGTCCAGCTCGCCGTCGTGCTGCTCGAAGATCCGGCCGAAGTACGTGGGCAGCGTGCTGTCGGGGTGGTCCCCGTCGGTGAAGGTGTTGTGGTCCAGCCAGACGTGCGTGGAGCCGTACACCACCGCGCTGTCGTACTCGGAGTTCCAGTTGCCGACGGAGGTGTCGGTCGGATCCCACTGCGGGAAGCAGTCGAGCGGGCTCTCGAAGCTGAGGTTGCGGACGATGACGTTGTCCACGGCCTTGATCTGGAGGCTGGCGCCCTTGAACCCCGCGCCCCTGCCGAGGCCGACGAGGGTGGTGTTCGCGGGGATCTCCGCCTTGATGGCGATGTCCTGGTTGGCGGCGGAGGCGCGGCGCAGGCCTTCGGGGCTGTCGTCCGGCTCGGCGTCCAGGTTCGTGCCGTATCCCCAGTTCTCCGGCGAGTACTTCTGCAGATAGGCGTCGAAGTCGTAGCCCGGCGCGGCGAAGGAGTCGCAGCCCTCGGCGTTGGCGTCGATCGTGCCCTTCACCTGGATGATCTTCGGGGCGGTGCCGCCGTTCTTCAGCGCGGCCTTGAACTCGGCCCAGGTGGTGACGGTGTACACGTGCGCGGCGTCGGCCGCCGCGCCACCGGAGGTCCCCGTGCCGTAGGAGCCCCAGCCGTCACCGGCGGCGAGGGTCCCTCGGCCGAGGTCGCCCGACCGGGCCTGGGCCTGGGCGGTGGTGCCGGTGACGGCGAGGGCCAGGGCGGTGCAACCGACCAGCAGGGCCGTCGTCGCCGATCCTGTCGTGGCATGCGCATGCCATCTCTGTGTCTTCACTGTGCGGCTCTCCTTCTGGCGGAGGTTCTGTGGAAGGGGGTTACGCGGCCGCGGCCGGCCAGGTGATCCAGGACTCGGGGACTTCCTCGTCCAGCCGGCGCACGTCCCGGTGTGCCAGCACCCGGCGGTGCAGCAGTTCGGCCGTGACGAGACGGGCCACGGCGATCGCACCCGGCGGGTTGAAGTGGGTGTTGTCCTGCTCGGTCGCGGTCCAGTTGAAGTACTTCTTGGTCTCCTCGACGCCGAGCCGCTGCCACAGGGCGATCGACAGGGCCTGGATGTCGAGCAGCGCCACACGCTCCTCCTCGGCGAGGGCACGCATCGCCGCCGGGTAGTCGCCGTGGGTCGGCACGGCGTTGCCGTCCGCGTCGAACTTTCTGCGCTCCACGGAGGTGGCGAGCACCGGCCGCGCGCCACGGGCCCGCGCCCCGTCGACGTACTGCCGCAGGTAGTCCTGGTACGTCGTCCAGGGCTCGGTGTAGCGCGTCGGGTCGGCGCTCTTCTCGTCGTTGTGCCCGAACTGGACGAGCAGGAAGTCGCCGGGCCGGATCGCCTCGAAAATGACCTCGAGGCGCCCCTCGTCGACGAAACTCTTCGAACTCCGTCCGTTCACGGCGTGGTTGGCGACTTCCAGGTGCTCCCGCAGGAAGAACGCAAGCGCCATGCCCCACCCGGTCTCCGGCGCGGCGTCGGCGTACTTCTGGGCGGCGGTGGAGTCACCCGCGATGTACAGGGTGCGGCGACGCTGGGTGGCCTGTGCGGTACCGGTCGCCACAAGAGCGACGGGAACGGCGGCAAGAGCCGCCGAGGTGACTTGTCTGCGGGTGAGGGACACAGGGGTGCCTTTCAACCGGGGGTGAGGGGCGCGCCCCTTCAGGGGCGCGGGGAACTGCGCGACCAGCCACAACCGGTCCGGGGGCCGCATGACAACTCGTCGCCCCCGAACCGACCGCGCCCGGCCAGCGGCAGCTAGTGGTTCGCCTTCCAGTCCGCCTGCGCCTTGTTCAACTGATCGGCCAACGTGTCCAGGAACTGCTTCGCGCTCATCTTCCCGAGCAGCAGCTTCTGGAAGTTCGGCTCGTTGTCGGACTTGGAGATCGTGTTCCAGTCCGGCAGGTAGTACGGCAGCTGCACGATCTTGGTGCCGGCCCCGTTCAGCGCCTCCGCGGCCAGCTTGGTGGGCTCGGCCTTCTGGATCCACGCGTCCTTCGCGGCGTCGGTGTTCGCCGGGACCTGTCCCGCCGACTCGTTGAACTTGGAGTTCTCCGCCGCCGAGAGGGCGAACTCGATGAACTTCCAGCCGGCCGCCTTGTTCTTGCTGGACTTGAACAGGCTCATCCCGTCGACCGGGTTGGACACCTGCACCCGTGTGCCGTCGTCCTGCGTCGGGTTCGGGATGCCGCGGAACTTCTCCGCGCCCAGCGCCTTCACGTGGTCCTGGTAGGAGCCGAGGTTGTGGCTGAGCATGCCGATGGTGCCGCTGTCCCACTGGGCGACCATCTTGGTGAAGTCGTTGTTGACGTCGGCGGACGGGGTGTCCTTCTTGTACAGGGCGATGTACTTCTCGAGAGCTGCGACGTTCTTCGGGTCGTTGACGGTGGTCTTGTCGCCGTTCCAGAACGAGGTGATGCCGGTCTGGCCGTACACCGCGTCGAGGGCCGGCGCGATGGCGCCCTCGCCGCCCCGGATGGTGAAGCCGAACTTGTTCTTGCCCTTGTCGGTGAGCTTGTCGGCGGCGTCGTAGAACTTCGACCAGGTCGTCGGGGCGTCCACTCCCGCCGCCTTGAACAGGTCCGTCCGGTACCACAGCGTGCCGTTGTTGGCGGAGGTCGGCACCTGGTACAGGGCGTCACCGCCGCCCGCGGACCGGCTGACGTCGAGCAGGTTCTGGCTCAGCTTGCCGTTCAGCGAGCTCCCCTTGAGCCGGCTGTCCAGCGGCTCCAGCGCTCCCTGGACGGCGACCTCGGCGAGCATCGCGGTGCCCACGCCGCCGACGTCGGGCAGGCCGCCGCCCTGGATGGCGGTGTCGTACTTCGACTGGGCGCTAGCCGCCGGGATGCCGACGTACTTGACCTTGATGTCCGGGTACTTCTTCTCGAAGTCCGCGATGATCTGCTTCCAGATGTCGGTGCGGACACCACCGTTGTTGTCCCAGAAGGTGATCTCGCCCTTGCCGGAGCCCTCGGTGCCCTTGTCGCCCGCCGCTCCGCTGCCGTTGTCGCCGCAGGCGGTGGCGGTGAGCGCGAGCACGGAGCCCAGGGCGACGACCGTCGCGGCACGCCCGGTTCTGTGGATGTTGATCTTCATTGATCGGCTCTCTTCTTCTGGATCCAACAGGGTTGTGGGGTCTTGTCAGCGGAAGGAACTGGTGATGCGGAACTGCGTGAACGAGGCCGCGCCGGCGTGTCCCCCGCCGACGGGCGCGAGTGCGAAAAGTCCGAGCAGGGCGCCGACCCAGCGCCAGGGGGTGGCGGCGAAGACCTGGCCGGAGGGCTGTCGGCCGCCCCCGACGTCGTACGAGAACCGGCAGCGCGCCCCCGCCCCGCTCTCGATCCACAGCCGGGCCCGCCCCTCGGGCGCCTCTCGCGGATGCGCGGCGTCGCGCTCCCGCTCGGCGCCCGACTCGGCGAACCGGTGCACAAGCCGCACCGACCCGTCCGCCTCCCGCTGGAGCCCGATCCAGCTGAAGGCGTCCCCGAGCACCGTGAGTCCCGCCCGTGCCCCCGGCTCCTCGCTGTCGAGGCGCAGCTCCACCTCGACGGTGGCGGGGGTGCCGGGTAACCGCTGGGTGAGGACGTTCGGCAGTCTGCGCAGGTCGTGCGCGTCCACCGTCCGTACGCAGCTCAGCCGCAGTCCGTCCGCCGAGTGCTGAGTGGCCCAGCCGTCATGGGGGTCCCCCCTGCTCGAGCGCAGCCGAGAGCTTGGGGGACGGTTGGCGGTCCACTGCCACTGCCGTCCGAACCGGCCGCCGGGGAAGTCGTCGTCGGTGGCGGGTGCTGAGGGCGGCTGCGGCGGCAGTCGCGGCTTGCGGTGTACGGCGACGGGGACGCCCTTGTCACCGAGCACCGGCCAGCTGTCGTCGCCCCAGCGCATCGGCTGGAGGTGGACGACCCGCCCGTAGGGCCCGCGCTGCTGGAAGTGCGCGAACCAGTCCTCGCCGGCCTTCGTGCGCACCCAGCCGCCCTGGTGGGGGCCGTTGACCTCGGTGTCCCCCTGCTCCAGCACCACCCGCTCCTCGTACGGGCCGAAGAAACCGCGTGAGCGGAAGGCGCCCTGCCAGCCGGTCTCCACTCCCCCGGCGGGTGCGAAGATCCAGAACCAGCCGTCGTGCCGGTAGGCCTTGGGCCCTTCGAGGGTGAACCAGCCCGGGATCCGGTCCGCGTCGATGATCACCTTGCCCTCGTCGAGCAGTCCGGTGCCGTCGGGGCGCATACGGTGGCCGGTGAGCCGGTTCTTCACGCCCGCGCGGGACTTGGCCCAGGCGTGCACGAGATACGCCTCGCCGGTCTCCTCGTCCCACAGCGGGCAGGCGTCGATGAGTCCCTTGCCCTCCTTGACGAGGTGCGGCCGGGTCCAGGGACCGCGGATCTCCGGGGCGTTGACCTGGAAGATGCCGTGGTCGGGGTCGCCCCAGAAGATCCAGAAGCGGTCGTCGTGGTACCGCAGGGACGGCGCCCAGACCCCGCAGTCGTGCCTGGGCTTCCTGAAGTCCCCCGCGGGCTCGAGGCGTTGGAGGGCGTGTCCGACGAGCGTCCAGTTGACCAGGTCGCGGGAGTGCAGGAGCGGCAGGCCGGGCACGCGACCGAAGCTGGAGGCGGTGAGGTAGAAGTCGTCGCCCACACACAGCAGGTCGGGGTCGGACCAGTCGGCGTCGAGGACGGGGTTGCGGTAGGTGCCGTCGCCGAGGTCGGCCGAGGGCAGCGCCATCAGGGGCTCACCGCCTTCCGTACCAGCGCCGCGGCCTCGCTTCTGCCGAGGGCGCCGTCCGCGACGACGGTGACGACCCGGCGTACGGCCGTCTCCCCGGGCGGGATCGGCAGCCGTTCGGTGTGCGCGAGGGAGGAGCCGACACCCGGGTACTCGGTGGTGCGCACGAACCACGGGTCGCGGCGGGTCGCGGCGGTGGCCCCGGCGAAGACGAGGGTCCAGCCCGCGCCCACGAGGGCGAGCCAGTCGGCTGGGGCCCCGTGGACCGCCTCCTCGCCCTCGGTGTCGGCGGTGAAGACGCGCGGCGCCTGTGCTTCCTTGCGGGCCCGCCAGAAGAAGCCGCCGTAGGCCGCTCCGGCCCGCCCGTTGGTGGCCGGGCTGCCGATCGACAGGGGGTGCCTGGTCGTGTTGGTGAGGGAGAAGGTGAAGTCCAACGCCCAGGCGGAGTCGGTGAGTTCGGTGACGGCGACCGTGCGGCGCTCACGCAGCAGCTCGCCCCCCGCGGCCACCCAGCGCAGTTCCTCCACGAAGCCGTCGGGGTCGCGCAGTTGGAAACCGGCGTGCCGCTGGGCGCCGTGGTTGGCCAGCTCGGTGGGTCCCTGGTCGCGGACGTAGGTGCGGCCGCCCCAGAAGTTGTGCCCCTCGACGTCGGGAACGGCGACACCGACGCCGAGGTGGTGGGTGTGGTCGGCGGGGCTGAGTTCGGTGACAGCCGTGCCGGCCAGGGTGGTGACCGGGTGGAGATAGGGGCGCGGCGAGAACCGGGGCGCGAGTTCGGGCCGGGTGACGTACCGGCCGACCGGGCGGCCCGCGACTCGCAGGACGAGCGAGTCGGTGCTCTGCGCATGGTTCATGGGGTGCTCACCTCGCTTCCCACCTTGTTCGCGGTCTTGTTCGTGATCTTGTCCGCGGTCATGTCCGCGGTCATGTCCGCGGTCATGTCCGCGGTCTTGTCCGGGACGTCGCTTCGAGCGTCGTTCGGGCTCTGGTGCGGCCGGGCCCAGGAGGCGCCGAGTTCGGAGTAGAGGGCGAGGGTGTCGGCGGCGGCCGCGACGAGTCCGTCGATGCCGGGCACGACCCGGCGGCTTTCCTCGGGGAGCAGCGCCCAGGCGTCGGCGGGCAGCGCGAGCGGGTCCGGGGCCTGCCGGATCGCCTCCACCACCTTCATGAAGGCACCCGTCGCATCCGGCGCGACCAGCAGTTCGGCGCCCTCCGTCAGATGCGCGACCAGGTTCTCCAGCAGGTCCGTACGGCCGTACTCGATCTCCTCCGGGCCGTGTCCCGACCGCTGCACCAGGACGCGGTCCTGCTTGTACCAGAAGGTGATCCGGCCGCTGCTGCCGTGCACCAGGACGTACGGTTCGCCCGGCCGTTCGGCACAGAGCGTGGCGGCGACGGTGAC
This sequence comes from Streptomyces diastatochromogenes, assembly GCA_001550305.1. Classification (GTDB taxonomy): domain Bacteria; phylum Actinomycetota; class Actinomycetes; order Streptomycetales; family Streptomycetaceae; genus Streptomyces; species Streptomyces mirabilis_D. The sequence continues at coordinate 22,180 of LRTP01000620.1, forward strand.
CCGGCCCCGCGGGGTGGTGATCCGTACGCACGACGTGTCGTCCGACTCGATGTCGTTGGCGCGCAGCAGCTCGGTCTCGATCGCGGTGACGTCCTCGGCTCGGGTGGACCCGTTGAGCGCGAGGGCGGTGGCGACGGCGTGCGCGAGGGGGTTGGTGAGCGCCCCGTCGATCACGTCCACGCCGTTCAGACGGCGCTTGCCCGCCCACGGCGCCCGCCGGTAGTACGCCTCGTCGCGTGCCCAGGCGCCCGCCCCGCCGATCCCGGCCACCTGGCCGATCGCACCCTGCGCGATCAGCTTCCGGATCGCGGGCACGGCGTGCGAGCCGAGCGACTGGAAGCCGATCTGGCAGACGACCCCGGCCGCGGCGACCCCTTCGGCCATCCGGCGGAACTCCGCGTACGACGGCGCGGGCGGCTTCTCCAGGAGCAGGTGTACGCCTTTGCCCGCGGCGATCAGCGCCAGGTCGGTGTGGGTGGGGATGGGCGTGCAGATCACGGCGATCGCGGCGCCGGTGGAGTCGAGGAGGGCGCCGAAGTCGGCCGACTGCTCGACGGTGTGCCCGTTCAGTTCCTCCGCGTCGAGCGGGGTCAGCTCGCAGATGCCCGCCAGCCGTACGAGCCCCTCGTCCTGGAGCCGGCGGATGTTCTCCAGGTGCCAACGGCCGTGGCCGCGCGCACCCGCGAGAACGACGGGCAGCGGCAGTTTTCCGGTGGGCGTGCTCGACGGGAATTCCTCGGCGGGCCTCATCCCTTCACCGCCCCCGCGCTGAAGCCGGTGATCAGCCACTTCTGGATGAAGGCGAAGACGATGACGACGGGGACGGCCGCGATGATGCCGCCCGCGGCGAGCGCGCCCAGGTCGACGCTGTCGGAGCTCATCAGCGTGTTGAGGCCGACGGGGATGGTCTGCTTGCTCTGGTCGCTGAGGAACATCAGGGCGAACAGGAAGTGGTTCCAGGCGTGCACGAAGGCGAAGGAGCCGACGGCGATCAGCCCGGGCCGCAGCAGGGGCAGGACGACGATCCGGAAGGCGGTGAAGCGGTCGCAGCCGTCGACCCAGGCTGCCTCTTCGAGCGAGTACGGGACGTTCCTGATGAACCCGCTGATGAGGATCATCGACAGCGGCAGCTGGAAGACCGTCTCGGCGATGATGACGCTGCCCAGCGAGTTGATCATCTGGAGCTTGGCGAAGATCTGGAAGAGCGGGACCAGGAGCAGCGCGCCCGGCACGAACTGGGAGCAGAGCAGCGCCAGCATGAAGCCGCGCTTGATCCTGAAGTCGAAGCGGGCCAGGGCGTAGCCGCCGGCGAGGGCGACGAGGGTCGTCATCACCAGCGTGGCGACGGCGATGAGCACGCTGTTCTGGAAGTAGGTCCCGAAGCTGCGGTCGTTCCACACCTTGTCGAAGTGGTCGAAGGTCATGGGCCACGGCACGAGCGAGGTCGAGCCGGCCGGGCGCAGCGCGAAGAGCAGGATCCAGTAGAAGGGGATCAGGGTGAAGAGGAGGTAGATGGAGAGCGGGAGGTAGATGTGCCAGCGCGGGACCTCGTCCCAGGCGCGGCGTCTTCCGCCCGGGCGCTGCCGGGGCTCCTCGGCGGGTGGGGCGGGCGCCGCGGGGGCGCTGATCGTGGCGTCCTTGGTGATCACTTGTCCCCGCCTCCGAACTTGCTCAGTCGCAGATAGACGACCGAACAGAACAGCAGAATCACGAACGCGACCGTGGTGAGGGCGGACGCGTAGCCGAAGTTGTGCGCGTCGACGCTGGTGTTGGCGATGTAGAGCGGGAGGGTCGTCGTCTCGCCCGCGGGACCACCGCCCGTCAGCGTGTAGAGCAGGTCGACGTTGTTGAACTCCCACACCGCGCGCAGCAGCGTGGACAGGATGATGGCGTCCCTCAGGTGCGGCAGCGTGATGTGCAGGAACTGCTTGAAGCGGCTGGCGCCGTCGACCTCGGCGGCCTCGTACAGGTCCTTGGAGACGGACTGGAGGTCGGCGAGGATCAGGATCGCGAAGAAGGGGACACCGCGCCACAGGTCGGCGACCACGGCCGCCGGGAAGACGGTGGAGGTGTCCGACAGCCAGCTGGTGCCGTACTGGCCGATGCCCGCGTCGGCCAGGTAACGGGTGATGCCGGTCTGGGAGTTGTAGAGCAGCACCCAGATCGCGGAGGTCAGCACACCGGAGACGGCCCAGGGCGAGAAGACCAGCGCGCGGCCGACGGCCCGTCCCACGAAGGTCTGGTTGACGATCAGCGCGAGCGCGAGCCCGAAGAGCAGTTGCAGGCCGACCTCGACGAAGACCCACTTGGCGCTGAAGGTCAGCGTGCCCCAGAACTGGGGGTCGCTGGTGAAGGCGTGGGTGAAGTTGTCGAAGCCCGCGAAGCCGTTGCGCCACGGTTTGGTGGGGTTGTAGTTCTGCAGGCTGTAGTAGAAGACGCTGATGACCGGGTAGGCGATGAAGCCCAGCATCAGCAGGCCCGCCGGGGCGATCAGCAGATAGGGGAGCTTGCGGGGCGTCGCCGAGCCACGGCGCCGCCGGGGTGGCGCGGGCTGTTTCGCCACGACTGCGGCTTGGGCCATGACTGTTCTCCGTTCTGGCGGGTGCCGTGGAACGCTTGCTGTACGACAGGAAGCGCTTGCTACGTACACATGGGTGAAGCGCTTGCTGTTTGGTGATCGCTGCTTGCTGCTCAAGATGTCGATCAGGTGAGACTCAAAGAGGGGCGGCCCTCGCGGGCGCGCTCAGCCCGCGTACGGGTCCGGCACCTTCCCCGGCCGGGCCAGGAAGGCGAAGTCGCAGCCGGTGTCCGCCTGGGTGATCTGCTCGTTGTAGAGCGCCCCGTACCCGCGCTCGTACCGTTCGGGCGGCGCCGTCCACTGCGCCCTGCGCCGCTCCAACTCCGCGTCGTCCACGTTGAGCTGGAGCGACCGCGCCTCGACGTCGAGGGTGATCGTGTCCCCGGTGCGCACCAGGGCGAGGGGTCCGCCGATGTGCGACTCGGGCGCCACGTGCAGCACACAGGCGCCGTAACTCGTGCCGCTCATCCGGGCGTCGGAGATCCGCACCATGTCCCGCACCCCCTGCTTCAGCAGATGGTCGGGGATGGGCAGCATCCCGTACTCCGGCATGCCGGGACCGCCCTTGGGCCCGGAGCCCCGCAGCACCAGCACGCTGTCCGCCGTGATGCCGAGCGAGGGGTCGTTGATGGTCCGCTGCATGGTCTTGTAGTCGTCGAAGACGACCGCGGGACCGGTGTGCTTGAGCAGCTGCGGCTCGGCGGCGATGTGCTTGATGACGGCGCCGTCGGGGCAGAGGTTGCCGCGCAGTACGGCGACTCCGCCCTCGGCCGCGACCGGGTTGCGCCGGGTGCGGATGACGTCGTCGTCGTGCACCTGGGCGCCGGCCAGTTGCTCGCGCATGCTGTCGTACGACACCGTCGGCCGGTCCAGGTGCAGCAGATCGGTGATCCGCGACAGGAACCCGGGCAGACCGCCGGCGAAGTGGAAGTCCTCCATGAGGTACTTCTGGCCGCCGGGCCGGACGTTCGCGAGCACCGGCACGGTCCGCGCGATCCGGTCGAAGTCGTCGAGCGTGAGGGTGACGCCCGCCCGGCCCGCCATGGCGATCAGATGGATCACGGCGTTGGTGGAGCCGCCGAGCCCGAGGACGGTCGTCACCGCGTCCTCGAACGCGTCCGCGGTGAGGATGTCGGACAGCTTGCGGTCCTGGCGGACGAGTTCGACGATCCTGAGGCCCGCCGCGGCCGCCATCCGGTCGTGCCCGGAGTCGACGGCGGGGATGCTGGACGCGCCGGGCACGGTCACCCCGAGCGCCTCGGCGGCGGCCGTCAGCGTGGACGCCGTACCCATGGTCATGCAGTGCCCCGGGGACCGCGCGAGCCCGCTCTCCAGCTCGGTCATCTCGCAGTCGCCGATGAGTCCGGCGCGCTTGTCGTCCCAGTACTTCCACATGTCGGTGCCGGAGCCGAGGACCTCTCCTCGCCAGTGACCGGGCAGCATGGGCCCGGCGGGCACGAAGACGGCCGGCAGGTCGACGGACGCGGCGCCCATGAGCAGGGCGGGCGTGGACTTGTCGCAGCCGCCCATCAGTACCGCGCCGTCGACGGGATACGAGCGCAGCAGTTCCTCGGTCTCCATCGCCAGCAGGTTGCGGTAGAGCATCGGGGTCGGCTTCTGGAAGGTCTCGCTGAGGGTGGAGACCGGGAACTCGAGCGGGAAGCCCCCGGCCTGCCACACCCCCCGCTTCACGGCCTGCGCGCGGTCGCGCAGATGGACGTGACAGGGGTTGATGTCGGACCAGGTGTTCAGGATCGCGATGACCGGCTTGCCGAGGTGCTCCTCGGGAAGGTAGCCGAGCTGGCGGGTGCGGGCCCGGTGGCTGAAGGAGCGCAGACCCGACGAGACGCCGCTGCCGTACCACTGATGGCTCCGGAGCTCCTCGGGGCGCTTCGGCTCCCTTCTTCCCTGGCTCATATGGACCACCCCGCGGCGATGGCGGCGACTTCCGCCCGCTCGGACTCGGGCAGTTCCCTGCTCGGCGGGCGCACCTCGCGGCGGCACAGGCCGAGCGAGGCGAGGGCCTCCTTGACGACGGTGACGTTGTTGGCGGAGGTGTTCGCCGCGCGCAGCTCCTCGAAGCGGCGGATCTGCTCCCAGACCTTCATGGCGGCCGGGTAGTCGCCGGCTCGAAGGGCTTCGATCATGTTCAGGGAGACGGCCGGGGCGACGTTCACGAGGCCCGAGGTGAAGCCCGTGGCACCGGCCGAGAAGTAGGACGGGGCGTACGGTTCGGCGAGGCCCGCGACCCACACGAACCGGTCGAGCCCCGCGTCCCGGGCGAAGGCGGCGAAGCGGGCCGCGTCGGGGACGGCGTACTTCACGCCGATCACGTTCGGGCAGACGTCGGCGAGGTCGGCGAGCCGGGCGCCGGGCAGCACCGGGTTGCGGATGTAGGGCACGACGCCCAGCTCCGGCACGGCCTCGGCGATGGCCCGGTGGTAGTCGACCCAGCCGCCCTCCGAGACATAGGGGTGCACGGGCTGATGGACCATCACCATCTGTGCCCCGAGCTCCCGGGCGTGCCGGGCGGAGGCGACGGCGGTCGGCACGTCGTGTCCGACGCCGACCAGGACGGCGGCGCGGTCACCGGCCTCGTCGATCGTCAACTCGGTGACGAGGTTCCGCTCTTCGGGGGTCAGGGCGTAGAACTCACCGGTGTTGCCGTTCGGCGTGAGGGTGCGGATGCCGCCGTCGAGCAGCCGACGCAGCAGGGCCCGGTGGGTGTCGCCGTCGATCGTCCCGTCCTCCGTGAAGGGGGTCACGGGGATCGCCACGACCTCGGCGAGCGCCGCCCGCTGGGTCTCGTACGTCGCTGTCATTCCTGTCCAACCTCTTCCTGGGTCGCGGGGAAGGCCCGTCGCACGAACGACTCGATGTGGGCGTGCAGCGCGCGGGCCGCGCCGTCGGCGTCACCGTCCAGGGCGAGGCGCAGGATCTCCCGGTGCTCGCTGGCCTCGCGCTCCCAGGACGGGTCGGCGGCCCAGGCGACCGCCGACACCAGAGCGGCCTGGTCACGCACTTCGTCGAGCATCCGGCCGAGCAGCGGGTTGCCGCAGGAGACGTACAGGGCGCGGTGGAACTCCCGGTTGGAGAGCGAGCGTTCGGCGGTGTCGGAGGCGTCGTCGGCGCGGGTCAGCGCGTCGCGTGCGGCGTCGAGCGACGCCTGGCGCCGTACGGTCCGCCGCAGCGCCTCCGGCTCCAGCAGCAGCCGCACGTCGTACACCTCGCGCGCCATGTCCGCGTCCACCATGCGTACCGTGACGCCCTTGTACTGGTTCATCACGACGAGTCCGGTACCGGCCAGGGTCTTGAGCGCCTCGCGCACGGGCGTCTTCGACACCCCGAACTGCGCGGCGAGCTCGGTCTCGACCAGGGCCTGTCCAGGGGTCAACTGCCCGGTGAGGATGCGGTGTTTGATCCCTTCCAGCACGAATTGCGTGCGGGACGGGATCGGAATGGGCACAGAGGTCATGCGCGCCTCTCGGATCTGTATCTGATCTCGTGTATCGCGTCTCATATATGACGTACGAAGTACGACGCGTTGAAGGTAGGAGCGCAGCCGTGTTTCGTCAACGCTTCAGACAAAAGAAGTTGCAGTGACCAAGGAGGTCGGGGCCGTCGGACGGTCCATGCGCGGTGTTCGCTTTCGCGATGCCTGTCCTTGTCCGCCTCGCGGAGGAGCGCCGGAACACCCCCGCACACTCGGCCGACTCCCCATACAAACTCGGCCCACGGCCCATACCCCTCGATGTCGCGCCCGATCAGATCACGCACAGCCCTTCCGGAGTCCGTATGCTTCTGCAACTCGGCCGGGCTACGGCTTCCAGCCGGGGTCGCGGCCGCTCAGGCCGATCACGCGGTCGAGGAGGGGCGCGTCGTCGGGCACCGGCACCACGGGGCCGAACACACCCTGGCCCGGACCGGAGTTCTCGGCCGCGGCGGCGAGGAAGCCGTACGCCGCCCGCAGCGCGACCTCGTCGGGCTCGTACTCCCGGCCGGTGGCCCGGGCCAGGTCCCAGCCGTGCACCACCAGTTCGTCGGCGGCCACGGCCCCGGCGACCGCGCCCGGCAGCGTCACCCCGCCCGCTCGGGTCTCCCCGGTCCAGGCGGCAGGGTCGCGCCAGGCCTCGGCGAGCTCGTCGAGCGCCTTCGGCAGGGTCTCGCGCCAGTCGGGCCCGATGTCCGGCACCACGGAACCGGGGTTGGTGTCGGTCGTGACGCCCAGGTCCTTGCGCCCGGCGTCGCGGAAGGCGACGGCCAGTCCGCCCAGATGCCCGAGCATGTTGCGCACCGCGAGCCCGGGACAGGGAGTGTCGCCGTCGAGCTGCTCCTGCGTCATCTCCGCCGCGAGGCGCGCCACGATCAGGGCCTGCGGCCCGAGGTCGAAGGTGTCGAAAGTCCGGTCGTCCGTCATCCAGTACTCCCCAGCTCTTCAGCCCTGGAGCCCTTCGGCTCTTACGGGCTCGTCTGTGACTTCGCTCCCTACGTGGACCGGACCCAAGCCCGGAACTCATCGCTCCCCGGCCGAGGAGATAGGGCGGATGCCCGATCCCCGACCGCCCTCCTCAGCACCACGCTCACCTTCCATGACATGGACGGTGACGCGTGTGCTGGGCGACCGCGACGCGGGGTTGTACCTGACCGGAGTGGTGGTCTCGGGCTTCGGCTCGTCGGCGATGTGGCTGGTGTCGGGGATCTGGGTCAAGGACCTGACGGGCTCGAACGGTCTGGCGGCCCTGTGCGTGTTCGCCCTCTGGGCCCCCACGCTCGTCGGCCCCGTCCTCGGCGTGCTCGCGGACCGCACCCGCCGCCGGCCGCTCCTGATCGCCGTGAACCTGGCCCTGGCCGCGCTCCTGCCGACGCTGTTCGCCGTGACCACCCGGGACCGCCTGTGGATCCTCTTCACGGTGCTCTTGATCTACGGGGCGGCGGGCGTCGTCCATGACGCGGCGGAGTCGGCGCTCGTGGCCACGGCCGTCGACAGGCACCTCCTCGGCGACTTCAACGGCCTGCGCATGACGGCGAGCGAGGGCATGAAGCTCCTGGCCCCGCTGACCGGGGCAGGCCTGTACGCGGCGTACGGCGGTGCGAGGGTGGCCGTCCTGGACGCCGTGACCTTCGCCCTCGCGGCCGGACTGTACGCGCTGCTGCGGGTCCGCGAGGCCCCGCCCGTCCCGGACCCCTCGGGCTGGCGGGCCCGGACCGCCGCGGGCGTCCGCCACATCCGGCATCATCCGGAACTTCGGTCACTGGTCCTGGCCGCGGCCACGACCATGCTCTTCGCGGGCCTCAACGGCGCCACGGTCTACGCCGTCGCCGAGGGTCTTGGCCACTCCCCCGCGTACGTCGGCCTCCTCTACGTCGCCCAGGGCGTCGGCTCGGTGCTGATCGGCCTGGTCTCGGGCCCCCTGCTGCGCCGACTGGGCGAGCGCCGCTTCGCCGCGTACGGCATCGTCCTCACGGCGGTCGCGGTCGCGCTCCGCGCGGTTCCGTCCGACGCGGTGGCCCTGGTCTGCGGCGCGGCGATCGGCTTCGGTCTCCCCTGCGTCCTGATCGCCGCGTACACCGCCGTCCAGCGCGAGACTCCGGCCCCGCTCCTCGGCCGCGTCTCCGCCACTGCGAACACCCTGATGTACGCCCCGAACGCGCTCGGGCTGGCCCTCGGCGCCGGCTTGGTCGAACTGGTCGACTACCGGCCCCTGCTCCTCACCCTCGGGCTGACCCGGCTCCTGACCCTGACCCCACTCCTCCAACGCCGGAGGCCCCGAGGCTCATAGGGCCCCCGGGGTCTGGACTCAGACCGACCCCGTCAACACCGCCCGCACGGCTTCCAGATCCCCGTCCGAAGCCAACCCCGCGTGATACAGCCGCAGTTCGGTCGCGCCCGCCTCAGCCGCCCGGGCCGCGTCGTCCGACAAGGTGCCCGGACTGCCTCCCATCCCCGAGACGACCGTGAAGTTGGCGGCCAGTACGGCCGCGTCCCGCCCCTGTTCCGCGAACGGCGTCAGCGGGCCCACGCCACCCGTGCACGGCACCACCACCCCGTCCGCCACGGACAGGATGTGCCCGGGATCGACCCCCGCGTTCGCCCCGCAGTGGTACGACACGGGATCGGCGTGCAGCACCACCTGGAAGCCGGCCGGCGCGGCCGCGCGCACCGCGGCGACCACCGTCTCCTGGAGCGAACGGGCCACGCCCTCACGCCACGCGCGCGTGGCGGCCGCCGTCTCACCCCCGAGCAGCTTCTCGACCACCGGCCAGCCGCCCTCCGACGGCACCTCCCCCCGCCACACCGGCTCCAGCGCCTCCCGGACGGCCGACGCCAGGTCATCCGCGTCGAGCCCGCATCCCCCGTACCCCGCCCGGCAGGCCGCGCAGAAGCAGAGCGACATCAGGTACTGGCCGACGTCCCCGAGTCCCACCCCGCCGATCTTGTCGTGCGCGTGCAGATGCGCGAGGCCGTACCAGCCGAGCGACTCCAGCTCCGTACCCAGCGCCCCGGGCCGCACCGCCGCCTCCACCGCGAGGTCGACGAGGTACGCCCGTGTGTCGGCCTGCGCGATGCACGGCGCCCACGCGTAGCGGTCCCCGTAGGCGTTGACCACGGAGGTGGACGGATGCTCGGCACCCATCCGGGAGTTGTGCGCGAGGACCACCCAGGTGTGGACGTCAAGGCCGGCCTCCGCGAGCGCGCCGGCCGCCTCCCCGTACGCGTCCCCGGGCGCCCACTCCCCGGCGGCGTGCGGCCGCA
>LRTP01000621.1 GCA_001550305.1 Streptomyces diastatochromogenes
GGGCGCGAGCGGGGCCGCCGCTCCCCTGATAGGGGTGACCGGGGTCGAGGGCAGCGTCGGTGTCGTCATGCTCGCGGACTCCGTGCCGGAACGGGTGGGGCCGAGGGTCGTGGACGCGGCGCGGGAGGTCGCGGACGCACTGCGCTGAGCCCCCGGGCCCGCACGGTGCTGAGTCGACGCCCCGTACTCCGTCGCGCTGACGGCTCTTGTTTCCAGTCACTCCCTGGCTTTGGCCGACCCGCCAAACCGTCCCCGCCATCTCTGGCCGATGCTCCCACCGTCCGCCGCCCCGCCCTCCGCATGATCAGGGCACTGAAGGCGGATCGGTGAACGGCGCAGGGAGACAAGGCGTGGAGACGGAGACGGTACGTACACGGCCGGACGTCGCCCGAGGAGGCGGACGGGCGGCTCGGCTGACCCGGCGTCAGGGCGTCGGATCGCTGGTCGCCGAGGCCGCCGGGAGCCCGCTCAGGCGGACGATGGGCGTCGGGCAGCTCACCCTGCTCAGCGTGGGCGCCACGCTCGGCACCGGGATCTTCGTGGTCCTCGGTCAGGCGGTGCCCGAGGCCGGTCCCGCCATCGTCGTGTCGTTCGTCCTGGCCGGTGTGACCGCGCTGTTCTCCGCGCTGTCGTACGCCGAACTGGCCGGCATGATCCCGGGCTCCGGCTCCTCCTACAGCTACGCGTACGCCACCCTCGGCGAGCTCGTCGCCTGGGTGTGCGGCTGGTGTCTGATCCTGGAGTACGGAGTGTCCGTGGCCGCCGTCGCGGTGGGCTGGGGGCAGTACGTCAACGAACTGCTCGACCTGACCGTCGGGGTCACCCTCCCCGACACGCTCAGCGCGCCGCCCGGCGCCGGCGGTGTCCTCAACATCCCCGCCGCCGCCATCGTCGTCCTCGCCATGGTCGTGCTGCTGCGCGGAGCCAAGGAGAGCGCCGTCGCCAACACCGTCATGGTCGGCGTGAAGATCGCCGCCCTGGTGATGTTCTGCGCGGTCGCCTTCACCGCCTTCCGCGCCGGGAACTTCACGCCCCTCTTCCCGCTCGGCACCGCCGGCATGAGCGCGGGCGCCGCCTCGCTCTTCTTCTCCTACATCGGCTTCGACGCCGCCTCGACGGCGGGGGAGGAGGCGAAGAATCCGCAGCGCGACCTGCCCCGCGCGATCATCCTCTCCCTCGTCCTCGTCACCGCCCTGTACGTCCTCGTCGCGGTCGCCGCGCTCGGCGCGATGCCGTGGAAGAGGTTCGAGGGCACGGAGGCCACGCTGAGCGAGGTGCTCGTGCAGTCCGTCGGCGGCGGCAGCCTGTGGCCGATCCTGCTGTCCGTCGGGGCGGTCGTCGCCACCACGAGCGTCGTGCTCACCGTCCAGTACGGGCAGATCCGCATCCTCTTCGCGATGTCGAGGGACGGGCTCGTACCGCCGCTGTTCTCCAAGGTGCACCCCACCACCGGGGTGCCGCGCGCCAACACGGTCATCGTCTCCACCTTCATCGCCGTGCTCGCCGCGCTCGTCCCGCTGGGCGCGCTCGCCGACGCCACCAGCATCGGCACGCTCTTCGCCTTCATGCTGGTCAACCTGGCGGTCGTCCTGCTGCGCCGCCGCAGCCCGGAGGCACCCCGCTCCTTCCGGGTGCCCTTCTCGCCGGTGACGCCGATCCTGGGTGTGGGCTTCTGCGTCTACATGCTGTTCAGCCTGGGGCCGGACACCTGGGCCGCGTTCGGCGCGTGGATGGCCGTCGGCCTGGTGATCTACTGGCTGTACGGGATCAAGCACTCCAAGCTCGGCGACAGAGGCGACACACTCGGCTCCGGCGACAAGCTCGGCTCCGGCGACAACCTCGGCGACAAGGAGGTGGCGTGAGCACCCTCGACCACACCCTCGATCTCACCGCCGACGTCGTCGCCCTCACCCGCGCCCTCGTCGACCTCCCCTCCGAGAGCGGCGAGGAGGCCCGGCTCGCGGACGCCGTCGAGGCGGCCCTCACCACCCTCCCGCACCTCACCGTGGAGCGGATCGGCAACTCGGTGGTCGCCCGCACCGACCTCGGCCACCCCGAACGGATCCTGATCGCGGGCCACCTGGACACCGTGCCCGCCGCCGGGAACCTGCCGTCCCTCCTGCGGGGCGACCTCCTGTACGGGCTCGGCGCCTGCGACATGAAGGGCGGAGTCGCCGTCGCACTCCGGCTGGCGGCGACGGTCCCCGAGCCCACCCGCGACCTCACGTACGTCTTCTACGAGTGCGAGGAGGTCGAGGGCGAGCGCAACGGGCTCGGCCGGATCGCCGCCGTACGGCCGGAGTTGCTGAACGCCGACCTCGCGATCCTCATGGAGCCGTCCGACGCCGGGGTCGAGGCGGGCTGCCAGGGCGTGCTGATGGCCGACATCACGGTCCGCGGCGAGCGCGCGCACACCGCGCGCGCCTGGCGGGGGGTGAACGCCGCGCACCGCGCCGGGGCAGTCCTCCAGCGCCTCGCCGACCACACCCCGGAGCGGGTCGTGATCGACGGCCTGGAGTACCGGGAGGGGCTCAACGCCGTCGCCGTACGCGCCGGGGTCGCGGGCAACGTCGTCCCCGACGAGTGCGTGATCACCGTCAACTCCCGTTTCGCTCCGAGCCGTTCGGCAGCGGAGGCGGAGTCGTACGTACGGGATCTGTTTCCCGAGGACGAGTACGAGGTCGACGTCACGGAGGTCGTGCCGGGCGCGCTGCCCGGGCTCGACCGGCACGCGGTCGCCTCGCTCGTCCGCGTGCTGGGCGCCACGCCCCGTCCGAAGTTGGGCTGGACGGACGTGGCCCGTTTCGCCGCCCTCGGCACGCCCGCCCTCAACTACGGCCCCGGCGACCCGGTCCTCGCCCACACGGCGGGGGAGTACGTCCCCGTGGCGCAGCTGCGGGCGTGCGAGGAGCGGCTGACGCGGTGGCTCAGACGGGCAGGCCGCTGAGCCACTCCAACAGGAACTCGGTGAAGACGCGGGGCTGTTCCATGTTGGCGTAGTGGGCGGTGCCCTCGATGGTGGCGGTGCGGCCGTCGGCGACGGCGTCGACGAGCCGGTCGGCCATCGCGATCAGACCGGCTGCGTCCAGGGCGCCGTTGATGGCCAGGACGGGGACCGTGATGCTCTTGGCGCGCGCCGGGATGTCGGTGACGGGGACGGACCGGTCGGGTTCGTCGGGCGTGTGCTTGGAAATGGTCCCCCGCGCCATTTCCCGTACCCGCCGTACGACCTCCGGGTCCACCTCGTCGAGCGTGCGATGGGGGCCGGCCACGGCCGAGGCGAAGATGTCGACCCAGCCGTCGATGTCGCCGGCGGCCAGGGTGCCGTTCCAGCTGTTCTGGATGTCCAGGGTCCAGGCGTCGATGTCCTGCGGGTCGGCGATGCCGGCGCCGCTGACGACGAGCGCGCGGACGAGGTCCGGGTGCTCCAGCGTGGTGTCGACCGCGGTGGCCGCGCCCATCGACATTCCGACGAGGACCGCGGGACCCGTGCCGAGGTGGCGCAGGAGGGCGGCGAGGTCGTCGGTGGGGCGGAAGGGCTTCGTCGCGTTGGCGGACCGGCCGTGGCCGCGGGCGTCGGGCGCGATCACCCGGTGGTCGGCCGCGAGGAGCGGCACCAGGTCGTCCCACATGCGGTGGTCGGTGAAGCCGCCGTGCAGCAGCACCAGCGGGGGACCGGTGCCGACGTCGCGGTAGGCGAGCGGACCGTCGGCGGACTCGAACATGAACACCTGTGCGGCATCGGTCATGACCACTCCTGAGAGGCATCCGAGAGGCATCAGCTATGACAACCAAGGTGTCATGTTGACCCCAACTTGGCAACCAAGGTGTCATCCTGTTTCCGTGACCCACACCAGCAAGCCCGACACCAGCCAGCCCGACGACTCCAAGCCGCTCCCGCCCGACGACCTCGCCCCCCGCCTCTACGAGGTGTTCGCCGTACTGGGGCCCCTGTACCGGCGCGTGAGCCGCAAGGTGGAGCTGAACGAGCCGATCGAAGGCCTGTCCATCGGCGTGCGCGCCGTCCTGGATCTCCTGCGCGCGCAGGGGCCCCTGACGGTCCCCCAGATGGGGCGCGCGCAGGCGCTCAGCCGTCAGTTCGTGCAGCGGATGGTCAACGAGGCGGCGGCCCACGGCCTGGTCGAGGCCGTCGCCAACCCCGCGCACCAGCGGTCCTCGCTGATCCGGCTGACCGACGACGGTCGTACGGCCATCGACGCGGTGATCACCCGCGAGAGCGCGCTGCTGAAGCGGGTGGGCGGCGACCTCACCGGCGCGGACGTGGAGAGGTGTGTACGGGTGCTGACGCGCATGCTGGAGGTCTTCGAGGACGTGGACGTCAACTGACGGCCGGGCCCGAAGGGCGGCTCAGTGGCGGCTGCCGAGCCCGCCCAGCGTCCTCAACTGGAGCCACAGCACCAGCCGTTCGTCGGGATCGTCGAGGTCGATGCCGAGCTGCTGCTGGGCCTGCCGGAGGCGGTAGCGGCAGGTGTTGGCGTGCACGGCGAGCAGCCGCGCCGCGCCCGCCATGTCGCAGCCCGCGTCCAGCCAGGCGACGAGGGTGCGCGCGTACTCGGTGCCGTGCTCGGCGTCGTGCGCGAGGACCCGCCGCCACCCGCCCGCACTCAACTCCCGCCGCTCACCCAGGACTTCGGTCAGCCGCAGCAGGGTGACGCGCGGCCTCACCTCCTCCACGGTCGCCACCGGCAACTCGGGGCCCAGGACCCGCAGGACGAGGTCGGCGTCGTCCCGGGAGGCCCGCACCTCCGCGAGCCCGCCGACCACATCCCCCAGCCCGGCCCGCACGGGCACCCGCAGCGCCTGCCCGGCCCGCCCCACGATGTCCTCCGCCAGCCCTCTGTGACCGTGTCTGTTTGTTCGCCTCCGGGGCGCTCCGCCGCGCTCCCCGAGCGCCGGCAGCAGCGCGTACACGACCCCGTCGACGAGGACGACCGCGTGCCGCCCGTAGCGCGCCTCGCACTGCAGGCGTACGAGATCCAGGAGCCGTAGCGCGGTCTGTTCGACGTCCGCCGCCGAGACGCTGGAGTCCAGGACGAAGGCCGCCACGCGCACGGGCGCCGGGTTTCCGTCCGGGCCGAGGCCCATGCCCAGGCGGTGGGCGGCGCCCG
>LRTP01000622.1 GCA_001550305.1 Streptomyces diastatochromogenes
GCGGTCGCCGCGCTGACGGCCCTGTGCGCCGGCGGCGCGGGCGTGGCCCACGCGGACACCACCGCGACGGCCGGGGCGAGCCGGTCCACCGCTTTGGTGCGGGGGCTCGACGTGAGCGGCTACAACCCGACGATCGACTGGAAGAAGACGGCCACCATGGGCGCCGCCTTCGCCTATGTGAAAGCAACCGAAGGCGTCACCTACACCAGCAGCTACTTCCCGCAGCAGTACCAAGGGGCGGCCGGCGCCGGACTCATCCGCGGTGCCTACCATTTCGCCCGCCCGGACGCCTCCGGCGGACGCGCACAGGCCGACTACTTCCTGGCCCACGGCGGCAGGTGGAAGCGCGACGGCAAGACCCTTCCCGGCGCTCTGGACATCGAGGCCAACGGGCACGGCGCCACCTGCTGGGGGTTCAGCCGCAGCGCCATGACCAACTGGATCGCGGCCTTCGTGAACGAGTACCACGCACGAACGGGCCGCCACCCGGTGATCTACACCTCCGCCGGCTGGTGGGCGTCCTGCACCGGCAACTACCGGGGGTTCGGCCGCACCGTCCCGCTGTGGATCGTCAACCGGTCCGGTACGCCCACCCCGCTGGCCGCCGGCTGGAACACTTACACCGTCTGGCAGACCGCCGATTCGGGCCCCTTCCCGGGGGACCAGGACGTCTTCAACGGCACACGGAAGGATCTGAAGACCTTCGCCCTGGGCGACTACACGCCCCCGCCGCCCGCGCCGAGCTGGCCCCTGGTGCAGCAGGGCGCGACGGGGCGCCAGGTGGTCACCGTGCAGTACCTGCTCGACGCGCACGGGGCTTCCCTCGCGGCGGACGGGCGGTTCGGGGCGGGGACCCGGGACGCCGTGGTCTCGTTCCAGAGGAGCCGGAACCTGGCCGCCGACGGCATCGTGGGGCCGAACACCTGGCAGCGCCTGGTCGTCACCGTGCGACGGAGCGACAGCGGTGCGGCCGTGAAGGCGGTCCAAGAGGAGCTGAAGGCCCACGGCGTCTCCGTGGCCGTGGACGGCCGGTTCGGGGCCGGCACCCGGAACGCCGTGATCACCTTCCAGAGGTCCAGGGGACTGACCCCGGACGGCGTCGTCGGCCCGAACACCTGGATGAACCTGGTGAGCTGACGCCGCGCGAGCCGTCCGGCTACCGCCCGATCCGCCGCATCCTCCTCGGCGGATCGGGCGTGCGCGCCAGTGAGCCTCCGCCAACTTGAAGCCGCAGGTCAAAGGGCTGGTGTGACCGATGCGTACGGTGCGCAGTTCGTCGGGGTGGATCACACGGGGGGCGAGGAGATCGCGGTGTCGTCGTCCGAAGGCTGCTGTACTGATCTTTGACTACGGGCTTGACGGTGGTGGGGTGAGTTCGAGGCCGGTGCCCGCCAGGAATGCCACGAGGAGTTCGGGGTGGCGTTGGATGTACCGAAGGGCGCGGCGGGTGGCCCGGTGCAGTTCGTCAATCGAACGGAAGGCGCGGTTTGCGATCTTCTCCTTGGCGTGGGCCCACAGCAGCTCCACGGGTCCAACTCCGCTGCGCAGGAGGGCATCTGGATGATCGTGAGCCAGTCCTGCCGCTGCGCGTACTGCTTCACGTGTTTGCTGATGTGGCTGGAGTAGTTGTCCCAGACGACGGTGACCGGCTCCTCCAGGCGGCGATGAAGCAGGGCCAGAAAGCGCGGGAAGTCCTTCTTCGTGTAGCCGCCGGACGGCTTGATCGCGTAGATCAGCCGGGGCTCGACACCGTCCTTGAAGCACGCCCACGCGACCATGCTGATCTTGTCGTTGTGCTTGCCGGACATCCGTAGTACCGGGGTGTGTCCGGCCTTGCCCCAGGTGCGGCGGACCGGACCATTCAGCCAGGCCCCGGCCTCGTCCTCGAAGCAGATCCACCCGCCGACGGCTGTGACCTGTGCGGATGGGAGGCCGCCGGCCACGTCTCCGTGCGCCATGCGGCGATCGCCTCCTCGTTGCGCTCGACGGCCCGCACCGTGGGCACCTGCCAGGACCAGCCCAGACGGTCCAGCAGCCGCCAGACCCCCGAGACCTCGTACGTGACGTCGAACCGCTCCTCGATCAGCCTGCCGACCCGCGCCAGCGTCCACCGCTGGTCCTCCCAGCCGTGCTCTATGGGACCGGCCCGCAGCAAGACCTCCAGCTCCGCTTCCTGCCCGGCGGACAGGTACGATCTGCCGCCCGGCCCCGTGGACAACAGCGCGTCACTGCCGCCCTCCCGCCAGGCCCGGTGCCACAGGCTGACCGCCTGCCGGCTCACCCCGAGCACCTCCGCGACCTTACTCTGCCGCATCCCTTGTTCGAATAAGTCGGCCGCCTGCAAACGCCGCCGCTCCGCCTCAACCAGGCTCAGCTGCCCGCGAGTTCGAGTCCCCATACATCTGGCATACCCCACATGGCCGACTCGTCAACCACGGCCTCAAAGATCAGTACTCCGCGAGCTGTCTGGCCCGGCGCGGGGGGAAATTAAAGATGAGGAATCCACCATGTTGCTCGAAGTCGCAAGAGGGAAAATTGTTCAAGCCGTTCTCGCATCTAGCTGCGAAGCGGTAAGGATGATTCCGCGTGGGACTCTTGAGGTGATCCTCGAAGGTCTCGACGAGAGTGTTCCAATTGGAATGGGATCGGCTGCCATGCTCAGTTCTACATATCACGATCGGCATGATTCGATCCAAGACTTTCGCGAGGCGAATTTCGGCTGGCGGCGTTTTTTGACGCACTAAACGAAGCCAAAGAATCGGTTGGAATACTCGCCGTGCGAGGTGGTGGGTGGAGGATAATTCTTCTGGTAATCCCCGTCGAGCGGGCCGAGTTGCTGCGCCGCCTCGACGAACGCAATGGGCGCCAGGACGGCAACGCTCTTGCCGTCGCAGAATCGGCGCTGGACGACTTTTACGTCCGGTTCGAGCCCCCTCAGGATGAAGGCGAGGAGATCATCGAGCCTGGCTCGTTCTAACCCGCCCCTGGGCCTGGGGGCCGCCACGTGTCGACCAGTCGGGTGGCCTCCTCCGCCCACCAACCGGGGACCACGACATGGGCGCCGGTCTGGTGGCAGTGGTGGGCGGGTCAGCCGACGGGGATGACGTAGGCGCGGGCGAAGTGGGTATCGACGACGGCTTCGTGGAGGTGTCCGGCGATGGCGCGGTCGCCTTCGACGCCCATGACGACGTGGAGGTGGACGAAGGCGTTGCGGATCTCGCCGGTGCCGGTCATCTCGCCGGGCAGGTCGTACTTGCGACACGGTGGTGATTATCGACGGTGTGTATCACCAGGCGCCTGCGCTGCGCCACAAGGAGATCCTGGCCGCGATGGGCCGGGGGGTTCAGGTGTTCGGGGCGGCGAGTATCGGCGCACTACGGGCGACCGAACTGGCGCCGTTCGGGATGCTCGGGATTGGCAGCATCTACGCCAGCTACGTTCAGGGGGAGATCGACGGCGACGACGAGGTGGCCGTCGAACAGGCCCCGGACGGAGAGTGGGACGCCCTGATCTGGCCGGTGGTCAACGTCCGGCATGCTCTTCAGCTTGCCGTCTCGGCCGGGGTGCTCGACGGCGAGCGGGCCGCCCAGCTACTGGTGGCGCTGCGCGCGGTGTACTACCCGCAGCGCACCACGGCGGCGGTGTGGGCCGTGTGCCGTCGCCACGGAAGCCACCCCGCTGCGGCCCCCGGCCTTACTCACGCCCGCCCTGCCTCCCGCCTTCGAGGCGTTCTGCACCCTGTACCGGGATCGCGACCTGGATTACGCGCGCGCTCATCTGCCCGAGAAGGATGCGCACCGCGTGGTGCGCTGCGCACTGGGCGAACTGGCCGTCAGGTGGCCCGACATCGTCAGCCATTCCAACCCTGTCGCCCGGGCATGGACGCTGCTGAGCGCCTACATCCGCACTCAGCGCCCCGTCCCGCCGCCGCTCAGCGACTGCCCACCCCTGCAGTACGACGCCCTGGTACTGAACTGCCTGCTCGACTGCAGCAGCACCGCGGCCGCCGAAGTCATGGGCCAGGACCCCAGCAAGATCCGTTACCTGGTCTGCTCGGCGCCGTCTCAGTCCCGCACCGCCGCGCGCAGATTGCGCCCTTCGCGCTGATCTCTCGGCCGGGGCGCGCCAACTAGGGTGGGCATGGTGGCGGCTCGTTGAGCGGCCGGAGGAAGCTCAGCCGGCCACTGCCTCCTGCCGCGGCTCGCCCACAGCGGGCTCCGAGGCGGCCGCGGCGGTGTAGAAGACCGATGAGCCCTGCTTGGCACGGTGAGCATGGCTCTTGGCGACCAGCCCTTCGAGGGTGGTGCGCACGACCGTGGTCTTCACGCTCCGGTCGGGGTGGGCCTGCGTGAGCGCGACGGCGATCTCGGCAGCGGAACGCGGCTCGCTCTCCTGCTCCAGGTGACCGCGGATCAGCTCGACGAGGGTCGGCTTGGCCGCTGCCGTGGACGCCTTCACCGATGAGGCCTTGGCGGCGGGCTTCTTGGATGCCGTCTTTTTCGCGCTGGTGGCGGCCACTTTCTGCGGCTTGCTCTGCTTGGGCTCGGCGGAGGTCTGGTGAGGAACGGACCGGCTGCCGGGGTTGCCTCGGCGGCGGGACTTGCACTGCCGAGTGCCTGCTGCATGTTCACCAGCACGGTGTGGTCGTGCTGCAGGGCACGCAACTGCTCCTGCAGGGCTTCGATCTCCACACCGATACGTTCCTGCTCCTTGGTATTGCGCTCAAGATCGCCCGTCACCTGGGCGACGTACTGTGAGGTCAGTTCTGTGGAGTGGGTCTGGCTTTCAGGCATGGCATGGGCCTTTCTGTAGTCCGCGGGCACGGCGGTTAAAGCAGGAGCCCGCGCGAACGGATGGAAGTGGGTGTCCCGTCTGAGATGACCGGATCACCCGCAGGACACAACTGCCACAGCATGCGGCAGTTTACCGGTAGTTCGTTGAATCCGGCGGTGGCGCGGGTTGACGGCAGGTCGGGTTGGTCGTAGGCCGGTGGTAGGAGTCAACTGCCTTGCTGGAGCGTGAAGTTGACTTCTCCCCCAGCTGAAGCAGGGGGATTCTTCCCTCGCGGGTTGAGCTTTCTGCTTCTCAGACAGCAGCTGCCCCGAACTAACGGCAAGGGA
>LRTP01000623.1 GCA_001550305.1 Streptomyces diastatochromogenes
GGCTCCGTCCGCCGGGCACCGACGGCGTGCGGCTGTGCCGTCGGGGTCGCGCCGTGCGTCCTGCGACCTGCCGGAACACGGTCCAGCCAGCCGCCCGGCCCCTCGGTCCACGGCGTCGGGTGCCGCGCGCTCCCGTCGTCGCCGAAGCGCTCTTCCTGTCCGGTTCCTCGCGGGAAGTCCCGCATGGTGCCACCCCCAAGCGGCTTGGCCCGCGGCCCGCTCCCGCACGGTCCGCGGGTTCCGTGCGTCCGATAGCCGCGGGGTTACCCCGCCCGGGCGGTGATCCACCCTCTACGTGGCCCGTGCACGTGACTCGCGTGTCAGACGCGAACGGGGTTCGAAGCACGGGGGTGCAGGAGGGGCGCGGCGAGTTCGGCGAGTGCCCGCTCGAGCCCGTGCAGGTGTGCGAGTACCGGCTCTTCCAGGGGAGGTGTTCCGGCCTGGACCGTGATCCGCCCCGGTTCGGGCGAGGTGAGTGCCTCGACGGCCCGCTCGACGCGCTCGCACGCGAGGGTGAGGCGGTGGTCGCTGGAGGCCACGGGGTCCGACGCGATGGCGGCGAGGCCCCGTACCTCCCGCGCGCAGGTGTTCAGCGCCGCGAGTACCTGGCGCGCCCTGCGGCCACGGGCGCGCAGCGGATTGAGGGGGTGCAGTAGGGGCGTGAGCGAGAGCCGCACCTTGTTCAGCACCGTCTCCAGCTCCGCGACGCGTGCCGCGGGGTCGGCGGCGCAGGAGCCGTTCAGACGGGCCGCGGCCTCGGTCGTGCAGGCGTGGACGCACTGGATCGCCCGCACGATCCAGGCGTCCGTCGTGGCGTGCGTGGTGATCGGCAGCACGAGCAGGACCGCCAGCGCGGCGCCGATCGCCCCGATGCCGGTCTCCGCCAGACGCAGCACGACCAGATGCTGGTCCAGTACGCCGAACATCCCGTACAGCAGTTCGGCCATCACCGTCACCGCGAGCATCATCCAGGTGTACGAGACCGCGGCACTGTAGAAGATGACGAACACACACACGGCGAGCAGGGCCACGGTCGGTACGGGCGCACCGTGCAGGGGGACGACGACCGAGGCCCCGAGGGCGATGCCGATCACCGTTCCGAGGACCCGGCGGTAGCCGCGGATCAGGGTCTCGCCGCGCGAGGTGGTGTTGACGAAGATCCACCACGCGGCGCCGACGGCCCAGTACCAGCGCTCCTGGGACAGCAGGCTTCCGACGCCCAGGGCGAAGGCGGCGGCCACGACGGCCTGGACCGCCTGGCGGGTGGTGGGACGGGCGAGGCCCCGGCCGGCCGAGGGGGCGGGCGCCCCGGCGGGCGGCATCCGGCGCTCGTAGCACCACAGTCCGAATCGGACCGCCGAGGAGGCGAGGAGCGCGAGCAGTACGGCACCGTACAGCTCGGGCAGTCGCGCCGGCACGGTGTGCAGGAACTGCGCCATGAAGAAGGCCATGAACCCGAAGACGCCGAGGGCATGGCCGCGCGCGCCCCAGCGCCGGGCGTACACGCCGGCGCCGACGACGGCGAGGAAGGCCGCGCCGCGCGCCGTCGGGTGGTCGTGCAGGGTGGCCGCGAGAGCCAGGACCGGAAGGCCCACCACGGGCAGCAGCGCCGTCGTCGCCAACTGTCCGCGCACCGTGGCGTCGGTGACCGTGAAGAGGGCGAGCAGCGCCGCGAGTCCTCCCGCGACCGCGCCCGCTAGGGAGGAGCCGGTCGCACCGCACAGGGCCACCGCCAGGCCGATGCCGAGGACGGCCCGGACGGCGCCGCGCAGCCGCAGCCGGCCCGGGTCCGGTGCCACGAACACCCTCTTCAGCACTGTTTCCCCGCCCCTTGAGCTCAGCCTGTACTTCAGGCATGCAAAAGGCGCCGCGGGGGTCCCGCAGCGCCATCGACCTGCCCATCACAGCATCATCGGGGCTGTTGGCTCAAGTGGACTCCGGAGCACTGAGCCATTGGCACAGTCATCGGGCGAAGAGGGGAGCCATGTGGATGCCATTGGCATCACTCCGTGTCGACCGGGTGCGGGGGGAGCTCGAAGCGCAGCAGGGCCCCGGTCAGGTGCGTGCGCAGGTCCGTCTCCATCTCGATGTGGCGGACCTCGCCGCCGTCCTCGATGACGGTCTTCACCAGTTCCTCGATGACGTCGGGGACCTCGCGCAGGGCGTCTTGGCAGAGCGGGCACTGCTCCCCGGTGCGGGCGAGCAGCCCGTCGCGGTCGCACACGACTCCCGGCGCGACGGCCTCCGCGTCCACGGCCAGCGTCCGGATCGCGGCCAGCGACCCCGCCCACAGGGTGTCGTCGAGTCCGACCGTCGCGTGATGCTTGGTCGCTACGGCTTCGAGGATCTCGCCGACCAGCCGCTCCTGCTCCTGGTAGGCGCGGTCGGTGACAAGGACGCGTACCTTGTCCCGGATGTCGGCGGCGGTCGCGCCGTCGCGGTCGACGGTGAAGCGGCCGACGAGCCGGTCGTGCAGGTCACGGGGGAGGTACTCGATGAAGGCCGGCACCTGATAGGGGTGCCCGCCGACGGCCAGCAGATCGAAGCCCCCCTCCTTGAACAGGCGCTTGAGCTCGCCGATGAGCCGCCGGTAGTGCCTTTTGCTCAGTTCGTCGGCCCTGTCGCGGACCCGGACCTCGTCGAGCCCCGCGGCGTGCTCGGGCCCCCGCAGCGTCCGGTCGCGGATCGCCTCCAGCTCCCGGACCTCGTCGAGGTGGTACTCCCAGACCTGTGCGGTGGCCTCGTCCACGACGACCGCGCAGGTGCGGTCGTACTCGTCGAGCACCGCCAGCATCGGACGGACGTAGGGGTCCGCGTCCACCACGACGCGTTCGTGGGTGGCGCGCGGCAGCCACATCTCCTCGTAGACACCGTGGCCAGTGCAGGAGAAGACGACGACGGTCCCGGGCCGCTGGGGTTCCTCGCCGAGCCGCTGCTCGATCTTCGCGATGTCGTCGCCCAGCGAGAGCCGTGCGGCGTGCTCCAGCGAGCGGTCGTCCGCGAGCGGCCTGATGCCTTCCAGCAGACTGGCCAGCCGGGCCCGGTACGTACGACGGCCTGGCTGGTCCGCTTCCACCGGAAGGTAGAGGGAGACGAACGGGAGCCCGTTCCCGGCGAGCCGGAGAATTCGGTCGACCTGCTCCTGCGTGATCATCGTCGCTCCTCGCCGCTCCTCGAGCCCTGCGCCACCCCTCCAGGTAACGCGGTGGGCGGCGGACCGGCAAACGCGGCGCGGCGGACAAAGTGAGCGGGAGGGGGGAACCGGCCCACCGGGCTCACGGCGGGCCGAGCCATTGGTACGGTCGAAGAAGATCAGCCCAGGCGGCAGGGAGGCCGGTGGATCATGGCCGTGGACGAACTCGACACCCGCATCCTGCGGCTGCTGCTGGAGCAACCGCGTACCAGCGTGCGCGAGTACGCCCGCATGCTCGGTGTCGCCCGCGGCACGCTCCAGGCCCGCCTCGACCGGCTGGAACGGGACGGGGTGATCACGGGTACGGGCCCCTCGCTGTCCCCCGCGGCGCTCGGCCACCCCGTCCTCGCCTTCGTGCACATCGAGGTCACGCAGGGCCACCTCGACGAGGTCGGCGACGCGCTGGCCGCCGTACCTGAGATCATCGAGGCGTTCTCGATCACGGGCGGCGGCGATCTGCTCACCCGGGTCGTGGCGCGCGACAACGCCCACCTGGAGGACGTGATCCAGGCGCTCATCAGCATGCCCGGCGTCGTCCGCACCCGCACCGAGGTGGCACTGCGCGAGCGGGTTCCGCACCGGGTGCTGCCGCTGGTGGAGTCGATCGGGCGAGCGGCGAGAAGCTGACGGGTGACCCAGGGGCGATCGGCCGCGCTCGGCCTCGCTTGGCATCCTGGACCCCATGAGCACTCTCGGCCGCACTTCCGTCATCTTCGATCTCGACGGCACACTCGTGGACAGCGAGCCGAACTACTTCGAGGCCGGCCGCCAGACGCTCGCCGCGCAGGGCATCACCGACTTCACCTGGGCCGAGCACGAGCGCTACGTAGGCATCAGCACCCGGGAGACGGTGGCGCTCTGGAAGGACCGCTACGCCTTGCGGCCCCCACTGGACGCCCTGCTCGCCGACATGAACCGCCGCTATCTGGAGCTGGCCCGCGCCGCCACGCACGTGTACCCGGAGATGCGGAGGTTCGTGGAACTGCTGGCCGCCGAGGGCGCCTCGATGGCCGTGGCCTCGGGCTCCGCACCCGCCGCCATCGAGGCGATCCTGACGGGCACCGGCCTGGCCGCCCATCTGACGACCGTCGTCTCGGCCGACGAGGTCGCGCACGGCAAGCCGGCCCCGGACGTCTTCCTCGAAGCGGCGCGCCGTCTGGAGGCCGACCCGGCGGACTGCGTGGTCCTGGAGGACGCCGCTCCGGGCGCCGCCGCCGCACACGCGGCCGGGATGCGCTGCATCGCCGTCCCGTACGTCGCCGCACAGGCCGACGACCCGGAGTTCGCCACGGCGGGTCTGCTGCTGCGCGGCGGTCAGCGCGAGTTCACCGCACGGACCGCGTACGACTGGCTCGCGCGACCGGCCTCGGCTTCCTGAGCCACGGCCACACCGCGACGACGTGCGGTCTCCGGCGCCGGCTCAGGAAACGTGCAGCACGATCTTGCCCCGTCGGTGGCCCCGCTCCAGTGCCGCGTACGCCTGCGCGGTCTCGGCGAGGGGGAAGACGCGGTCGACGGGCGGAGTCAGTTCGCCGTCCGCGACCAGGCGGGACAGCTCCTCCAGTCCGGAGCGGTCCGGTTCCACGACGAAGAACCTGCCGCCCTCCTTCGTGGCGTCGGGCGGGGCGACGATACTCACCAGACGACCGCCGGGACGCAACACCTGCCAGGAGCGCTCCTGGGTGTCGCCGCCGACGGTGTCGAAGACCAGGTCTATGTCCTTGACCTGCTCCTCGAAGCGTTCGCTCCGGTAGTCGACGATCTGCTCGGCGCCCAGCCCGCGTACGAAATCGGCGGCTTCGGCGCCGGCCGTCGCGGTGACCGAGGCACCGAGCGCGACCGCGACCTGCACCGCGAAGGAGCCCACCCCGCCCGCGCCG
>LRTP01000624.1 GCA_001550305.1 Streptomyces diastatochromogenes
CGTCCTGGCGGGCCCGCGCGCGCCCGGCGGCCCCGCTCGCGTCCGTGAGTCCCGGGGCGAGGAAGCAGACCGCCACCGCGACCAGGGGGAGGACCGCGAGCAGGAGGAGCCGAGCACGTTTCATGGGCTCAGCCTAGGGAGCGCTCAGGCCGCTCCGCTCGTCAGCTCGGACACCTTTCCGACGGCCGTGATCACCAGCAGCGCCAACAGCGCGGCGCACGCGGCCGCTTGGACGAGCGCACGGCGGCGGTCCCGGGGCGCGTACGCGTAGGCGAGCGTGACCACCCCGCCCGCCAGCAGTCCGCCGAGGTGGCCCTGCCAGGAGGTGAGTCCCGCCGAGACGAGCAGCCACAGCAGCAGGCCCGCCATGAAACGGTTGACGGCGCTCATGTCGGCGCCCAGCCGGCGGGCCATGACGTAGTACGCGGCCCCCAGCCCGAAGATGGCACCCGATGCACCGAGCGTGGGCGTGTAGGGCGCGATCACCAGCACGAGGACCGAGCCGCCGAGGGCCGAGAGCAGATAGAGCGTGACGAAGCGGATCCGGCCCAGCTGGGCCTCCACCACCCGGCCCAGGTTCCACAGCGAGACCATGTTCATCACGATGTGCAGAATCCCGAACGTGCCCTCGGTGGGCGGCAGATGGAGGAACGCGCCGGTCAGCATCCGGTACCACTCCCCGTCGACCACGCCCTCCGGGTGGAAGTCGGAGGGGTACTGGGCCTGCCAGAGGTAGTGCCCGCCGTCGGGCCCCGTCAGCGCCGCGCCCAGCATCTCGAACCGGTCCACGATCGCCGGGCGCACCACCTCGCCCACATAGGCCAGCACGTTGAGCGCGATCAGGACGTACGTCACCACGGGCACGGTCGAGATACGGCCGCCGAACGCCGTGCGGGCCCGCCGGATCGTTCTGGCGCCCTCCTTCACGCACTCCACGCACTGGTGACCGACGGCCGCCTCACGCATGCAGTCCGGGCAGATGTAGCGGTCGCACCGGGTGCAGCGCACATGGGACTCCACCTTGGGGTGGCGGTAACAGGTGGTGACGGCGGATTCGGTGGACTCGGCGGATGCAGTGGTTTCAGTGGATTCAGTGGATTCGGATTCCACGACCGGCTCCTCGCGGGTACGGAGATCAGGGGGACGATGAGCCGGTGGGGTCGGCGGCGAACAAAATAGCGAACGCCCATGTGGGAGGGGGAGGGCAGGGGCTGCCGGTGCCGTAATCTCGGCGTTTCCGCAACCCTCGTGCGATGGGAGCCCCGCATGGCCGGAATCAGCCTCACCAAGGTGGAGGAGACCGCGCCCGCGCTGGTCGGTCTGTACAAGAGCGCCGGTGTCTCCCTCACCAAGCACGGGCTGAGCGGACAGCGGGCCGCGGTGTACCTGGTCGTCGACTACTCCGGGTCGATGAAGCCGTACTACAAGGACGGCAGTGTGCAGGCGCTGGCGGACCGGGTGCTCGGCCTGTCGGCGCACCTCGACGACGACGGCACCGTGCCCGTCTTCTTCTTCTCCACGGACATCGACGCGGTCACGGACATCGCGCTCGACAACCATCAGGGCCGGGTGGAGAAGATCGTGGCCGGGCTCGGTCACATGGGGAAGACCAGTTACCACCTGGCCATGGACGCGGTCATCGACCACTATCTCGACAGCGGCTCCACGGACCCCGCCCTGGTCGTCTTCCAGACCGACGGCGGCCCCATCAACAAGCTCGCCGCCGAGAGGTACTTGTGCAAGGCGGCGAAGCTTCCGCTGTTCTGGCAGTTCATAGGGTTCGGTGACCCGGAGAGCAAGCAGTTCGAGTTCCTGCGCAAACTCGACGAGCTGCCGGTGCCGCAGAAGCGGGTCGTCGACAACGCCGGCTTCTTCCACGCGGGTTCACAGCCTCGGAAGATCTCCGACGTCGAGCTGTACGACCGGATCGTGGGCGACTTCCCCCAGTGGCTGACGGCCGCGCGCGAGCGGGGGATCGTCCGGTGACCGTGCGTGTCCTGCCGGCGGCCGGGCGGGTGGCCGTGCCCTGGAAGAACGGTGGCGGGGTGACGCGCGAGATCGTCGCCCGGCCCGAGGGTGCGGACATGGGGGACTTCGAGTGGCGGGTGAGCCTGGCCGACGTCGGCTCCGACGGGCCGTTCTCGGCGTTCGCCGACGTGGACCGGATCCTCACCATGGTCGAGGGGGAGGGGATGGACCTGACGGTCGGCGGTGAACGGCGCCGGGTCGCCACGCGGTTCGTCCCGCAGCGCTTCCCCGGTGACCTGCCGACCGGCTGCCGCCTCCTCGGGGGGCCGGTCGTCAATCTCAACGTCATGTGGCACCGGGGCGCCGTCGCGACCCCCACCGTCACGGTCGCCGTCCCCCGCCGATCCCTCGCCCTCCCGGCGGGCCCGGCCGTCGTTGTCGTCACCCTCGACGGCACGGCCGAGGTGGCCGGGGTGACCCTCGGGACCTACGACGCCGTGCTCCTGACGGACGAGGAAGCGACGCTCCGCGCGACGGGCCACACCGCCGTGATCACCCTCCACCCGGCTGCCTGAGCCACCGCCCGGGTCTCGCCCCCGCCGCCCCTACCCGTTCCCGTCCCCTGGGGGCTGCGCCCCCAGACCCCCGCATCGGCCTGAACGGCCTCGTCCTCAAACGCCGGACGGGCTGAGGCTTTTAGGGGCGCGGGGAACTGCGCGATCAGCCCCCACCCGCCCGCAGGTCGAGAGCCCACCCGGGGGTCTGGGGGCGGAGCCCCCTGGGATGGGACGGGTAGGGGCGGCGGGGGCGAGAGACATGTGGGGGGTGACGCGCCGTTGGCTTCGGGGAGGTGTCGTGCCACCCTGGTGGGCCGAGGGGGTGACCCATGGGCGCGGGAGAGATCAACTCCGTTCGGGGGCAAGGGACTTCACGTGCGGGGCGAAGGGACGAGACGCCAGGGGGCGAGCGGCTGGCGGACTGGGCCGACGGACGCCTCGGCCTCTACGCGCTGGCCAAGGCCAACATGCGCAAGGTCTTCCCGGACCACTGGTCCTTCATGCTCGGCGAGGTCTGCCTCTACAGCTTCCTGATCCTGATCCTGACCGGCGTCTACCTCACGCTCTTCTTCGAGCCGAGCGCCTCCGAGGTCGTCTACCACGGCCCGTACGAACCGCTCAACGGCATCCTCATGACCCGCGCCTACGAATCCACCCTCCACATCAGCTTCGAGGTGCGCGGCGGACTCCTGGTCCGGCAGATCCACCACTGGGCGGCGATCGTCTTCCTCGCCGGGATGCTCGTGCACATGATGCGCGTCTTCTTCACCGGCGCGTTCCGCAAGCCCCGCGAGGTCAACTGGCTGTTCGGCTGGACCCTCTTGATGCTCGGCCTGATCACCGGCCTGACCGGCTACTCGCTCCCCGACGACCTGCTCTCCGGCACCGGCGTCCGCTTCGCCCAGGGCGCGATCCTGTCGGTCCCGATCGTGGGAACGTACCTCTCCTTCTTCCTCTTCGGAGGCGAGTTCCCGGGCCACGACATCATTCCGCGCTTCTTCCCGATCCACGTCCTCCTGCTGCCGGGCATCATGCTGGGCCTGGTGGTCGCCCATCTGATCCTGGTCTTCTACCACAAGCACACGCAGTACCCGGGGCCCGGACGCGACCAGAAGTCCGTCGTCGGGATGCCGTTCATGCCGGTGTACATGGCCAAGGCGGGCGGGTTCTTCTTCCTCGTCTTCGGGGTGCTGTCGCTGATGGGGGCGATCGCGACCGTCAACCCCGTCTGGGCCTTCGGCCCCTACCGGCCGGACCTGGTGACGACCGGCGCGCAGCCCGACTGGTACCTCGGCTTCTCCGAGGGGCTCATCCGGGTGATGCCGGGATGGGAGATCAACGCGTGGGGCCACACCCTCCAACTGGGTGTGTTCATCCCCTTCTCCCTCTTCCCGCTGATCATGACCGCCATCGCGGTCTACCCGTTCATCGAGGCGTGGATCACCGGGGACAGACGGGAACACCACATCCTGGACCGGCCGCGCAACGTCCCCACCCGCACCGGGCTCGGTGTCGCCTGGCTGACGCTGTACGGAGTGCTCCTGGTCGGCGGTGGCAACGACCTGTGGGCCACCCACTTCCACCTCTCCATCAACGCCATCACCTGGTTCGTACGGGTCTCCTTCTTCGTCGCCCCGGCCCTCGCCTTCGTCGTCACGCGCCGGATCTGCATGGGACTTCAGCGACGGGACCGCGACAAGGTGCTGCACGGAAGGGAGTCCGGGGTCATCCGGATGCTTCCGCACGGCGAGTACGTCGAGGTGCACGAACCGCTCACACCGGCGCAGCGGTTCACGCTCACCCAGCACGAGCAGCCCCCGCCGTACGAGGTGGGGCCGCTCGTGGACGCCAACGGCGTCACCCGCCGGGTCGGCCCCGGCCGCAGGCTGCGCGCCCGGCTCGCCCGCGCCATGTACGGGCCCGACACCCAGATCCCGAAGCCGACGCCGGAGGAGTACCGGGAGCTCACCGGCGGCGAGCACCACCACTGAGCACCTCGGCCCGGCACTCGGCCGGGGTGCCCCACGCGGTACGCAGGGCACGGGCCTTGGCCAGCCACAGGGACAGGTCGTACTCCGCGGTGTAGCCGATCGCGCCGTGCAACTGGAGCGCCGTGCGCGCGGTGGCGTACGCGGCCTCGCAGGCCGTGACCTTGGCCGCGGCCACGTCGGCGGGCGCCATCGTCAGGGCCGCGCCGAACAGCAGTGGCCGCGCGAACTCCAGGGCGATCTTCGCGTCGGCGAGGCGATGCTTCACCGC
Source organism: Streptomyces diastatochromogenes (assembly GCA_001550305.1). Taxonomy (GTDB): domain Bacteria; phylum Actinomycetota; class Actinomycetes; order Streptomycetales; family Streptomycetaceae; genus Streptomyces; species Streptomyces mirabilis_D. Next base: position 4,785 of record LRTP01000624.1, read on the forward strand.
CTGGAACGAGCCGACGGGGACGCCGAACTGGGTGCGCTGCCTGACGTACGCGACGGTCCGGTCGAGGAGCGCGAGACCGACGCCGAGCGCCTGGGCGGCGGTGGCGAGCCGGGCCCAGACGAGGGCACGGGCGACGGGAGGGGCGGTGGAGAGCAGTTCACCGCCGGGTGTGAGGGGGGTGAGGCGGCGGGCGGGGTCCAGGGAGGCGCGTACCGGGCCGTGGCCGGGGGCCAGCCGCAGTCCGTCGGCGGCCAGGGCGAGCCGGATGGTCGCCGCGTC
>LRTP01000625.1 GCA_001550305.1 Streptomyces diastatochromogenes
TCCGATCTGAGCTTCTCGTACGCGGACTCGCGGTCGACCGCCTGCGCGTAACGCCCGTACAGCGGGGACGCCTGCACCGCCCGGTCCAGCGCGGCCGGATCGACAGGGCCCATCAGGGACTGCGGGGCCCGCAGCCGGGTCGCCGCGACCGGCGTCGGCGCGCCCTTCTCACTCAGCACGGTCACCACGGCCTCGCCGGTGCCCATACCGGTGAGGACCTCCTCCAGGTCGTACGCGGAGTTGGGGAAGGTCTTCACCGTGGCCTTCAGCGCCTTCTGGTCGTCCGGGGTGAAGGCGCGCAACGCGTGCTGGACGCGGTTGCCGAGCTGGGCGAGGACGTCGGACGGCACATCCTTCGGGGTCTGCGTCACGAAGAAGACGCCGACCCCCTTCGAACGAATGAGCCGCACGGTCTGGGTGATCGACTCCAGGAAGGCCTTCGACGCGCCGGTGAAGAGCAGGTGCGCCTCGTCGAAGAAGAAGACCAGTTTCGGCTTGTCGAGGTCACCGACCTCCGGGAGGTCGTGGAAGAGATCGGCGAGCATCCACATCAGGAAGGTCGAAAAGAGCTGCGGTTTGTCCTGGACCTCGGGGAGTTCGAGGACGGACACCATTCCCCGCCCGTCCGACGCCGTCCGCAACAGCTCGATCGTGTCGAACTCCGGCTCCCCGAAGAACGGGCTCATGCCCTGTGCCTCGAAGGCGGTCAGGGAGCGCAGGATCACCCCCGCCGTCGCGGGCGACAGCCCACCGATGCCCTTCAGCTCCGCCTTGCCCTCGTCCGAGGTCAGGAAGGTGACGACGGCCCGCAGGTCCTTGAGGTCGAACAGTTCCAGACCCTTCTGGTCGGCGTAGTGGAAGATCAGGCCGAGCGACTGCTCCTGGGTCTGGTTCAGCTGGAGCACCTTGGAGAGCAGCACCGGGCCGAAGCTGGTGACCGTCGCCCGTACGGGGATGCCCCTGCCCATGCCGCCGAGCGCGTAGAACTCGGCCGGGCAGGCGGTCGGCGTCCACTCCTGGTGGACCTCCTGGGCACGCGCCAGCACCTTGTCGTTCGACACGCCCGGCGCCGAGATCCCGGAGACATCACCCTTGATGTCGGCGAGGAACACCGGCACGCCCTGCACGGACAACTGTTCGGCGATCAGCTGCAGCGTCTTGGTCTTTCCGGTGCCGGTGGCTCCGGCGACCAGCCCGTGCCGGTTGAGCACGGGCAGCGGAATGCGGATCCGGGCGTCCGGCAGACACCGCCCGTCCCAGAGCAGAGCGCCCAGGTCGAGCGCGGGTCCGGCGAACGCGTATCCGGAGGCGATCTCCAGAGCCTCCTGGGAGAGCCCGGGGGCGCCGCTCACACCTTCGGGTGCCACCGCGGGAGGTGCTTCGCTGTCGCTCATATCAGGCCCCTGTTCCCGGTTTGCACTGATTTACGACGTCTTTTCCAGCGTCGCACTACGTCGCCATGGCTGCGCCCGGAAGGTCTGGGCCGGTAGGCTTTCCGTGTGATCTTCAAGCGCATCGGAAACGGACGGCCGTACCCCGACCACGGCCGGGAAAGCACCCGGCAGTGGGCGGACGTCGCGCCGCGCCCGGTCCGCCTCGATCAGCTCGTGACGACCAAGGGCCAGCTGGACCTGGAGACCCTCCTCGCCGAGGACTCCACGTTCTACGGCGACCTGTTCGCGCACGTAGTGAAGTGGCAGGGCGACCTGTACCTCGAGGACGGCCTGCACCGCGCCGTACGCGCCGCGCTGCAACAGCGCCAGGTGCTCCACGCACGTGTGCTCGAACTCGGCTGAATCGGCCGACTCGGCCGGGACGAACTCGGCCGGGACCGGGCGCCTGGGACGCGAGAGCCTCCTCGAGGCCCAAGATCCCCGCTCGTTGACCCTTTTGGGTTGGACTGAACCTCGACCGATGATCATTTAGTAGGAATCACCGCCGCGGCACACTACGCTGCGCCCATGAGCATGCTCACTCCCCCTGGCATGGGCGGCCAGTACCGGATCACGGGGGACAAATACCCACGGATGCGCCGACCCCGGGGGCGTCGCAGGCTCGTGTTCCTGGTCGTCGCCTCCGTCACCGCGCTGGGGCTGGTCGGGTGGGGAACCCTGCAGCTCATCGACGTCTTCACGGGCAAGGGCGACAAGGCCACGGCGGCCGGTACGAAGGGCGACTGCACGTCCACGGCCGGCCCGTCGGCCAAGGCGACCACGACGTCGACGACATCCACGACGTCCACCGCCGCCGGGACGCTGCCCAGGCCCGGGCAGATCACCGTCAACGTCCTCAACGCCACGCCGCGCAGCGGGCTCGCCAAGCAGACGGCGGACGAGCTGAAGAAGCGCGGGTTCCGCATCGGCGACGTGGGCAACGCGACGGCCGCGTACGACAAGAAGGTCAACGGCGCCGGGATACTGCTCGGCGCCAAGGGGGCCGCACAGGCCGCGCTGCCGGTGCTGGGCACGCAATTGTCCGGCGCCGAGGTGAAGACGGACGGCCGCGCCCAGGCCGACCGGGTCGACCTGATCATCGGCACCGCCTTCAAGAGCCTCACGAAGAAGGAGGACGCCGACAAGGCCCTGGCCACCCTGTCCGGGCCCCGGCCGGCCGCGTCCGCCTCTGCGAAGAGCTGCTGAACGGCGAAGGCTGTCGGCAGCCCCGCAGGGACCGCAGACAGCCTTCGTGAGACCGCTGACCGTTCGGAACCGGCCACTGGGCCCTGGACCCCTGGATGGCCCCGGCAAGGCCGCTGAGGGCCCGAGGGGCGGCCACGGGTCCCGTAGGGCCGCGACGTCCCGTAGCGCCGCGACAACGCGTGGCGCCACGACGGTCCCGTAGGACCGTGGCAGGACCCGCGCGGGTGCGGGGACCTACTCGGCCGCCCCGTACATCCGGTCCCCCGCGTCGCCCAGCCCCGGCACGATGTAACCGTGCTCGTTGAGCCGTTCGTCGACCGACGCGGTCACGACCGTCACCGGCGTGCCCGCGAGCTCGCGCTCCATGACCTCGACGCCCTCCGGGGCGGCGAGCAGCACGACGGCCGTGACGTCGTCGGCGCCGCGCTTGATCAGCTCCTGGATCGCCGCGACGAGCGTGCCGCCGGTGGCCAGCATCGGGTCGAGGACGTACACCTGGCGCCCGGAGAGGTCGTCCGGCATCCGGGTCGCGTACGTGGACGCCTGGAGCGTCTCCTCGTCGCGCACCATGCCCAGGAAGCCCACCTCGGCGGTCGGCAGCAGCCGCACCATGCCGTCGAGCATGCCGAGACCCGCACGCAGGATCGGCACGACCAGCGGGCGCGGGTAGGACAGCTTGACGCCCGTGGTGGGGGCGACCGGGGTCACGATGTCGACCTGCTCGGTGCGCACGTCGCGGGTGGCCTCGTAGGCGAGCAGGGTGACCAGCTCGTCGGCGAGCCGCCGGAAGGTCGCGGAGTCGGTGCGCCGGTCGCGCAGGGTGGTGAGCTTATGGGCGACCAGGGGGTGGTCGACGACGTGGAGACGCATGCCCATAACAGTAGCCGTGCCCCCGTGTCCCCCGCGCTGGCATCAAACCGCCCGTCAGAGGGAAGGCGGTAGGGACGGACCTGGGGTGGTGTGCCTATGCCGGACCGGGAAAAGGAGTCCCCGGAGCAGTTGGACCGACTCGGACGAGCCGATGCGGCCGAACGGACCGATGGGGCCGAACGGACCGATGGGGCCGAACGGACCGGACGACTTCGCCGCGTCGAACAATCCGAACAATCCGATCGGGCCGAACGGACCGGGCAGCCGGAGACGGACGCCGAGCGCCGACGGCGCCGCGCCCAGTTCCTCCGGGACCTGACCGAGGCGCGTGAGCTGCGCGACCGCGTCCAGCCCCGCCGTGCCAAGGTCGCCCGTCTCCGTCACGCCATGCGCATGCGCACCTTCCGTTGGTAGCTCCGCCGCCGGCTCCATCGGTGGCTCCTTTGGTAGTCCTTTGGTAGTCCTTCGGTAGCTCCTTGGTGTCCCGCCCACGCCGTGAGGGCGGGGACATGCACACACGACGCCGAGGGCCGCGTACGATCCGCTGTTAGCGATCAAAAGAGGCAGACACAGCAGGCCGAAGACGTCCCCTGAACGCTCTGTTTCTGCCACGATTCCGAGTGGGTGGGGTCTCGGAGCAGCACTCCCCGCCCAATCGACCTCCGCCGGGGGGACCCCCAACCGGCACGCCTATGACCAGTGGGAGAGTCACGGTGTACTTCGCCGCACTGCTCGCGCGCACCGAAGACGGGTGGGAAGCGAGCGACACAGAGCTCGACGATGTGGAGACCCTGTCGGATCTGACCGATCTGGCCCGTGAAGCCTCGGAGGAGGACACGGTGCTCGTACTCATCGAGCAGGAGGACGCGTGGTTCGGCGTCGTCCGCGTGGACGGTGAGGAGGACCCTCGCATCTACGTCTCGGACGCCGCAGCCGCAGCCCGCAGCTCGTACGGCGAGATCCTGCTCACGGACGAACTACTAGGACGGGAGCCCGGCGACGACGACGCCGACCTGGACTCCCTCGACCTGGACGGCACCGAGGACGGTGAACCCGACGACGCAGACGACTCCGAGGACGACGAGGAGGAGGAGAGCGTCTCCGGCGAGATCGTCTCGCACAGCCCCGTCGGGGACCGCGAGATCCTCGCCGACCTCGGTGTGAGCGAGAAGGAACTGCTCGCCCTGGACGAAGGCGACGCGCTCAGCACGATCGCCGAAGCCCTGGGAGCGGCAGAGGTCCTGGAGACCGTCCGCTAGGGCCTGATCCGCCGGACGGGCCCCAGGGCCCGATCCGGAAGGCAGGGCCCGGCTCCCGCGGTTCCGGGGGAGGCGGTTTCCCTGGCGAGCCCGATAGATTTCCCGGGTGAGCCCGACAAAAGAGACCTTTCCAGCAGATTCGGCAGATCCGGTACGCGACCGCTGGCGGGCCGCGATGCGGCTCGCCCTGGACGAGGCCCACCGGGCCGTCCAGGGCGGGGATGTTCCCGTCGGCGCCGTCGTGCTGTCCACGGACGGTACGACGGTGCTCGCGACCGGACACAACGAACGCGAGGCCACGGGCGATCCGACGGCGCACGCCGAGGTGCTCGCGATCCGCGGGGCCGCCCAGCGGCTCGGCGAGTGGCGGCTGGCCGGCTGCACGCTCGTCGTCACCCTGGAGCCGTGCACGATGTGCGCGGGCGCGCTCGTCCAGTCCCGGGTGGACCGGGTCGTCTACGGCGCCCGCGACGAGAAGGCGGGCGCGGTCGGTTCCGTCTGGGACCTCGTACGCGACCGCCGGCTCAACCACCGCCCCGAGGTGATCGGGGGTGTACTCGAGGACGAGTGCGCGGGTCTGCTCACGCGTTTCTTCCGCGACCGCTGACTCCAGGGGCGGCGGGAAACGGATTTCAGACCACGGCCCACCTTGGGGTAGGGTCTCCCTCGGTAGCGTGTCCGAGCGGCCGAAGGAGCTCGCCTCGAAAGCGAGTGTGGCGCAAGTCACCGAGGGTTCAAATCCCTCCGCTACCGCTTGAGAAGGGCCCCGTCGCAAGACGGGGCCCTTCGTGCGTACGGGGCAAAGGACTTCGGCCAGCGGGCCGTTGGTCCAAAAAAGCGGGGTGGAGGTTACACTCGCCGCCGGCACACGGGGCCCAGTGGGCGCAGCAGTCACAGGGGAGGCCGCGATGGCGGTGAATTCGAAGAAGATCGCCGTCTACATACTCGTGGTCTTCGCGCTCTACGTGATCATCACGGATCCGGCGAAGGCCGCCGACTACGTCCAGATAGGGTTCGAGGGCATTTCGACCGCCGCCCGGTCCATCGGCAACTTCATGACGTGGATCGCCGACGGGGCCAAGAACTGATCGGCCGCCCCCGCACGGCCCGCACCACCAGGGAGTACCCGTGATCCGCCATCTGGTCCTCTTCAAGCTCAACGAAGGCGTCGAGCGTGACGACCCCCGCGTCGTCGAGGGCGTGGCCGCCTTCCGCCCGCTCGGCGACCAGATCCCCGAGCTGCGGTTCTGGGAGTGCGGCTGGAACATCACCGACCGGCCCGTCGCGTACGACTTCGCGATCAACTCCGCGGTCGACGACCCCGACGCCCTGAAGCGGTACTTGGAGCATCCCGCACACCAGGCGGGCGTCGCGCTGTGGCGCGAGTTCGCGACATGGGTGATCGCCGACTATCCCTTCTGAACCGATCCGAGCCGACACGCTCTGGGCCCCTCGCCGGAAACCGGCGGGGGGCTTTTCCGTTTCGTATGCCCCAACTCTCCCTAAATCCTGTTCAACACGGGGTTATGCGGTGCTTGCACACAGTGCACATGTCTTGTGATGCTATGACCGCTTTTGACGGATGAGTTGATGGATCTGACGGATCATAGAGGTGGAGTTGACCGTGCCGGCCAGTACTGCGCCTCAAGCACCGCCACAGGAAATCCCCAAAGAACACATCACCACGGACCCCCTCGCCCAGGAACGCGTCGCCACGGAGCGCGTCACCACGGAACCCCTCGCCCCGGAGCACATCGCCCACGAACGCGTCACCCCCGAGCAGGTCACCCCCGAGCGACGCCGCGGCGCCGACACCCGGGCCCTCACCCAGCTGCTCTTCGGCCAGCTCAAGACGCTGGAGCCGGGCACCACGGAGCACGACCGCGTACGCGGGGCGCTCATCGAGGCGAACCTGCCGCTCGTGCGGTACGCGGCCGCCCGCTTCCGCTCCCGCAACGAGCCGATGGAGGACGTGGTCCAGGTCGGCACCATCGGTCTGATCAACGCGATCGACCGCTTCGACCCCGACCGGGGCGTACAGTTCCCGACCTTCGCGATGCCGACCGTCGTCGGCGAGATCAAGCGGTACTTCCGCGACAACGTCCGCACCGTCCACGTACCCCGCCGGCTGCACGAGCTGTGGGTGCAGGTGAACAGCGCGACGGAGGACCTGACGACGGCCTTCGGGCGCTCCCCCTCGACCGCCGAGATCGCCGAGCGGCTGCGCATCACCGAGGAGGAGGTGCTGTCCTGCATCGAGGCCGGACGCTCGTACCACGCGACCTCCCTCGAAGCCGCCCAGGAGGGTGACGGGCTGCCCGGACTGCTCGACCGGCTCGGCTACGAGGACCCGGCCCTCGACGGGGTCGAACACCGCGACCTCGTCCGCCATCTCCTCGTACAACTGCCCGAGCGCGAGCAGCGGATCCTTCTCCTTCGCTATTACAGCAATCTGACGCAGTCACAGATCAGTGCCGAGCTGGGAGTCTCCCAGATGCATGTGTCAAGGCTGCTCGCCCGGAGCTTCGCGCGGCTTCGATCCGCAAACAGGATCGAGGCGTAACCGGCAAGAGCGAATCGCTCAACGTCCCCTTTTCCGACAGTTCAACGTCGAAAAACCGCCAGACCCCCCTTTTCCAGGGCCGATCCACCCCCTCCATGTCGACATGTCACTACAGCGTGTTGCCGACATGTGACATTCTGCCGGAAGAGCGTTTGGCGCAGCCCCGCCTCCGGTATTCAGGTGGAGGCTGCGTTCCTCCGACGGGAGCGTCCGCCGTGACCGTCCGCGACCCAAAGGGGGTGGCATGTCCGCAGACCAGGGCAGCTCGAAGGTGCTCACGCTCACGAAGAGCGAATCCGCGCCCGACGCGCTTCACGATGTCCCGGCCCTCCCGGCCCCCGACGCCGCTCCGGCCCTCGAAGCCGTCCCGGTGGCCCCCGAGACCTCGGGAGCCATCGACACCCGCACCCTGTCCCGCTCCCTGTTCCTGCGGCTCGCCGCACTCGGCGAGAACAGCCCCGAGCGTGCCTACGTCCGGGACACCCTCATCGAGCTCAACCTCCCGCTCGTGCGGTACGCGGCGGCCCGCTTCCGCTCCCGCAACGAGCCGATGGAGGACATCGTCCAGGTCGGCACCATCGGCCTGATCAAGGCGATCGACCGCTTCGACTGCGAACGCGGCGTGGAGTTCCCGACGTTCGCGATGCCGACGGTCGTGGGCGAGATCAAGCGGTTCTTCCGTGACACCTCGTGGTCCGTCCGCGTCCCGCGGCGCCTCCAGGAGCTGCGCCTGGCCCTCACCAAGGCCAGCGACGAGCTCTCCCAGAAGCTCGACCGGTCGCCGACCGTCGCCGAACTCGCCGCGGTCCTGGGCGTGTCGGAGGAGGACGTCGTCGACGGCCTCGCGGTCGGCAACGCGTACACGGCCTCCTCCCTCGACTCCCCGGCCCCCGAGGACGACGGTGGCGAGGGCTCCCTCGCGGACCGCCTCGGCTACGAGGACACGGCCCTGGAGGGCGTCGAGTACCGCGAGTCGCTGAAGCCGCTGCTCGCCAAACTCCCGCCCCGCGAGCGCCGGATCATCATGCTGCGCTTCTTCGCCAACATGACCCAGTCGCAGATCGGCGAGGAGGTCGGCATCTCGCAGATGCACGTCTCCCGCCTTCTCACCCGCACCCTGGCCCAGCTCCGCGAGGGCCTGATCTCCGACTGAGACCTCCCGCGCTCGACCCTTCATAATTGACGGATCGTCAGCCACACTGGCGCGATGCGTCGAGCGACTTGGCTCCATGGCCGTCGAGGCGCCCTGGTGGGCGCCTCGACGGCTGTTGTCTGCCTGGGTGCCGTACTGGCCGCGTGCGGGGACGGTGGGAGCGGTGGCGGATACGTGGCGGTGGGGGCGCCGGCCGATTCGGGACCCGTGGTGGCCCCGACCGGGAACGTCTCACTGACCCCACTGCGCGAGTCCACGCCACTCGCGGAAGCCGCCGAGGGAGCCCCTCAGCAGGGCAGTTCACCCCCGCAGCCCCCGCTGTCCGCTTCACCCGGCACGGCAACGGACCCCGGTGACGACAACTCGCCCCGTACGGGCGCCGGTTCGGGCGCGACGTCGGCGCCCTCGGCTCCGCCGGCCCCGGGTTCCACGGCAGGTACCAGTCCTCCCGGTCTCCCCAGTACCCCCGGTCCTCCCGGTCCCGTCGGCCCCGCCGTTCTCGACGTGAGCGAGCCGACGCGGGAGGCCACCGACAAGCGCTGGTGCGAGAAGGTGACGGTCTCCTTCCGCAACACCGGTGGCAGCGCCGTGCGTTCGGGCACGGTGACCCTGGGGACGCACATCATCGGGGCGCTCGGCATCGACTGGGCGACGATCGACTCGACGCGGGATCTGCCCGTGCCGATCGCGGCCGGAGCGGGCAGCACAAAGACCTGGACGGTGTGCGTCGACGACTGGCGCGTGCCGCTCGGCATGCACATCGAGACGCGGGACGTGTCCGTCCAGTGGAAGTGACCCGCCTCCACCGGTCCTGCCGGCGGGGCGGGCGGGTTGTTGCCCTTACGCCAGCGCGAGCCACGCCACGGCGGCGACGACCGCCACGGCGACGACGATGCCGATGATCAGGCCGATGCGGGGGCCCGCCGGGGCGGCCGCCTGCTGCTGCCGGGCCTGGGGGCCCTCGTCGACGAAAGCGCGGAACATCTGGGTGCTACCCGCGGGGTCGTAGTTGCCCTCGGGGCCCTGGGTGTTTGCCATGGCCCAGGACCCTAGCGAATACATGCCCCCTACCCAAGCGCCGGGTTCCCCTCGCCTTCCCCTTCCCCGGTTTCTGGATGGCCCGGGCGGCGAGCCGGATGACGCACGGACCAGCAGGTGCCAGAAGCGAGGGCACAGAGGAACAGCCCCAACCACGAGTCCGACGCACAACCCCCGCCCGATCAGAGCGGCAGCCCCACGGGGGTCCCGCACGGTTAGGACGGCAGCCCCGCAGGGGTCGGGCACGCTGCCCCGCAGGTGACCAGGGCTCAGCCCCGCAGAGGTCAGAGGCTCGACCCAGCAGGGGTCAGACGCTCACCCCCCAGGTGACCGGAGCCCGCCCCCCGCCCCGCGAAGGTCACGCTCCGGCGGCCCACAGCGGCTTCACAGCCGCCTACGCCGCCCATCAGCAGGTTTACATTCGCCAATACTTGCCTTTGCCATCTTTTTAGCCCAGCGGCAGCGATATCGTTTGCCTGCAGCAACCAACTGGATTTATGGTTGCCCCAAGCAACGAATACAGGAGGTGTGATGGCCGAGCAGGCGCAGTACGAGGAATTGGCTCGTCAGCTCAGTGCCATCGGTGCCGTGAAGCGGGAGCTCGGGCGGATCCTGCCGCACGACTGCCCCGCGGGCTCCGCCGCCGTACTGACCCTCCTCGGCCGGCACGGCGACATGCGGATGAGCAAGCTCGCCGAGCTGCTCGCCGTGGACATGTCGGTGACCAGCCGCCACGTCGCCCACGTCGCCGACCGGGGCTGGATCGAACGCCTCCCCGACCCCGCCGACAAACGCTCCCGCATCCTGCGCCTCACCGACGCGGGACGCGAGCAGCTCACCGAACTCTCCCGCCGCTCCTCCCGGCTGTTCGCCGACCGGCTGAGCGACTGGTCCGACCACGAGGTCGGCCTGCTCATCCACCTGATGGGCCGGCTGCGCGAGAGCTTCGGCGACTGCCGTGCCGTACCCCGGCCGCCCTACGTGCCGGAAGCATCCGAACTGACCACCCGTACACCCGCGTAAGACAAGAAAAGGAAGCCCATGGCAACGACCACACCAGCCGGTGTGCGGGCTCACGCCAAGCACGGAGGCGCACCCTCCGACGGCACTCCGATGACACATCGCCAGATCATGGAGGCCCTCTCCGGGCTGCTGCTCGGTATGTTCGTCGCGATCCTGTCGTCGACGATCGTCACCAACGCGCTCCCCGAGATCATCGGCGACCTGGGCGGCGGCCAGTCCGCCTACACCTGGGTCGTCACGGCCTCGCTGCTGGCCATGACCGCGACCACGCCTCTGTGGGGCAAGCTCTCCGACCTGTACAGCAAGAAGGCGCTCGTACAGATAGCCCTCGTCATATACGTGCTGGGATCGGCCGCCGCCGGTCTGTCCCAGAACCCCGGCATGCTCATCGCATGCCGCGTGGTCCAGGGCGTCGGCGTCGGCGGTCTGTCCGCCCTCGCCCAGATCGTCATGGCCGCGATGATCTCCCCGCGTGAGCGCGGCCGTTACTCCGGCTACCTCGGCGCGACCTTCGCTGTCGCAACCGTCGGCGGCCCGCTGCTCGGCGGTGTCATCACCGACACCTCGTGGCTCGGCTGGCGCTGGTGCTTCTACGTCGGCGTGCCGTTCGCGATCATCGCGCTGATCGTGCTGCAGAAGACCCTGCACCTGCCCACCGTGAAGCGGGACGTGAAGGTCGACTGGGGCGGCGCGTTCTTCATCTCCGCCGCGGTCTCGCTGCTGCTGGTCTGGGTCACCTTCGCCGGTGACAAGTACGACTGGGTGTCGGGGCAGACGTACGCGATGGTCGGAGGCGCGATCGTCCTCGGCCTGCTGTTCGTGCTCGTCGAGTCCAAGGCGAGCGAGCCGATCATCCCGCTGCGGCTGTTCCGCAACCGCACCATCACCCTTTCCTCCCTCGCCTCGCTCTTCGTCGGCGTTGCGATGTTCACCGGCACCGTCTTCTTCAGCCAGTACTTCCAGCTGGCCCGTGACAAGTCCCCGACGATGTCGGGCGTCATGACCATCCCGATGATCGGCGGCCTGTTCATCGCCTCCACGGTCTCCGGCCAGGTCATCACCAAGACCGGCCGGTGGAAGTACTGGCTGGTCAGCGGCACCGTCCTGATCACCGCGGGCCTGGGCCTGCTGAGCAGCATCCGCTACGACACGACCTACTGGCACGTCGCGATCTTCATGGCGCTGCTGGGCCTCGGCGTCGGTATGACGATGCAGAACCTGGTGCTGTCCACGCAGAACCAGGTGGCCCCGTCCGACCTCGGCTCGGCCAGCTCCACGGTGACGTTCTTCCGCTCCCTCGGCGGTGCGATGGGCGTCTCCGCGCTCGGCGCGATCATGTCCACCCGGATCACCCACTACGTCAAGGACGGCCTGGCCGGACTCGACCCCAAGTACGCCACCGCGGCTTCCGGCTCGGGCTCCGGCACCATCCCGAAGATGGACGCGCTGCCCGCCCCGCTGCGGACCGTCATGGAGAGCGCGTACGGCCACGGCATCGCGGACGTCTTCATGATCGCCGCCGCCCTGGCACTGATCGCCTTCTTCATCGTCCTCTTCATCAAGGAGGTCCCGCTGCGGACCTCGGGCGCACTCGCCCAGGCCGCGGAGGCGAAGGCGGAGGCCACCGCGCCGACGGCTTCGGCCACCGCCGAGGCACCCGCCGCCGACGAGAGGATCCCGAGCTGGGCGGCCGTCGCCGAGACGAGCCTCGCGGCCGGACCCGAGGGCACCCAGCGGCTCGCCGCCGTCGCCACCGCGACACGGGAGAGCGCCCCGCTGCCCGCCTCCGGCGGCATACCGGTCCGCGGTCACGTCCGCGGCGCCGAGAGCGCCCCCGTCCCGCAGGCCGCGGTCACGCTGATCTCGCTCGCGGGACGGCAACTGGGCCGGTCGGTCGCGCAGGCCGACGGCTTCTACACGGTGGACGCGCCCGGCACGGGCTCGTACGTCCTGATCGCCTCCGCCGACGGTTTCCAGCCGCAGGCCTCGACGATCATCGTGAACGACGAGCCGGTGGCGTACGACATCCTGCTGAGCGGCACGAGCGGGCTGAGCGGACTCGTCCGGGCCGCCGGGACCGGCACCCCCGTCAAGGACGCCATGGTCATCGTGACCGACGTCCGCGGTGACGTGCTGGCCACCGGAACCACCGGTGAGCAGGGCCAGTTCACCTTCGCCGAACTGGTTCCGGGTCCGGTGACCATCGCGGTGAACGCGGCCGGCCACCGCCCGCAGGCCCTCACCGTCGAGGTCGGCGGCGCCGGGGTCACCCGGGTCGAGGTCGAGCTCAGCGCGGGCGCCCAGCTCCAGGGCGTCGTACGGGCCCCCGGCGGCCCCCTGGGCGACGCCCGGGTCACGCTGGTCGACGCGGCCGGCAACGTGATCGGCACCGCCAGGACCGGCACGGACGGCGCGTACGCCTTCACCGACCTGGACGGCGGCGAGTACACCGTCATCGCGACGGGTTACCCCCCGGTGGCGACGGCTCTCACGGTCACCGGCCGTGGCGTCGACGACCACGACATCACCCTCGCCCACCCCGGCGAGTAGTTGATACCCCGGCCCGTGGGGACGCGCGCACTCTGAGCGGAGGTGCGCCCCCCACGGGCCGGTTTCCTTGCGACCGATTTTTAGTGCTTTTCAGGGAGAAAACGGGATGGGACTGACCGCACGGATTCGCACGCGGGACGGATGGGCCGTGTCGCACGCGGTCGTCACGGTGACCGACATGACCGGGACGCAGGTGCTGCGCGCCGAGGCGGACACCGAAGGCGCCGTGCACGACCCGACCCCCCTCACGCCCGGCGCGTACACCGTGATCGTGACCGCGGTCGGGTACGCGCCCGCCGCCTCCAGCGCGATCGTGACGGCGAGCGGCCGGGCCGAGATCGGCAACGTGACCCTCGCCCGCCAGGGCGGCAACGAACTGCCGCCGCCCGGACCCTGGACCGTCGACCCGGCGCACTCCTCCGTCGGCGCCGTCGCGCAGCACCTGGGCATCTCCAGCGTGCACGGACGTTTCACGGACTTCTCCGCGACGATCGAGATCGCCCCGGACGACGTGTCCAAGTCCCGCGTCGAGGCCGTGATCACCGCGGCCTCGATCGACACCGGCAACGGCATGCGCGACGGCCACCTGAAGTCCCCCGACTTCCTCGACGTCGAGACATACCCGCAGATCACCTACCGCTCGACCGGCCTGACCCCGGCCGGCTCCGACCGCTGGACCGTCCACGGCGAACTCACCATGCGCGGCATCGCCCGCCCGGTCGACCTGGACCTCGCCTACCTGGGCACGGGCGGGGACCCCTGGGGCGGCACGCGGGCCGCCTTCCGGGCGACGACCGAACTCCACCGCGAGGACTTCGCCATGAACTACAACCAGGTCGTCCAGGCAGGCATCTCGGCGATCGGCACCACGCTGAAGGTGGAGTTGGACGTCCAGGCGGTACAAGGTGTGCCACTCCCGCAGGCGTGAGGTGAGCGCACCTTCCCGGCGGGCAGCCTAGGCTGACTCACATGGCACCGAACATCGCTACGAACACCGCCGTGTCCCTGGACGAACTGCTCGACTTCGTACGCCCCCGCCACCGCGCCATCCTGCTGACCCGGAGGGCGGACGGCAGCCCCCAGGGCTCCCCCCTGACCTGCGGGGTCGACGACGCCGGGCGGATCGTCGTCTCGACCTACCCCGAACGCGCGAAGACCCGTAACGCCAAGCGGGACGAGCGGGTCAGCCTGATCGTGCTGAGCGACGAGTGGAACGGACCCTGGGTCCAGATCGACGGCACGGCCGAGGTCGTCGACTCCCCCGAATCCGTCGAGCCGCTCGTCGAGTACTACCGGAACATCGCGGGCGAACACCCGGACTGGGACGAGTACCGGGAGGCCATGCTCAAGCAGGGCAAGTCGATCATCCGGGTCACACCGGTGAAGTGGGGACCGGTCGCGACGGGCGGCTTCCCTGCCCGACTGTCACCCCAGGAGTAATCCGGGAACGGACGAGGAGGGGCGGGGCAGGCCCTAACCCCGGGCGACCATCGTCTCGATCCCCGCGATCAGCGTCGCCAGCGCGAACGTGAAGTCCCGCTCCCGCATCTCCTCGACCGTGTCACCGCCGCGGGCCTCCATGAGGTCCGCGGCGTTCTCGAAGTTGGCGGAGAACTGCGGCTGTTCGCCGATCGTGCTCATGGCCTGACGGAAGTACTCGTCCTGGGTCATCCCCGCCGAGGCGCAGCGCTGCACGAAGTGGCCCTCGATGGTGCCGAACCCGTACACGAACTGGAAGACCGCCGAGAGCGCGCCCATCTGGCCGTGCCGGGGCAGGCCGGTGTTGCGGATCACCTGCTGGACGCAGAGCGAGAAGGCCATGGAGTGCGGGCCGATGTTCAGGAAGGTCCCGATCAGCGGGGACACCCAGGGGTGGCGGACCAGCAGCGCGCGGTAGCCGGTGGCGAGGGAGCGGAGCTGGTCGCGCCAGTCCTCGCCCGACTCCGCGTCGGGCAGCTCCAGTTCGCCGAAGACCGCGTCGAGGGCGAGCTCGAGCAGGTCGTCCTTGGTGTCGACGTACCAGTACACGGACATCGCGGTGACGTTCAGCTCGGCGGCCAGCCGGCGCATGGAGAACTTCGCCATGCCCTCGGCATCCAACAGCCGTACGGTGACCTCGGTGATCCGGTCCCGGTCGAGCCCCGACGGCTGCCCGCCCCCGCGCGCCGCAGCGCCCCGGGAAGCCTTGCCCTCCAGCCAGACACTGGTCCGCGCCGGACGCTCGGCACGGTCGGCTGCCCTCACCATGGCGCACCTTCCCCGGGACTCGAAACTCGAGACTCGAAACTCACAACGGATGACTCGGAACCCTGATGCTAAGCGGGCGCTACGCCGACACCGCCACCGCGGAGTCTGCCCTCTCCGCACGTCGTAGCAACGCCGCGGCCAGCAGTCCACCGAGAAGGACGGCCACCGCGCCCACCAGTTGGCTGGTCTCCAACCCCGACGAGAACGCGTCCGTGATCCGCCCGCGCTCCTCCTCCGAACCCGCCGAGGCCAGCGCCGCCGGGAGCGAGGCCGCCGCCACCGGAATCAGCGCCGCGAACCGGGAGTTGAGGATCGCCCCGAGCACCGCCACGCCGAGGCCGTTGCCGAACTCGGCGAGCGTGCCGTTGATCCCGGCGCCCACGCCCGCCTTCTCCGGCGGAATCGCGCTCATGATGGCGTGTGCCATGGCCGGATTGGCCACGGCGGCGCCCGCGCCGATCAGCAACAGCCCGAGCAGCGTGCCGCCGTACCCGTGCGCGGCGAGCGTGGCGATCGACACCAGCCCGGCCGACATCAGCGTCATGCCGAGCGCGATCGACACCGGAGTGCCGAGTCTCGCCGTCCACTTCGCCGAGAGGCCGGAGAAGTTCAGCGCCACGACCGCGAGCGCGAGCGGCGCCGTACGCAGTCCGGCTTCCAGGGGGCCGTATCCCAGGACGAATTGGAGGTGCTGGGTGAGGAGGAAGAGGGCACCGCCCATGCCGAAGGTGATGAGGACGGCTCCCGCGACGGCTCCTGTGAAGCGCCGGTCGCGGAAGAAGTGCGGGTCGAGCATGGGGTACGGGATCCGGCTCTCCCAGTACGCGAAGGCGGCCAGCACCAGCACGGCGACCGCGTCCGTGGCCAGGACCCGGCCCGACGTCCAGCCGTGTTCGGGGCCGGAGATGATCGCGTACACGAGTGCGGTCATGCCGATCGTGGAAAGCAGCGCTCCCAGGAGGTCGGGGCGGTCCCCGCGCGGACTCTTCGACTCCGGTACGAGGGCCACCACGGCGGCGAGGCCCAGGGCCACCACCGGCAGGTTGACCAGGAAGATCGCGCCCCACCAGAAGTGGTTCAGTATGAAGCCGCCGAGGAGCGGTCCGGCCGCGAAGCCGAGGGCGTTGACGGCGCTCCAGATGCCGATGGCCTTCGGGTGCTCCGCGGGGGTGAAGACCTGCATGGCGACGGCGAGCGTGGTGGTCAGCAGGAGCGCGCCGCCGACGCCCATCCCGGCCCGTGCGGCGATCAACTGGCCCGTGGAGTCGGCGAGTCCGGCCACCACCGAGCCGATCCCGAAGAGGACCAGACCCGCGATCAGCATCTTCTTGCGGCCGTAGCGGTCGGCCGCGCTGCCCGCCGTGAGCAGCAGCCCGGACTGCACCAGCGAGTAGGCGTTGATCATCCACTGGATGTCGGAGGTGGCCGCGCCCAGCTCCCGGGTGAGGGAGGGGATCGCGACGTTCAGGACGGTGTTGTCGAGCAGCACGGTCAGTTGAGCGAGGCAGATGACGCCGAGGATCAGCCATCGTTGGGGGTGGCCTTGCGGCTGGTCCTCGGGGGGCCCTGGGGGAGTCGTCGACATGCTGTACACCGTAGAACAGTTCCCATACAGCGTACAACGGAGTTCTCCGGGCGTACGAAAAGGGCGCAAAAGCGGGGCGTACGAGCAGGCGTACGAAAAGGGCGGTGGCCCGGAGCTGGATCGCTCCGGGCCACCGCCCTGCGTACAGGACCTGCCGTCGGCTACTTCGTCGGCTGCGTCAGGTCGTAGAAGGTGGCCGAACCGACCGTCACCTTCTTGAAGTTGGCCGTGACCCACGAGCTGATCTGGGAGGAGGTGGAGGTGGTGGAGGAGGAGTTGCCGCCGCCCATGCCACCACCCATGCCGCCGCCCGAGATGAAGTAGTGGATCTTGCCGTCCGTTACGTACTTCTTGAACTGGGCCAGAGTCGGGGACGGGTCGGTGCCGTTGAAGCCGCCGATCGCCATCACCGGCTTGCCGGTGGCGAGCTGGTAGCTCGCGGAGTTCTGGGAACCGACGGCCGCGGCCGCCCAGGTGTAGTCGCCCGCGTTCGTCTCCAGCAGCTTCTTGGCGGCGGAGCTGACGGTCGCGCCGTTGAGCAGACCGCCCACGCCGCCACCGCCCATGCCGCCCTCGCCCATCGCGCCACCGCCGGGCATGCCGCCCTGCTGGTTCTGGCCCTGGGTGTTGCCGTTGCCCTGCTGGTTCTGACCGGGGAAGCCACCGGTGCCGCCCGTGGGGGGCCGGCCCATGCCGCCGCCCTGCTGGGTGGTGCCGTTGCCGCCCTGCTGGTTCTGGCCCCGGGTGTTGCCGCCACCGGGGAAGCCGCCCCGCATGCCGCCGGGACCACCCCGGCCGCCCATCATGCTGGCGCCCGCGGGACCGGCCGTGACGATCGAACCGGTGTGCCCGGTGTTCACCGTGGACAGCGTGTACGCCGTCGGACCCGCGACCGAGGCCACGAAGCTCAGTCCGACCGCCGCGAGGGCCAGTTGACGGCCCAGCCTGGCCGCGAAGATCAGGCCGAGCGCGCCGACCAGACCGCCGATGAGGACCAGCCACTTCAACCACGGGAGGTAGGTGGGGGTGCGGTTGAGGAGCACGTATCCCCAGGCGGCGGTCGCGGTGACCGCGCAGGCGAGGGTGAGCGAGGCCCACACCTTGCTCCGCTCCTCCCACAGCACCGTCGCGCCCATGCCGACGACGGCCGCGATGTAGGGGGCCAGGGCCACCGTGTAGTACTGGTGGAAGATGCCGGCCATGTAGCTGAAGATGATCGCCGTCATCAGCAGCGCGCCGCCCCAGGCGAGGAACGAGCTGCGCGTCAGGTCGGTCCGCCTGGCCTTGCGGGTGAGCACGATCCCCGCGACGAACAGGATCAGCGCGGCGGGCAGCAGCCATGCGATCTGGCTGCCGATCTCCGAGTTGAACATCCGGTTCCAGCCGGTCTCGCCCCACTGGCCGGTGCCACCGCCACCGCCGCCACCACCACCGACGCTGCCGGTCTCGTCGCCGTTGATACGGCCGAGGCCGTTGTAGCCGAAGGTCAGCTCGAGGAAGGAGTTGTTCTGCGAGCCGCCGATGTACGGGCGGGAGGACGCGGGCCACAGCTCCACGATCGCCACCCACCAACCGCCGGCGACGACCATCGCCACCGCCGAAAGACCCAGCTGGGCGAACCGCTTCCTGAGCTGCACCGGCGCGCAGACCGCGTACACGACCGCGAGCGGCGGCAGGATCAGGAAGGCCTGCAGGGTCTTCGCGAGGAACGCGAAGCCGACCGCGACACCCGCCCAGACCAGCCACTTCGTCCGGCCGTCCTCCAGAGCGCGGACCACGCAGTAGATCGTGACGGTCATCAGCAGCGCGAGCATCGCGTCCGGGTTGTTGAACCGGAACATGAGCGCGGCGACGGGAGTGAGCGCGAGCACCGCACCCGCGATCAGACCGGCCGCTGGGCTGAAGCGACGGCGCAGCGCCCCGTACAGGACGCCGACCGTGGCGACGCCCATCAGCACCTCGGGGACGAGGATCGCCCACGAGTTGAGACCGAAGATCCGTACCGACAGGGCCATCGGCCACAGCGAGGCCGGGGGTTTGTCGACGGTGATGGCGTTGGCCGAGTCGAGCGAGCCGAAGAAGAGGGCCTTCCAGCTCTGGCTGCCGGCCTGGACGGCCGCGGAGTAGAAGGAGTTGGCGTACCCGGAGGCGCTCAGGTTGTAGAGGTAGAGCAGGCCGGTGGCGACGAGCAGGGCGAGGAAGGCGGGGCGCACCCAGCGCGGGTCCTCGGGCCGGCCGCGCCAGACGCGGTGGAAGAACGGCTGCTTGGGCTCACCGGACCGGGGGGCCGCGGTGGGCGGCGCCACGGGCTCCTGCAGAGCCGTCGAGCTCGGCGGTCCCCAGGAGGGCTCGGCGCCGGAGGGGCTCGCGCCCCCCTGGTGGCTCGTATCGGACTGAGTCGTCATCGTGCGTCCCTCGTGTCCCTCGGGTCGTGATCGTGCGGGCGCACCGCTTGCAGCTGCATGGTTGCGTCCCCCCAGGTGCGGTCCGCGGCTTCACCGGCGCGGAACTCGTTGGTCTGGTTGTGGTCGTAGTTGGTGTACGGAGCTTGGGGCGCCGTCGCGTTCGGGCGCTGGGGCAGCGGCGTGTGCGGGTGCTGCTGGTGCGGGAGCTGCTGCGGGTGCTGCTGGTGCGCCGCCGTCGTCGTGCCGTAGGTGGGCGAGGACGGGTGGTGCGAGGACGGGTTGTGCGAGGCGACGACGGTCGAGGCTTCCGTCTCGTCACGCCGGTCCGGGAAGACCCAGGCGCGGAAGAGCAGGAACCGCAGCACGGTCGCCGCGAGGTTGGCGGCGATGAGCACCGCGAGTTCGGTGGAGTGCGCCGGGCTGCTCGTCGCCGCGTTCAGGGCGGCGAGCGAGCCGCTGGTGAGGGCGAGGCCGATACCGAAGACGACCAGGCCCTGTGCCTGGTGCCGGACCGCGCTGCCGCGACCGCGGACGCCGAAGGTCAGCCGGCGGTTGGCCGCGGTGTTGGCGACGGCCGACACGAGCAGAGCGAGCGCGTTGGCGATCTGCGAGCCCGAGAACGAGCGGAAGCCGCTGTACAGGAGCAGGTAGAAGAGGGTGGACAGGACGCCCACCACACAGAAGCCGACGAGCTGGCGGGCCAGACCCTTGGGTACGTCGGTCAGGTCGCGGTCGCGCGGATCGTCCCCGAAGGGGCGCGCGAGCCGGTCGAGGGGGAGTGAACCGGTGGCGAGGGCGCGCCCCACGCGCCACACACCCTTCAGGTCGTCGGTCGCGGTCTTCACGATGTGCACGGTCGAGTTCGGGTCGTCGACCCAGTCGACCGGCACCTCGTGGATGCGCAGTCCGGCGCGCTCGGCGAGCACCAGCATCTCGGTGTCGAAGAACCAGCCGGTGTCCTCGATCAGCGGCAGCAGTACCTGGGCGACATCGCGACGGATCGCCTTGAAGCCGCACTGCGCGTCCGAGAAGCGGGCCTGCAGCGAGCCGCGCAGGATCAGGTTGTAGGTGCGGCTGATGAACTCCCGCTTGGCACCGCGCACCACGCGCGAGCTGCGGGCGAGCCGGGAGCCGATCGCGAGGTCCGAGTGGCCCGAGATCAGCGGGGCCACCAGCGGGAGGAGGGCGTTGAGGTCGGTGGACAGGTCCACGTCCATGTAGGCGAGGATCGGAGCGTCCGAGGCCGACCACACGGTGCGCAGCGCGCGCCCGCGGCCCTTCTGCTCAAGCCGGAAGGACCTGACTTCCGGTATCTCCGACTCCAGCCGTGCGGCCACCTGAGGGGTGGTGTCCGTCGAGGCGTTGTCCGCGACCGTGATGCGGAACGCGTACGGGAAGGTGCGCTTGAGATGCTCGTGCAGTCTCACCACACACGGCTGGAGATCCTTCTCCTCGTTGTAAACGGGGATCACTACGTCCAGGACAGGCGTACCGGCGGACCCGGCCGGGAGGTGCTCCCGCGCCGGCAGGTTGCCGGGAGAAGAGTCGGTTCGCATGCGAACGACTCTCGTCACACGCCCTGTTGCACCCATGTGGTGGCGCTGTGCTGTGCCTGTGAGAACAGTTGCGCCTTTGTTTCCACGAACGGATCGACGGCGATCGCGGGCAGATGAAGGGTGAACACCGTCCGTCCGGGCATGCTGTCCACGGTGACGGCTCCGCCGTGCGCGGCCGCGACGGCCTGCACGATGGCCAGTCCCAGGCCCGTCGAGCCGGAGGACCGGGAGCGCGAGGAATCACCGCGCGCGAAGCGTTCGAAGACGCGCGGAAGCAGGTCGGGCGGGATGCCGGGCCCGTCGTCCTGGACGTCCACGCACAGCCACGGTCCGTGCCGGTGCACGCGTGCGGTGACGGTCGTACCGGGCGGGGTGTGCGTTCTGGCGTTCGCGAAGAGATTGACCATGACCTGTTGCAGCCGTGCGGCGTCCGCGAGGACCAGCGCGGGCTCCTCCGGCAGTTCGAGCCGCCAGTTGTGGTCGCGTCCGGCCGCCCGGGCGTCGCTCACGGCGTCGATGACGAGCGGTACGAGATCGGTCTGGTCGTACTGGAGCGGGCGTCCGGCGTCCAGCCGCGCGAGCAGCAGCAGGTCCTCGACGAGCAGGGTCATGCGCCCGGCCTCGGACTCGATCCGGCCGAGGGCGTGCCGGGTGTCGGGCCCGGTCTCCTCACGGCCGCGTCTGGTCAGCTCGGCATAACCGCGGATCGACGCGAGCGGTGTACGCAGCTCATGACTCGCGTCCGCGACGAACTGCCGTACGCGCATCTCGCTCTGCTGGCGTGCGTGCAGGGCGCTGTGGATGTGGTCGAGCATGCGGTTGAGCGCGGCGCCGACCTGGCCGACCTCGGTGTGCGGGTCGGCCTCGGACTCCGGCACCCGCTCGTAGAGGGTGACCTCGCCGGTGTGCAGGGGGAGTTCGGAGACGCGGGTGGCGGTGGAGGCGACCTTGCGCAGGGGGCGCAGGGCGAGCCCGACGAGGACGCTGCCTGCGATGCCGGCGGCGATGAGACCGGCGGCGGTGACGCTGACCTCGACGAGGATCAGGGTGTTGATGGTGCTGTTGACGTCCGAGGTCGGCACGGCGACGTAGTAGTTGCCGTTGTCGCCGGTCTTGTACTCGACGCGGTACTCACCCGCGCCGGGGATGTCCACGGTGTGCGGCTTGCCGTCCTGGGAAACGGAGCCGAGGGCCGCGAGCTGTGCCTTGGTGAGAGTCTTTGCGTTCATCTCGAGGTCGCTCGTGGACTTCTCACCGCGCCGGGCATCGGTGATGGAACCGTTCACCACCTTGGCCGCGATGGTGCCCGGGGGCTGCGGACCCTTGGTGACGAAATCTTCGAGTTCGGGCGGGCGCGACTGCACCCTCTGCCCACCGGGCGCGCCGATGCCGTTCTTGGGCTGCGCGCCGGGCGGACCGAACGAGCCGGACGCGCGGGAGGCGACCTCCTTCAGCTGCCCGTCCAACTGGTCGTAAAGGTGCGACCGCAACGCAAGCGTCGTCACCGTGCTGATCACCGCGCAGACCACGGCGATCAGCACCACGGACGCGACGACGAGCCGCGTCCGCAGCGTGCGCGGCTGTCGTCCTCGCCCCTGCTTACGCGGCCGTCGTCGCCCGCTCATGACGCCGCGGGCTTGATCAGGTAACCGGCCCCACGCCTGGTGTGGATCATCGGCTCACGTCCGGCGTCGATCTTGCGACGCAGGTACGAGATGTAGAGCTCGACGACGTTGGCCTGGCCGCCGAAGTCGTACGACCACACGCGGTCGAGTATCTGTGCCTTGCTGAGTACGCGCCGAGGATTACGCATGAGGAACCGCAGGAGTTCGAACTCCGTCGCGGTGAGGTGGATGTTCTCCCCGGCACGCGAGACCTCGTGGCTGTCCTCGTCGAGGGTGAGGTCGCCGACGACGAGCACGGAGTCGGAACGCCGGTCGGCGGCACCGGAACGGCGGATCAGTCCGCGCAGCCGGGCCACGACCTCCTCGAGGCTGAAGGGCTTGGTGACGTAGTCGTCGCCGCCGGCCGTCAGCCCCGCGATGCGGTCCTCGACGGCGTCCTTGGCCGTGAGGAAGAGGACGGGCACGTCGGGCAGATCGCGGCGCAGGCGCCCCAGGACCGCGAGGCCGTCCATGTCCGGCAGCATCATGTCGAGGACAACGGCGTCGGGCCGAAACTCGCGCGCGGTCTGCACCGCACCCTGTCCGTCACCCGCGCTGCGGATCTGCCAGCCTTCGTAGCGAAGGGCCATGGAGAGCAGCTCGGTGATCGACAGCTCGTCGTCCACTACCAGCACTCGGACGGGGCTCCCGTCCGGCCTCAGCAGTTCGGTGCGCCCCTGGGGCGAGGTCGTGGTCATAGCGGACACCTTGTCGGGGTCCTCTGAGAACGCGCTTTCGGGAACCTGTGATTTTCCTGAGAAACACACAGGTGCCTCTCAGGGAACTCCTGGGAAGATCACGAGGTTCCCGAGGGGCTTTCCGGGGCGCCCCGTTCAGGGACTGATCGGGCGTCCGCTCACGGACTGACAGGGCGTCGCGTTCAGGGACTGATCGCGAAGAGACGAGCGCCGTTCTCGTAGCAGACGGCCCTCAGCCAGTCGTCCCCCAGCCCGAGCCGTTCGAGGGCGTGCAGCTGGTGCACGTACGGATAGGGGATGTTCGGGAAGTCGGTCCCCAGCAGGACCCGGTCCCCCAGGGCGACGAGCCGGTTCCCGGCCTCCCGCGGAAACGGCGCGAACCGCTCGCTGAAGTCCGTGTCGCCCGCTTCTCGGCGTACGGGATCCGGTCCGGCACCCGGAGCGCTGCCCGCAGCAGCTCCTCGGTCCGCCGCGCCGCCATCAACGGCCCCTGCCCCAGCCAGCTGAAGACGACGGCCCCCTGCTCCAGCAGCCGAGCCGACCCGCGCGCGGCCCCGGTGATCCCGACCTTGACCATGCCGGGCCCGAACCACGCGAGGTACACGCGGTAGGGCCGCGGGTCGTCGGCCATCGTGTCGGCGGCCACGGAGTGCGCGCGATCCAGCCGCGCGCACTCCTCACAACGGGCCCCCGCACTCCGTCCCGACACCACCGCCCGCACCGGACACGCGTTCCCCCGCGCCCCCACACACGTCCGTACGCCCTCGTCCACCACCCCAAAGGCCACCCGCTTCCCCCAGGACAGCGCACTGCCCCGCCCGCCGCCCCACATCAGCACGGGGCCGTCCGCAGACCACCGCAGACCCGAACATCTCCACGTCTGTGCCATCACTCACGAGCGTAGGCGTTGCCACCGACAACGGGGCCGGCGATCAAGCCGCCTCCGCCCGGGCAGCCGTTCAGGTGATGGACTCGGTCACGGGTTCACCACTCGCAGGCTTACCGCCGACAACCACGTCCGACCTGGTCGCGGGCCGCCCGCGCCCCGCCAGCCGGCACCCCACGCACCCGGGGTGCCCCTGCCGCGCGCCGAGGTCCCTGACCCGCAGTCCCCACTCCGAGGTCGGCCGCCGCCCGGGCGGCTTGCCCCATCCGGCGAGATGGAGCACCCAGGTGACCAGCACGCTCACGGCCACGACCGCCAGCCCGCCCCACTCGCCGAGGGCGTTGTCGGCGCAGACCCCCAGCCCGATGCCCACCACCCCCACGGTGGCGATCCCGAATCCGATCCAGCCCGCGAGGGTGTGCCCCTCGTCATGCTTGCTCACGTATTGCCTCCCTCTGTCCGAACAGCGGAGTTTCGTGATGTGAGGGACTAGAATCCCTCATACGCTAAGAAATCTACCCCAGAAACATCTCACGCACTAAGGGAAATGCCCATGCAGCAGGGCACGCCGCGCCCGCCCGCGACTCCGGCCCAGGCGCTGAGCGCGATGGACCACCTCATCGCGACGGGCATGATCGGCCAGCAGGAGATGGCCCAGCGGCTGAACCTGAACGTCACCGACCTCACGTGCTTCGGCTTCGTCCTGGAGGCGGGCGACACGCTGCTCACGGCCGGCGACCTCGCGGAGCGGGCCCATGTCACGACGGGCGCCGTCACGGGGATCCTCAACCGCCTCGAACGCGCCGACTACGTCACCCGCCGTCCCGACCCCGACGACCGCCGCCGCGTCCGCGTGGCCGCGAACCCGGACGCGGTCGCCCGTGTCAGGGCCCTCTACGAGCCGCACTACGCCCGCGTCACCGAACTCTTCTCCGACTACTCGCCCGCCGAAATCGCCGTCCTGTACGACTTGTTCACCCGCACGGGAAGGCTGATGGGCGAATACCTGGAGGAGTTGCGGAAGGGCGACTGAGCCGGCGTGCCTTCACCTAACGTGGAGAGGGCCCGAAGCCGCAAGTATGGGATGCGACTTCGGGCCCTTCTCCTTCGTCCGGCGTCGTTCGCCCGACATCCTTCCGCGTTCCCTGGCCCCCTTGACGTCCCTCTGGCGCCCCCTAAGGCAGCACGTACACCTAAGGCAGCACGTACAC
Source organism: Streptomyces diastatochromogenes (assembly GCA_001550305.1). Lineage (GTDB taxonomy): Bacteria > Actinomycetota > Actinomycetes > Streptomycetales > Streptomycetaceae > Streptomyces > Streptomyces mirabilis_D. The sequence continues at coordinate 25,348 of LRTP01000625.1, forward strand.
CGGCGCCCCGTCCGCCCCGCACCCGCTCTGCTTCATACATCCGCGCTTGAGCAGCATCCGCACGCTGTCATGCACGCGCTCCACCGTCAGCCCGGTCCGCCCGGCGATGTCCTCCAGCCGGTACTGGGCCTTCCCTCGCAGGAGGGCGGGCGCGAGATACGCCGCCACGGCGTGCACATCCGCGGTGACGACAAGGTTCCTCGCCTGCCACCCCGCCAGCAGTTCCTGCGGAGTCATCACCGGCGGCTTCCGGCCCGCGCCGCCCGCCCCCATCCGCCCCGCGATCCGGTCCAACGACTCGGCCATGCGCCCCAGGGCCACCGCCATCGCGTCCTGGCTCCGGGCGATCACCTCCTGGCTGCGAGCGATCACCTCCTGACTCCGCAGGATCATTTCCTGGCTGCGTGCCATCGCGTCCTGGTTCCGGGCCATGGCGCTCCAGTCACCGTTCGACTCCCGCACCAGCTGATTCCTCTCGGCCATCAACTGCTCCCGTTGAGCCGCCAGCCGATTACCCTCAGAGATCAGGGCATTGCGCTCGGCCAGCAATTCGTTCCGCTCCGCCGCCCGCGCCGCGAACTCCTCGTCCGCCCGAATGTTCCGCTCCTCGAGCCGCACGATGGCATCGGCGACCTGCTGGGGCACGACGTAGGCGACGCCACCCCCGGGGGCGGGCTGTACGGGGGCCGGCTCGAGTTCGTAGCAGCCGTCGCGCTGGATGGTCACGACGACCTCGGCCACCCAGGCCTTGAAGGGCTCGCACTCGGGCTTGGCGCACCCGTTGACCAGTTGGACGAGCCCTTCGAGGTTCACCATCCTCATCGACCTTTGCAGCCTGTGACCTGCAAGTTTGCGCAACGTGTCTGCTGTACAGACACCACCTGCAAGCTCATCCAGACGTTTCTGCGAGTTTGCAGCAACATGCATCTGCACGGCTTGCCTCGTGTTTGCGTACCCCAGATTCCTTGCCAGGTCCGCCCCCGGGAACCAGTGCTCCCCGTCCGCCAGCGTCAGCCTCCGCACCCGCGCCCCCGTCGCCGCGAACACGAAGTCGTTGACGTCGATCGCGTCCTGCTCGTACATCGAGCATCACCTCCACGCCGGAAAATAGGCGAGGAAGCATGCAACTCCCGTAGAAATCAATGACGTTCACTCGATAGGCGACAGCAGGATCGATTCCCCGCAAGCACCCCCACACGGGAAGCCCGCCGCGGCGACGGCGTGCGGGCCGGGGATTGTGCTCAGACCAACGGCATCGGTCAAGTCCCGACTTCTCGCGTCACGTGATTCAGGGGCATGACCCGATGCAAAGCACCGGGCCTAATGGACACATGCGACGCACGGCCGGAAACCCGTAATTCGCAGACCATCCGTAAACCTACTTTCCACCCTCCCCCCACTTCCACGGGATGTGAATTTCCATGACTCGCCGTTCCCATTTCCAGCGCCTTCTGCTGCTCGCCGCCTCGACCACCGTGATCGCCGGAGGCGCGGTGTTGCCCAGCAGCGCGATGGCCGCCACGGCGGCGCCGCACACGGCCACCGTCACCACGGTCGCCTCCGACCGCGACGCTCACCGTCAGAACGGCGACCCCGCCTCCGCCAAGCAATGGGTGGAGACCACCGACGCCGTGAGCGGCATCAAGTTCCGGCTCCCCGGAAAGCCCGAGGTCGTGCAGTTCACCCAGGCCGTGGACGGAATGAACGGTCGCCTTTACAAGGTGCGGACCGACAACGGGGTCATCGTCTTCGCGGTCTTCGACCTGCCCTCCGCCCAGGGGGAACTCGACGACGCTCTTCGGGGCTTGGTGGACGGCTACAACGCGGGCACCCAGTCCCCCACGCACAAGCTCTCCAGCACCGACGTCCACAAGATCACGGCCCACGGCCGGCCGGGCCTCGACGCGCGTCTCTCCGCCCCTGACGGCGCCGCGGGTTCCGCCCGCCTCATCGCCGGCGACGCCCACTTCATCGAGATGATCTCTCTCAGCCCGAAGGGGAGGAGAAGCCCATGCATGAGACGTACCAGCGACTCCTCGCGAGCGTCCACAACCCGCACTCCCACGCCACCCGTGCCGACTGATCCCTCCGGGGCCTTTGAACCGCCTGCGCGCCGTCTGCACACCTGGCCCCATTACCGCAGACCCATTCCGCGATCCACATGTAATCGAGATCCTCATGGAATGGAGAGGGAATTCGACGCCGGGCCCACCGTTGTTGGTTTTCGCAGAGGACAGTGGCGAGCGGTCGGCGCGTCCCGGTAGCTGTCTGATCGACTCCCAGAACTATCCGATGAGGGTCTCCTTCGGACGGACCACGCAGAACTCGTTCCCCTCCGGATCGGAGAGCACGGTCCACGACTCGTCGCCGCTCTGCCCGACGTCCGCTCGGCGCGCGCCGAGGGCAAGGATTCGCTCGATCTCGGCTTCCCGGTCCTCCGCCGTGGAGGTCAGATCGAGATGCAGGCGGTTCTTGACGACCTTGCGGTCGGTCACCGGCATGAAGCAGATTCCCACCGGGGCCGTCTCGTCCGGTCCGATCACGACCTCCCGCTCCCGCTCGGACAGGATCCGCCAGCGCAGCACCTCGGCCCAGAACCGGGCCAGGGCGGGCAGGTCGTGGGCGTCGATGACGATGTGATGCAGCGAGACAGGCATGCCGAACAGTGTTCCCGTTGAGGTCGTGGACAGAACAGAAGCGGTTGCCGTCAAACACTGCCGTCAAGGCAAAAGCCGGAGGCCCCGTGGATCACTCCACGGGGCCTCTGGTCTGGTGTGCACTCGGCAGGATTCGAACCTGCAACCTTCTGATCCGTAGTCAGATGCTCTATCCGTTAAGCTACGAGTGCTTGTTTTCTTGTCTCCTGCTTCGTCCCGCTTCCCGGGCTTTCGGCCCGCTCGCGGCGACAGGAAGAACATTACATGACTGCCGCCGCCATGTGAAATCCGTTTGCCGCACCCCTTGCGAGCTGGGCAAACGCGCTCCAGAGGGGCTCAACGCCGAAGCCCCGGTCCAGGTGGACCGGGGCTTCGGATCTTGGCGCGGAGGCGGAGGGATTTGAACCCTCGATGGGCTTTAAGGCCCAAACCGCATTAGCAGTGCGGCGCCATAGACCGGACTAGGCGACGCCTCCCGCACAACCGCCCACGCGAGCGCGAGTGGTGCGTGCAGATGATGACACAGCCGGGTGGGGTGTCACCAATCGGCTCCCACGGTACTAGGCAGTCGGGTCACAGAGCAAAGTCCCGAGGAGCCGGTGAGCCGGAGAGTCGGAGAGCCGAACCTCTGAGACGCGCGGGGGAAGGCGTCGGTCGCGCGCAACCGCTCGGGGCCCCTCGCGTTAGTCAGGTCATGTTGCGTCGTCTCGTCCTCACCGCCGCCGCGTCCGTCGCGGCACTGTCCGTCGTACCCGCCCTGCCCGCCGTCGCCCAGGCCGGAGCCGCCCGCGCGGAACCGGCCTCCCTGAGCCTGATGCCTCCGCCGGCCCGCGGCGAGGATTCCGGGGACCGGCTGACCGTGACCGTCCAGCACGCGGAAGGCCGCGACGGGACGTACGAGCTGCGGTGTCATCCCGATGGCGGCAGTCACCCCGACGTGGGCAAGGCGTGCGCGACGCTCGACCAGCGGACCACGTGGGGCAAGGACCCCTTCGCCCCCGTGGCGCCCGGCACGATGTGCACGATGATGTACGGCGGTCCGGCCACCGCCCATGTGACCGGGACCTGGGCCGGGCGGCCCGTCGACGCGCGGTTCGACCGGGCGGACGGCTGCCAGGTCGCGCGCTGGGACGCCCTCGTCCCCCTGCTCCCCGGCTCCGCCCACAGCCGCGGCACGGCTCGATCATGGTGACGCCACGGTTCGGCGAGGTGGGGAGGGAAGGGATGAAATGCGCGGTCACAGGTTCTTCCGTTCTTCTGCGTGCGACCTCCCTCTCATCCGGCGCCGCGAGCGCAACCTCTGCCCGTAGACTCCCTCGCGTGACACGCTGCGGGCAGGTTGGCAAGATGGCCCTCGCGGTCGGCAAGGTGCGGTAACAGGGAGGAAGCGTCTCGTGAGCAGCAGGCCATCCCGAGGCGCTGCTCGCCTCGCAGCCATACTGGACGCGCTGCCCGATGCGTTGGTGCTGGTCAACGCCAATGGCACGGTCGTCAACGCCAACACCATCGCCCTGGAGGCCTTCGAGGCCCCGGGTACGGCTCTGGTGGGCCGGGGACTGCTCGATCTGCTGCCGCAGTTCGACTCGAGGCTGATCCCCGGGTCCATGCGGCGGCCCGAGACGATCGACCAGCGCGGGCGGACCAAGCCGACCAGGATGATCGCGCGGCGGACCGACGGCAGCGAGTTCCCGGTCGAGGTCACCAGCGCGAACCTGGAGAACGGCCAGCAGGCCTACGACAGTTACGGCCCCACCCCTGACGAGCTGCTCATGCTCGTTGTACGCGATCTGTCGGGCACCGTCGACACCGAGGCCGAACTCGCGCGTTCGCAACGCCAGACCGAGATGATCCTGCGCGCGGCGGCCGAGGGTGTCGTGGGCACGGACACGGAGGGGCGGGTCGTCCTCGTCAATCCGGCGGCCGCCCAGATACTGGGATATCGGGCCAGTGATCTCGGCGGGCAGGACCTGCACGCCCTCATCCTTCACTCGCGCGCGGACGGCGAGCCCTTCGCGTACGAGGAGTCCCCGCTCGCCGACACCCTGCGCTCCGGGCGCAAACACCGGGTGCGCGGGCAGGTGCTGTGGTCCAAGTCCGGGGACAAGGTGCCGGTCGACCTGACGACCGCTCCGGTGCGTGACGGGGACCAGCTCGTCGGCGCCGTGATGACCTTCACCGACCGACGGCCGTACGACAGCCTCGTCGAGGAGAAGGACGCCGAGGCCACCCAGCACGCGGAGGAGATCGAGCGGATCGGCGAGGAGCACGCGGCGGAGCTGGCGGAGCTGCGCGAGCGGCACGCCGCCGAGCTCGCCGAGGTGAGCGAGCGCCACGAGGAGGAACTCGCCGCGGGCGACGAGCGGTACGCGGCGCTCGGCGAGCGCGAGAAGGACCGCTACGAGGCACTGACCGCCCGGCACGATCAGCTCCTCTCGGTGCTCGGCCAGTCCCTGCGCGGGCCCCTCGACCAGCTGCGCGGTGAGCTCTCCAAGCTCGCCGCCGACGACGCCGGCCAGCTGTGGCCCGAGGCCAACCAGGTACTTCACCACCTCGCGGCGGGCTACTCGCGGATCACGACCCTCGTCGACAACGTGCTCGGCTATCAGCGGCTGGACGCGGGGGCCGAGCAGATCGTCCGTACGAACGTGATGCTGGACGCGGTCGTCGCGGCCGGTGTCGACGGGGCCGTCGAACTGATCGGGCCCGGGCGGGTGCAGTTCGCCGTGCACGCGCCGCCCATCGAGGCCGAGGTCGACCCGCAGCGGCTCGCGCAGGCGCTGGCGCACCTCATCGCGGACGTGGCCGGAGTCGACGCGACCGGCAACGCGCCGGTGTCCGCGGGCGGCTACATGGACAACACCGTCGTCGTGGCGGCGGCGCAGCGCGGCGAGGTCGTACGGATCGAGGTGCGCGGGCCCTACAGCGGGGGAGACCCGGTGCACGAGCCGATCGTGCGCGGGATCGTGCGCGCGCACGGCGGCGTGCTGCAGACGCACGAGGTGCCGGGGATGAGCGGCAGCGCGTTCGTCCTGGAGGTGCCGATCGGCGACGGGGCCGGAGCGATGGCCCCCGAGGCCCCGGCGTCGACCGGTGCCGAGATCGCCCTCCCCGAGCAGGCCTCGCACCAGAACGGCGGCAACCAGGGCGGTGGCAGGCGGCGGGCCCGGCGGTCCTCCGTGGACGCCTTCCTGGAGAGCGAGGTCGCCCCCGCGGAGCCGGTCACGACCGAGGGCGGTGCGGCCGCTCCCACCGGGCGGCGCAGGCGCCGTACGGCCGCGGAGCAGGAGGCCGCCGAGGTGTCCGTGCCCTCGCAGGCC